>JBBRDO010000147.1:0-9428 GCA_038203825.1 Chloroflexia bacterium | reverse complement strand
CGAGCGGCGCTGCCCAGCACAAGAGATAGGATACTCAGAAGTAGAACCGCTAAGATCGCTCCCGGTATACTGGAAACGCCTGTGCTCGGCATCCCCACGGGCTGCTGTGCGACCACTGTGGTCAGTTCTGCCCCTTTTGGCAACAGCACTCCCGCCAGGATTGTGGCGTCGGCGTTACTGGTGTTGATCATAACATGCCGTGCCCCGGCCTT
Source organism: Chloroflexia bacterium (assembly GCA_038203825.1). Classification (GTDB taxonomy): domain Bacteria; phylum Chloroflexota; class Chloroflexia; order QHBQ01; family JADMIH01; genus JADMIH01. The sequence continues at coordinate 9,216 of JBBRDO010000147.1, read as the reverse complement.
CTCATTCATTACGCCCCCAGGCGTAAGCATGTGCTCCTGACCCCCCTCGGGACGCAATGTTAGCATACCACTCATACCAACCACTACTACAGGCCCGCCATGGAAGTGCAGGGGTATAGCTGCCCCCGGCGCAAAGTCGAGCACCAGATTGACCAAACTGTAGTCGCCCGCCGCTACCGTGATAGGGTAATCGCCCTGGAATGGCACTGTCGGTCCGGGCGGCGGATTCGGGCTTGTATCAACCACTGTGGTCAACTGTGCGCCTTTGGGCAAGAGCACTACAGCCATGATACGGGCGGCGGCGTTGCTGGTGTTGATCATAACATGCCGTGCCCCGACCTTCTCATTCATTACGTCCCCAGGCGTAAGCATATGTTCCTGACCTCCCTCGGGGCGCAGCGTCAGCGTGCCAGTCATACCCACTACCAGCGCCGGCCCGCCATGATAGTGCAATGGTATAGCTGCCCCCGGTGCAAAGTCAAGCACCAGGTAGGTCAGGTCATAATCGCCCGCCTCAACCGTCAACGGGTACGTGCCTTGAAATGATATTGTTGGTCCTGGCGCTTGCGCCCAACTGCTGGCCACTCCTACGAGAGGCAGAGATGAAACCAAAGCGACAAGCACTGAAAGCACCTTTAGTTTACTCATGATATTTTCCTCCCTCTATGGTTGTCGGAGTAAGGCTCTGCCCGCCACCGGCGGCGACAAGCCTTTACCTCCATACGTCTTTACGAGCCTTGCGAGACCTCGAAGATCTCGTCTGCGACGAGGCCATGCGCGTGACGATGCACATCATTAGCAGCCTCTCTGTGAATAGCAAGCGCCCACACGGGGCCGCTCAGGCTGTGGTCTCCGGTCTGAAGCCCGAGCAGAGGAGCTTCATCTCCGTGATGTGCCCATCGTCGACCGAGCAATAGGCCTGTTGCTCGATCATTTGCATCAGACCTTCCTTGTGCAACCTTATACGGTAGGTGATATGAAGGCGGTCTACCACCATGTCCACATTCATCTTCTGCATATCGAACAGGTCGGCATCCTCGAACCAGCGGCGCAACCAGGCCACCGTCACCTGCGGGCCTATGGCGTCTCGTATGCCCGAGGGGACAAGGGCTTTGAAACTGACATCAGCTTGAAAACAGGCTTCCAGGCCATCATAGTCGCGTGCCGCCAACGCAGTCAGGAATCTCCGGCCGACTTCCAACTCGTCGTCAGAGCCACTCGCGCCGGTTTGCGGGATAATGGTATTCGCGTCGACGCGGTGATCCTCATTGGTTCTGGTGCTCATCTAGATCTCCTCCGATGTTCTTTGCGATAGCTTGTAATTGTGCTTTTCTTTCCACTGTCGCTTCAAGCCGTCGAGCTCAGGGTCGATCAGAAGCCAATACTGGTAGCGCCTGAAGCGATGTATTGGACGACATAGGCGGCGGTAACGATATTGGCGCCTTCGATCAAGTCGGTTTCGGTTATGCCGCGCGGTTTGGCGCAAGTGCCACAGGCCCAGATCTGGCCGCCGTTCGCGATGTACGATTGCATAACTTCCTTAAGGGGCTGGAAGCCTTCCTTCTGTATGTCGTCGGCGTAGCCCTTCGTAGCCAGCCGCACGCCCTCGATTGTAAGGAGGACGGCGGTTTTCTGATCGGCTGCGGCAGCCACGTTGGCGAATATGAACGATAGGATGGCCCGTTCGGGGTCTTCTTTGCCGTATGAACAGCTCACGAGTATCTCTGCCATTTTGCTTACCTCTTACTTTCCTTCCTGATGAAGAAATCCAGTATTCCGTTGTCTTCTTCGGCCTGCGCCTGCAAGACGTTACCGGTGAGGCTGCACCAGGCCGGCACGTCCAGGCGTGCAGACGGGTCATCCACACGCACCAACAGGATCTGACCCGGCTCAAGCTCCATCAGCTTGGCCCTAATTGCCGGGGTCAGGACGGCGCACGCCGAGCCAGTCCTATCGCTGCTATCGAGGAGTTCCAGTATTGCGGCAGGGATAGGTCTCGCCACATCTCCGGATACACTCTGCCTATTTCCCATCATGATCACCTCCAGCTCTTGTCACTCAGCACGCCTGGTTTTACCAGTGGCCTCATCATAGCGAACGGCTGGGTCGCTTAACTTCCCATGAACAGGGTATTTCATGGGAGCCCACGGGATGGCCTTAGAAGGCCATGGCAAGGAGAAGGAGACTCAATGAGACGATTTGTAGGGGAGATAGAAAATCGGGGCGAACGCCCGGTACGTGGTGTCTGGCTTGGACGCCAGTCGTTATATCAAGCCCTGGCGAGCGGCAGAGGCGACTGCTGCGGCGCGCGACGGTACGTTCAGGCGAGCCAGGATATTGGTTACGTGACGGTGGACGGTGTGAGGGCTAAGCATGAGTCGCTCCGCTATCTCCTGATCGCTCGAACCCTGGGCGATCAGCTTTAGCACTTCCTTCTGGCGTGCCGACAAGAGTTGAGGCGCAGATGCCTCGTCAGAGGCAATCTCACGCGAACCCCGGAGGCGCTTCAGCAGGGCATCCGCCTGCGCTGCCTGGCGCTCAGCACCTAGCTCACGCAACGACAGCAGGGCGGCCTGCGCCTCTCGCTCAGCGACGGGAAGTCGGCCGAGAGCCTCCAGCGACTCGGCGAGCGCTATACGGGCCCGTCCCATTTCGTACGGCGCGCCGCTGCGCGCGAATAGATCTGCCGCGTCTTCCAGCAGGCTGCGCGCACTTGCATGGTCATTGGTGCCGGCTGCTATGAGACCACCAACAAGTTTCGTGATGGCGAGCAGAGGACCCGTGCCAACTTCGCCGGCAATCGCTGTCAGTTCGTCAAGGGCAAGATTGGTCGCTTCGAGATTGCCAAGGGCCAGGTGAGCTCTCGCCATCAATTCCAGGCCGCCCACTCTCTCTGTACGGTTTTCGGGGGGTATGTGGCGAAGATAGCGCTCCGCATGATCGAGCGCAGTATCGGCCTCGCCAAGGTCCAGCGCCAGTCTTCCCATGCCTAGTTGCGCCGGGGGGAAGTACAAAACCTGCTCGAACAGCAAGACCGCTTCGTCCAGTCTGCCCTGCTGATAGCGAAGAAAGCCCTGGCGGGCGATTGCCTCGGCGAGGAAGGCCGGGCGCGTGGCCTGCAAGGCCTGTGCGGCTTCGGCCAACTCCGACTCCGCTTGTTTCCAGGCACCGGCCCACATCAACACGCCTGCGTAGTGAGACCGGCACACACCAAGCATGGGAACGTAGCTAATGCGCTCGCAGTAATCTTTCAGGCGCTCGCACCACTGAAGCGCACGATCGTAATCGAACACCCGCTCGCAAGCGAAGATCAAGCAACAGCAAGTAGACCCGATGGCGGTGCTGTTATGCATCTCGCCACCTATGGCCGCCGCCGTGGCCTCGTCCAGCTTGCGCATCCCGTCCTCTACTTTGCCTTCGCTCACGAGAGCGAGGCCTTCAAGGGCCAGCCCAAACATTTCGAGGTCAATTAAGCCCAAAACGCGCCCGATCTCCGTACCGCGAGCGGCGAGCTGACGGGATGTTACAGGGTCGGCGGCCCAGAGAATGGCGTTCTCGGCCTCGCGCAGCGCCAGCCAGCCCTGCTCACCGCACAGCTCCAGATCGTCGAGGAGACTGTGGGCACGCTGCAACCACCCATTGGCGACGGCCATCTGACCGCGAACACCGAGATAGTCCCAGGCCAGCCAGATGGCCATTCGCGCTGCCGGGCGCCGGTCCCCTCGTGCTCTATACAGCGAATATGCACGCTCGCGCGAGTCGAAGGCACCATCCAGGTCGTTGAGCCACCAGAGCGCGAGGCCGAGCCCTTCCCGTGCCTCTGCAATTTCCCGCGAGGTAAGCACAGTACGGAATTGGCCCGCGGCCTCGTCCCAGGCCCCACGTGCCAGAGCCTTATATGCGGCGCTCAATGGGCCGTCGTCGAGGTTAGCTACCTCAGAGATATCTATCATTCCGGCGGTCCTTTGCTGTCGATTCCAACACATGACCTGCTATTGGTAAGTAATATAGCAAAATGAGGTGCTGTCTGACGAGTTTTGTCTCGATCCATATGATTCCGGCCTTAAGGTATTGACAAAATGCAGAAACAGTGGTAACATGAAGTTGTTCAAGCAACAGAGATTTCGAAAGAGATTGAAGTTATTGAGCAAAGCAGGAACCCGGATGGTCGTTCGCGATTGTCTGGGTTTTCTGCTTAATTGTATTCCCACTTCAGCAACTAGTTTTTGATCAAAATGGGAAAAGGTCCGGGGGATTGTTCACCCGGACCTTCTCTGTGTTTAAGCCTTGCCGTGCTAGTGTATAACAGGCGTTTGAACTGTTACAGGCTTGTTGTAGTCCTTGATCGTTAGCGTGCGGGCAATATCTGCCGGCTCGTCAGACAGGAGCGGGCCCACCAGATCGGCCTTGCGAAGCAGAAAATCGCCCGCGCCGACCCACAATGTGGTGCTGATGTCACCCGTGGCGGTCACCTCAGATGTCAAGGATTTGAGAGCCGTCGCGGGGACGGTGCCTTTAAGCCTGTAGGTGTCTGCGCCGTCAACGTTCTCCGTGCCGTCGGCAGTCAACCCCTTCACATTGCCCAGTATGTCAGCCATGCCTTTTGACGGGTCGAAGAAAGTGGCCATGTTTAGCTCGCTTGGCATCGGCCCCCATTTCCCCGACGCAGGATCGGTCCAAAACTGGCTGGAGCCGTCGACCACGACGTTTATCTTGACCGGTATCCCACTGTAAGCGGCGGTCACACTCCCGACCAGCTTGTCGGGCTTCTGCACGTCCCCATCCACACCCGTGATGAAGATGCCGGGGGGCACTTTCTGTACCTTGCTCGTCGACAGCGTGAAGTGGAATGTGTTTACCGCGTTGATGGCGGGCACAGCCTTCGCAATGATCTGGTCTGCTGATAGGGCATCCGGCCCTCCGCAAGCTGACACGCCCATTGCCATGCAGAGAGCAGACAGTATGACCAATATTGCGGCCCTTGATCGGCGTATTTCCAAAGTTGCCTCCCATTTTCCCTGACTATTATCGCCACGAATGATAACACACCGAATGTGGAAACATGCTACTCCCGGATTTTGCCGTGCTATATTTATTACCCGACCACATCGGGGCGGCAACTGCAAATATCGGGCCAGGAAGCTATTGCCCGATCACGGCGCTTACAAATGAGGTAGTAAAGATGGCAAGATCATTAGCAACCCTTGAACCTAATTCCCCGGATAGCGACTATCTGCACGATTATGACATAGCAACAAACCGGCTGGCAAGTGGCGTGCTTGAAAAGCGCAAGCCCTCGATGGGCATGGAAGACTGGGACATGATCCCCAACGCCGATTGGCTGCTGCGCATAACTGACCAACTCCGCACAGACCATCTGCCCGACGACGATCCCGATTTTAAGCCGGCCCGCGGACGCAATCTCAAACGCGAACGACTGCAAGCGGTCCGGTCTTCGGGCATGCAAGCCCACACATCAGCGGTCAAGATAGTGCCGACAAGAGGCGCGCGCTTTACAACGGGCGTGAGGCGCGTTGTGCTCATGTCCCTGCTGGCGGTGCTGGCCGTGGGAGCGTTGGCAGGCGGAGCCTATCTGCTTTCATCAACCACCTGGGTTTCCAGCCTGGTGGGCAACACGCCGGCCGCGCCCGTGACTGCACCACCGTCAAACCCGCAGGCGCAGCCTCAAGCCCAAATACCTCCACAGGCGGTACTTCCCAATCCGCAACCGAATGTGCCTGCCGACATGGAACAGTCCGCTCAGGCGGGTGTGAATGCACGCAGCCTTCGCGATCGCGGCGTGCAGGCATACCAGGCGGGCAACTATGACGAGGCCGCCGACCTGCTGGAGCAGTCGATATCGCTTGACCCTGAGGACCCCACCGCCCAGTACCAATTAGGCATGGCAGACATGGCAACAACGGGGCGGCCATACGCACTGGACGACGCGGAGCTCGCCTTCCGCACCGCAGCGTCCCTGCAGCCCGACTGGGCAGCGGCTTACCAGATGCTGTCGGAAACGTTCCTGCGGCGCAACATGTACCAGCAAGCCATAGAGCCTGCGCAGAAAGCCACCCAGCTAGACCCGAACATGGGCACGGCATGGATGTCGCTTGGACGTGCCTATGAGGGCGCCGGCAAGGCACAGGATGCCCAACAGGCTTATGCCCAGGCCGCGAAACTCTCACCCGCCTCTCCCAAGCCTTAGGGCGATACATTACAACGACATAAAGACGCAGAAAGGATCTCCAGGCACTTTGGAGATCCTTTCTGTTTGCAAGGCTAAAAACGTGGTATAATGGCGCGCTCTACATGGGCTTGTATCTGCGTCCACAAATTACAGAAAACCTCTAAAGCCACTGCCCTTTAGGGCGGGTGGTTCGTTGTGTATTAGGCCATTCATAGTCTCTCCTTGTGGTATAATAGTAGTAACGTGGAAGCTAACCAATGCTACATGCCACTATTGCCTTCGGGCCGTAGTTCGCACTTTGATAATGCAAGATGTTAGCGGGTTGTTGCATAGAAACCCTTGTGCAACGTAAAAGCATCTTAGGTAATCTCCTACAGTGCAACCCTAATGGCTGTAGGGCGGTACAGCATCGGTGTAAAACCGTAGAAGCCACTGGCATTTATGCCGTGTGGAGCCGTCACCTCATCCCGAACACTATATGATCGGACCTGTAGTCAAGAATCTGCGCCTCGAACGCGGCCTCAGCCAAGAGGCACTGGCCAACCTTGCCCACGTCAGCAGCGGCTACCTCTCCAAGCTGGAGCGCGGACTCTACAAGGAGCCTTCATACGAGGTGCTGAGCCGCATTGCCAACGCGCTTGAGATACCCACAGCCAAGCTCTACAAGGCAGCGAACATGGAACATCTGCTTGCCGAGGCCGACCCCAACTTTGAGCCTGTTGCTCACGACTTTGCCCCCAAGCTGAACGACTTGCCCAAGCGCGACCGGGGCCTCATCCTGACCGAGATACGCCGAATCATGCTGGAAGAAAGCGAAGGAGGCGCGTCTTGAGTACCATCAATGACGACCTGCTGGACACCATTGAGTTCCTCGTAAACCGCCACAGGCTGCACACGCGCCTGCCGGTCGAGCTTGGCCCTCTGCTTGATCGCTTCGAGATACGCAAGCATAACTTCACCCCTATGACGATGGGTTTCGCGTTCGTGCGGCCCAAGAGTATGCACATCGGCATTAACAAGAACCTCAAGATCGACGAGCAGCGCATGGCAATCGCTCACGAGGCCGCGCATATTATCGCCAATCAGGCGGGACAGCTTTTCGTGTGCAGGACAAGCGACTGGTCGCGAGACCGCGACGAGCGCGAGGCACAGTTGATCGCGGCGTGCCTGCTGATTCCCCTACGGGTGGTGGCCGAGAACTACTACCCCGGCGCGGCCCCGCAGCTGGCTCGCGCACTGAAGGTTCCGGCTGACCTGATAGAGCTAAGGTGGTCCTTCGCGCGCGTCCACGGCGACATTTAGGGTAAGACGGATGCGAATCCGGAAGGTGCTGGCATACATCACTCGCAACACTAGCGAAGGCATAACTGAGCTACTGGTGTTCGACCATCGTGACTTCCCGGAGGCGGGCACGCAAGTTCCTGCCGGGACGGTCGATGGCGATGAGAGCATCGAGGCCGCGTTGTTGCGAGAGGTGGAGGAAGAAACAGGCCTGACGGATTGCCGCATTACGCGCAAGATCGCCGTCTACGACTGGGTGCAGCCCGACACCCACAACACGCACGAGCGCCACGTATTTCATATGCTGGCCCAGGACACCACACCCGACACGTGGACCTGGATCGAAACCAGTGGCGGTGCCGTGCCGGAAAGCGAAGGATACGTGTTTGTGTTCAGGTGGGTTCCTCTCGACCAATCGCTCGAACTGGCGGGTAACCAGGGCGACTACCTCGACACGCTCGGCTAGGTATCGGCGGTAATCGCGTCGCCCACGGCCTTAGGCAAAGTTGAACTATTTCCGCATCCTGGACGTTAACCAGTCACAGAAGCTACTCGTGCTGTGATATATTAGTGCGTGGGAGGCAGCTTTATGTTTGGGAACGAAACTAGCTTGCGCCGTATATATTTCTCCTCATTCACGCTTCTGACCTTCTTTCTGGGCATACAGGTGCTTTTTCGCTATTCTCATTTGGGAACTATTGATGCCGGTTTCGGAGTGGATTATTGGCTGCTGGTGCTGATTTCCGCAGTTCCTCTCCTTATACTTACTTCTAACTTACCTGTAACGCGTCGCTCCCTGCCAACCAGCATTACTGCAATCTGGCTGGCACTGTTCTTGTTGTGGGGGTTTTCTGATCAGTATTTATATCCCTTTTTCTTAACCCCATGGCTGTACTACATCGTTTACGGTCTGGTCGTAGGGGTTCCTCTAGTTGTTATTTTGTCCGAGCATATTGCTTCCCTTGGCCTTATCAAACTGATGGTTTACTCCGGCTGCCTGATGATCCTGGCTTATTATATTTTCGGACTGCTGTATAACTACAATTGGGGAATAATGTATAATCTCTCAGGTACGGGGATGTATGGCTACAGGGCAGGTCTCACGTGGATTGACGCCATAAAGGGCTGGGTGGAAGCGCCTGATTGGCTTTTTCCAAGGCTACTGACTTATGCCGGCTTAGGCTACTTGCTTGCCAACCGTAGAGGGCTCCTACCTGGCATAGTTATCAGCCTTATGATAGCGCTGGTCGACAATGTAGTTTACTGGCTGGCATTCATCCCTGGCCATGACGAGTTCGAAACTCCTTCCTTCCTGAGTACGATAGGGTTTGGTCTGCCAGACCTCCTATGGGCGCTGGTGATAGAGGTGGGTATTCTTGGATTCATTGCAGCTGTAGGTGCGCTAACTAGCCGAGTGCGTTTACCGTATGTACCCGCCAGCACACGGCAACATCATAATGTTCGCCGGATACCCCCACGTACTGAACCGAATTGAGTTCGCACAGTGGCCAGTCTTGCGCACAAGTGAGGCCTGTATCAGTGCGGATACGACGGGCACGATGGTGGAAGTGGCTGGCGGGCAATCATGACCACTACCCAGACTCGCTCCGCTAAATATCGGCGGTAACCTCGTGCCCCACCGCCTTGGCCACCGTGACCGCATAAACGTGCTCGCAGCCTCGCGCCCTGAGAGCAAGCGCACACTGGGTCAGCGTCGCGCCTGTGGTGCAGACGTCGTCCACTAG
>JBBRDO010000146.1:0-9683 GCA_038203825.1 Chloroflexia bacterium | reverse complement strand
GGCGACGAGCCCGTGGGCAAGGGCAGACGTACGCAGCGGTTCCGGTCAGCCGGTGGGAGCAACGACCTGCCCAGAGCGTACCACCTCGACAACCCTAACTACTGGCTACCTGGTGTGAGCAATACGTTTCACGGCCGGGATATATTCGCGCCTGTGGCCGCTCACCTCGCAAGCGGTGCCCAGGCCGATCGTATGGGTAGCTCCATCCCTCTCGAGAGCTTGGTGAGGCTCCCCATAGGCGCTCCCAGGGTACAAAAGTCGGGCCCGATCGTTACAGTTGTGGGCCAGATTGTGCATGTCGACAGGTTCGGCAACATCATTACCAATCTGCCCGAGCGCTTACTGGCTCCTATACTGGCCGGCAAGCCCCAGCCCACTGTCGAGGTGGGAGGCCACGTGATCAAGGGCCTGGCCAGGGCTTATACCGACGTGCGCGAGGGACAGCCCGTCGCTCTGATTGGCTCCGAGCACCTTCTTGAAATCGCAGTGCGTAGCTCTAACGCCGCCCACCGAATGAAGGTACGCACGGGCGATCCTGTGCGGATCATAGTCGGAGATAAAAGCAAGCCCTAGCCCCTGTACCCCGGGCTTGCAAGCCAAAAGCCGGAATCCCTGATTTGCGATCCGGTTCGCGATTTCGGCTACGTTATTTACCGTATTTTTGTCGTATGCAGCCCTTTCGCGCAGCGGAATCGCTTGCATCCGCGTTCCGCGATGGAGTATTATCCCACTGGTGTTCTACATCACACTTCTTGTAGAACTAGCTTGCTCTATGAGCTGGATAATCGGGGTTCACGCTATATCGCCATCTACTGGGTCTTCGATCTAAGACGTTCCCGCTTTGTCACACCCTTGAAGCCCTGCGCGCTACCTTTGCCCCGTAGGCGTATATGCGTGGCTTCTACACCTTGCTAGAATGAGGAGGCACTCTCAGAAAATGGTACAAACTCTGCCTAAAGGGGGCAAGAAGCCGCGTATCGGCTCTAATTCTCGCTCAGGTCGCGCTATCAGCGACGCACAAGAGAGCTTGAACTCCCTGCTATATTCCCCGACTATAGCTGACGAACCGGAAATACTTTCGCCTTCGGGCGCCGTACGCAATGCTAAAGGTCGTGTCGCAGGCCCATCTTCCAAATTCAATAAGCAATCTTCTAAAGGCGCTATTCGCCTTTCTTCCGAGCCGTTGCAGGCTCACCAACTGGCCGACGGTCTGGTAACCAAAGAGTCTTCTGCCGGTTCGCTGCTCTCTTTAGTTCCTAGCACCAAACCGATCTACGAAGACGAGGACGACACAGCCTTCTTCCCTCCCTCTCGCTTGCAGACCGGGCTGGCTCGCGCCCAGGTGGGCGTACAGAGCGCCCGCGACCGCGTCGGTTTACTGGTCAACGTGGACGACCTCGGCGGCCCGGGCACGCTCGGATTTGGCGTTACCCCCGAAGAGCTTGCCGCTGCGCATACATCGCGCAGGCACGCAGCACGTTGGGTATCCCGCTATGCTACGCATCTTATTATCCTGCTGATAGTAGGCGGGCTGGTTGTGCTGGGTGGCCTGAAGACTCTGACAGTAGAGAATCCCTACCCGAACGGCCTCTCGGCTGTAGATTCCGCCCAGGGCACGGACACCTTCGGCGATGGAGATACCGCGGATAGCCAGGACTATGCCCTGACTTTGCCCCGCACCGAGCTCGGTGGTACCGAAGCCGCAGCCGATTCCCGTATATATCAGGCGCCTGTTACCGATGGTAATACCGCCCCTGATCCCTCAGCCCAGGTTCATACCACAATCACCGCATATAAGGTGGAGGCCGGGGACACTATCTCGTCCATCGCTGCCAGGTTCAACGTCATGCCCGAAACTGTCATGGGGTCGAACGCTATCTGGGACTCAGAACAGGAACTTGACCCCGGCCAGATCCTGCAAGTGCCACCCGTCGACGGCATGTACTACGTGCCTCGTGCAGGCGATACTCTGGATAGCGTTGCCCGCTACTTCCAGGCCGACCCCTCGCTTATCGTGGGCTACGGACCCAACGGCCTGACCGATGGTACAGTCAAGGTTGGACAGCCCCTCGTAGTGCCCAGCGGTATGATGCCGCAGCGCACAGCCGATATCACCTACAGCACCCGTGAGGGCGATACGCTGAAGAAGATCGCGGCCCGCTTCCAGCTTGATGTGCCCACCATTGTCCACGCCAACGACATCCCGGACCCCGCCGCTATCGCGCCCGGCACCCAGTTGCGCATTCTGCCCGTGATCGGCATAGAATACAAAGTGTCGGCCAGTGATACAGTATTGTCTGTAGCCGACAAGTTCGGTGTTACCTCGCAGAACATCCTCGATTTTAGCCCGAACAACCTGAATGCTTCCTCCACCCTCGCTGCCGACACTGTGATCATGGTGCCCGGGGCCAGCCCGCCAAGTGAAGTAGCTGCCGCTCGCCTGGCAAGCGCCAAGCAGGCAGAAGCCGCCAAGAGCACGACAAGCACTCAAGCGTCAAAGAGCACCTCCTCTAGATCTAGCTCAAACGCCGGCAACACGATCACGAAAACGGCTCCTAAGGCAATTCCTGCACCGCAAAGCTCTTATAGCGGCGGATCCGGCTCACTCGGTTGGCCTCTCAGCAACTTTGTAATAACCCAGTACTTCTCATCGCACCACAACGGCTTGGACCTGGCCGCGCCTGCGGGCACCCCTATCCACGCTGCCGGCTCGGGCGAAGTGATCTGGGCGGGGTGGCGCACCGACGGCCTCGGCTACTGCGTCTTCATAGACCACCAGAACGGCCTGCTAACCGTCTACGGCCACATGATACGCCAGCCCTCTGTGCGCGTAGGACAGTATGTTTCTCGCGGGCAGGTCATTGGCAACGTCGGCTCGACCGGTAACTCTACAGGTCCACACACACACTTTATGGTGAAGGTGGGCAGCGGTCGTGATTACCGCAATCCGCTGGCCTGGCTGGGCAGCAGATAGTTCAGACAAGCGCACAAAGAGAAAGAGGCAGGCCCGCGTCATTTGCGGGCCTGCCTCTTTCTCTTTGTGTTGTGTACTCTTAGTGGCTATGGGCGTGCTCGTGCTCGTGGCTGTGTGCGTGTGAGTGCTCGCTGGTGCCCATAGGTGTCAGCTGGCAGTAGAGCGCGTTGGGGTCGCACTCTATGCACTCGGGCTGGATTGTGGAGTGCCCGATATTGAACTCCTCCTGCAGGATCATGTTCATGCTTGCTAGGACACTTGCGCTCCGGCTGATCGCCTGGTCGTCCACGATTACGTGACAACTCAGGGCGTTGATGCCCTGGCTTATCTGCCATACGTGCAGGTCGTGTACGCTGCGCACCCCCGGCACCCCTTGCAGCCTGTTTATGAGCAAATCGATATCTATCCCTCGCGGCACCGACTCCATCAGGATGCCCACGCTCTCCCGCACCACCCTCCAGCCGCTGAAGGCCACCAGCAGAGCTATCCCTATACTGAGGATAGGGTCGATCGGCGTCCAGCCTGTAAACGTGATAACAAGCGCAGCAATCAACACCCCGCCCGAAGCCGCTGCATCGCCCATCACATGGATCACCGCACTTCGCACATTCAGACTTGCCCCTGCCTCGCCATGCAGGTTCAGGCCGATAAGCAGATTTGCAACCAGCCCGACGAGCGCTACCGCGAACATTATCCCACCCTGGATCTGTTCCGGGTGCGAGAAGCGGCCTACCGCCTCCCAGATGATATAAACGCTCAGGGGCAGCAAAGTTGCCGAGTTGAGCAGGGCAATAAGAATAGTCACCCGGTGGTAGCCGAACGTGCGCTTGTGATCGGCGGGGCGCCGGCTTTGTATGAGAGCATAGAGCGATAACCCAACCGCGAAAACATCGGTCAGCATATGCCCGGCGTCGGCGAGCAGCGCGAGGCTGTTTGAGACTACGCCGCCGATGGCTTCCACAGCCAGGATCAGCAGCGTCAGCCCCAACGCCAGCTTCATCTTATTCTCTACTCGGCTGTTATAGTTTGTGTGCTCTTCCAATTCCCTGTACCTAATACTATTATACGCCTTGCTCCTGGCTTTGTTGCGGCCTGATTACCTCCAGGCCTCCCATATAAGCACGGAGCACACCAGGGATGACGACCGAGCCGTCCTCCTGCTGGAAGTTCTCCAGTACTGCCGCCCAGGTGCGCCCCACCGCCAGCCCCGACCCATTGAGCGTATGCACGAAGCGTGGCCGCTCCTCTGGGCCCGGCCGGTAGCGGATATTAGCGCGCCTTGCCTGGTAGTCCTCGAAGTTGCTGCATGACGATATCTCGCGGTAAGTATCCTGCGCCGGTATCCACACGTCCAGGTCGTAGCTCTTGGTGGCGCAAAAACCCAGGTCACCCGTGCAGTGCTCGCTCACCCTGTAAGGCAGGTTCAGCCGTTGCAGCACTAACTCTGCGTCGTTGGTGAGGCTTTCCAGCTCCTCATAGCTGGTTTCGGGCGTGGTGAACTTCACCAGTTCCACCTTGTTGAACTGGTGGACCCGGATCACGCCGCGCACATCCTTTCCAGCCGACCCCGCCTCACGGCGGAAGCAGGCTGTATATGCCGTGTAGTGCAGCGGCAACTGGTCGGCGCTCAGGATTTCCTCCCGGTGCATATTGGTGACAGGCACCTCCGCTGTGGGAATCAGGTACAGCGACTCGTCGTCCACCCCGTACATATCCTCTTTGAATTTGGGCAACTGTCCCGTACCGATCATACTGTCCTCGGTTACGAGAAATGGCGGCAGTATCTCGGTATAGTCCTGTTCATACACGTGCATATCAAGCATGAAGTTGAACAGTGCGCGCTCCAGCCGCGCACCCAGGCCCGTGAGGATGTAAGCACGCGCCCCGCTGATCTTCACGCCGCGCTCAAAGTCTATCAGGCCCAGGCGTACTCCAATATCCCAGTGTGGAAGCGGCTCAAAGTCGAACTTCTTTGGTTCGCCCCACGTGCGCACCGTCACGTTCTGGTCCTCACCTTCGCCGATGGGAACTTCCGGGTTCGGAAGATTGGGCGTGCTAAGCAAGATGTCCCGCAAGGCCTTATCTACCTCGTCTGTCTCTTTGTCTAGCTCAGAGATGCGCGGTCCGATCCCCTTCGACTCATCTATGAGGGCTGCCCGTACGTCGGGCGCGGCTTTGGGCACCTGTTTCGACAGTTCGTTACGCCTGGCCTGCAGGCCTTCCTTTTCTACCAGTATGCCGCGCCGCCTCTCGTCGAGGCGCAACACCTCGCTTACGATGGCGGCGGCATCTTCAACGCCCCGGTTGCTCAGGCCTGTGCGGACCAGTTCCGGTTGTTCGCGGAACAACTTTATATCTAGCATTCTATTCTCCCTCCCATTTATTATATATGATGACGCATGGCTTACGATCAGCGACTTACGATCTACGACTCATAGTCCACAAAGCAAAACCCCCGTCACGCGGACGTGAGGGGGTGTGCTGAAGCCTTCTAGTTGGCTTCAGCTTACGTTGCTGGAGGATACCGGGCTCTGGATGCCCGGCAGATAGGTCAGCCACTCGTCCATTGGCCCATGTTCGAGGAAGCGATGCACCATGTAGTAGATATTCGAGCGCGGCTCGCGTGGTGGACGCGCCAGGTGCATCCTTGTTTCAGACAGGCTCTTGCCGCCCTTGCGATGATTGCACGTCTTGCACGCGCTCACCAGGTTCTCCCATGTGTGGGGCCCGCCCTTGCTCCGCGGTATCACGTGGTCCAGAGTAAGCTCGCGTAGACGCGCTCCGCAATACTGGCAGGTGTAGTTGTCCCGGATAAAAATCTCGCGCCTGCTCAGGCGCGCTCGTGGGCGTGGACGCTTGATGAGATGGGAGAGTCTGATAACAGATGGACAGTGAATTGAGAGGGTGGCAGTGTAGACTATCTGGTGGTTTAGTTCAAGCACTTCGGCTTTGCCGTCCAGCACAAGTACAAGGGCGCGTCTGACGTTACATACGTTCAACGGCTCAAAGTTCTGGTTCAAAACCAAGACTGGGGAGTAATTCATGACTCGTTCCGCTCTAGTGCTCTACTATACTCTACCTACTGCTCACAAAATCGCCTGGTTGCGGGCAGGCCCCCAAGAGTGTCTATCCTCGCACTATTTTACCATAGTGGAATCTTGCAAGCAACTGTATTTGCGCTGTTTATCCTTGTGAATTTGCGGTTATAATTTCGATATGGTTGGTCGAAACAGATCTGTGTGGCCTATTGCCATCGGCTTATATGGCCTGGCTGTGGTGCTGCTGGTCGTCGGGCTGGATAGCTACCCCGGCTACACGTTTAACTGGGAGAACAACACTCTGCAGGGGCTTTTCCCTTTCATGCAGCAGCCTTCTCTCGATCCTTTCCATTTACACGATGGGCTAATGACCGATGGAGGCTCGTCGCCCTGGGTCGTCTTCCCAGCCTGGCTTGCCTTTGGAATAGGTGGTCCGTCCCTGCTTTTTATGCGCCTTCCAGTGGCTTTGCTGGCCGCGCTAGCTGTGCCCCTGTTGTACATCCTCACTCGCAAGTTGTACGGCAAGCTGCCCGGTTCTGACTCGCGCCTGAAAGAGCCTGTGTCGGTGCTGGCTGCCTTGCTGCTGGCCATGTCCCCCGTGTTTATGCTCTATTCGCGCACAGCCACCGCTGTCGGGGTGTCGCTCGTCCCTGCCCTCCTGACGATCCTGGCGCTCCTGTGGGTACTGGAAAGGCCCGACCTGTGGTGGAGGGTGGCCGCCCTGCTGGGCACTCTCATGATTGGAGCCTACGGCTACGCGCCCGTGCGCTTCCTGTGGCCCATCTGCGTTGGCATACTGGTATTGGAGGCGTTCCTCAGGTGGAGAGATCGCCTACAGCGGCTCCGGCTTTTCGCGTCGGCTCTTGTGCTGGTGGTCGCGATGGCCTGCTTCATCACAGCGCTTGATTTCGAGCACAAGCACGACCCCTTCGTTTCAATCGGCTACTATTACTCCGGTCGCGGCGAGCAGATCGCCAATCTGCTCGCCACCGCGGCGCCCGTCTCCGCGGCCGATCAGGCCTGGAACCTGTTCACCAAGAATGTTGGCGAGATGTCCAATCTCTTTCTTGACAGGAACACCCACCCGGCTCCCATCGATTACTGGAACCCTCGAGGCAGGCTGATGCCCTGGTGGCTGCTGCCCCTGCTGCTCATTGGTCTCGGCCGAGCGGTCTGGCTCGGCAGGCGGCGCGCAGGCTACAGGTGGCGCGTCCTCGTGCTCGTGTTTCTTGGCTTTACGTTGCCCCTACTTTTAACCTCGCAGGTGCACATCGGGCGGCTCATATTTGCCGTACCTCTGATCTGCCTCCTGGCCGCCCTGGGCGTAACCACTCTAACGGACTTCGTGGCGCGCCTCATACCCCGGCTGCTCCGGCGCACGCCTGCCACAGATACCGCACGCTCCGAGGGCGGGGTGGCCTTCTCCTTGACCTGCATGGCCCTGCTGGCTGTGGGCATTGCCCTCTCTACCCAGCAGGACTACACTGTTGATTGGCCCTCCACGTACGAGATGAATGTGACCAAACTGCTGCGGACGCAGGTGGACGCCGCCAAAGCTCGTGGCGGCGGGGTGGCGCTCGTGACTAATGACCTCAAGAAGTTGAACCTGGAGGAAATCAACTCCAACCAGTACCGCCTGGCCTTGCGCTCAACCTATCGCTACTACAACATTGCCACGGGCGACGTTGACCCCCGCTTCACTCGCATCGATACGCGTCCGCCCCTCTATATCGGCGGCCTGCTCGACAAGCTGAAGCAGCCCAATACCATCCCGGGCTACTGCAAGAACATCTACGATGTCGCGCCCGATCTCCTCCCCCAGTTCAAGGCCCTGATAGCAGCCCACCGCGCGGAATGTCCCGCCCCTATCCAGTATACAAACCTGCCCTAAGCTCGACTTTGTACAAAATGAAAGGAGGTGAAAACGGGTAAAGGGACGCGCAAGCTCTTTGTTGTAAGATAGAAGCCTACCAAAGCACTATCCGAAACAAGGAGGCTCACGATGTCCCTACCCAGTCCGATTATACAGGTGCTACAGCACTTTCGACCAGCCTTTACTCGTCCTACTTGGGACAAGGCCCTCGTCTTGGTGGTGGGTTCTCTCTTGGCACGAGGTCGTCGTACCGTGACGGCAGCCCTCAAGCAAATGGGTTTGCACGATGACGCAGATTTCACGCTTTTTCATCAGGTACTCAACCGAGCAAGTTGGTCCTGTCTTGGTCTGAGTCGCTTGCTCCTCCAACTGCTCGTAGATACCTTTGTACAGGCAGGTGGCACAGTCGAGATTGTGATTGATGAGACACTCGAAAGAAGGTGGGGACGTAAAATCTCCAAACGTGGACATTATCGAGACAACTTGCAATCGAGCAAAGGGCAATCTGTTTCAACCAGTGGTCTGCGATGGGTGGTGATGATGATGGTAGTGCAAGTGCCCTGGACACGTAGAATGTGGGCGCTTCCCTTCTTTTCAGTGCTGGCTACCACCCCCAAAGTGAGCGAGCAGTTGGGTAAACGGCATAAGACGATTGGAGAGATAGCCCAGCAAATGGTGATGATAGTAAGACGTTGGTTACCCGATGTGCCGATCAGTTTGGTGGGCGATACTGCTTACTCGATTGTGGAGTTGGGGTTATGTTGTGTCAAACACAAGGTCACTTTGATAGCACCAATGCGCTGGGACGCCTCCTTGCATGAGCCTGCACCACCTCGTGAGCCGGGCACCATCGGCAGGCCAAGAGTGAAAGGAGCAGCCTTGCCCAAGCTGAGCAGTGTGCTGACCGATCTCAACACCGAATGGGTGAAGGTAACAGTACGCTGGTACGACGGTTCGGAGCAAGACCTTGAACTGGCAAGCAGCACGGCAGTCTGGCAAGCAGCACGGCAGTGTGGTACAGGATCGGCCTGCCAGTGCTACCTGTCAGGTGGGTGCTCACTCGTGATCCAGCGGGGCAACGAGAACCAAGAGCCTACTTCTGCACAGACCAAAGCTTGCCGGCATCAGAAGTAGTGAGCCTTTTCATCAAGAGGTGGACCATAGAGGTGACGTTTGAGGAGAGCCGGGCACATTTGGGAGTGGAGACGCAACGTCAATGGTCAGACCTGGCAATCGAGCGCAGCACACCCTGTTTGCTGGGCATGTTCAGCCTGGTGGCTTTGTTTGGAAAAGCTCTGCACCCAGACGGCAACGTACCGGTACAGCGCACAGCCTGGTACGACAAGAGGGAGGCTACCTTCTCGGACGTGCTGGCACAGGTCAGGCGCAATCTGTGGGGTAACTTCACTTATCAGACATCCCCACAAGACCCTGATGTCTGTTTAGTCCCCCGCTCACACGTGAATAGACTTGCTTACGCTGTCTGCTATTGACGATATTGAGTTATTAATGTACAAAGTCGAGCTAAGTAAGTTTGCAAAAGTCTTTTAGACAATTGTCAAGCAGCGGACACGAGTTGACGAGCTGCCTGGGGCGTGAAGGAGGTGAAGAACTGGTGTACACAGGCTACCAGCGTATCAATGTCACTATGCAGCCTGTTGGCCCCTATCTGGCTCTTCACTCGCCACCACACCTTCTCAACAGGGTTCTCCCGATGCCCAGAATACGTCGGCAAATACAACAACTGAACACTGGGGTGCTCCCTCAGCCACTCCATCACGGCTTTGGACTTGTGGAT
>JBBRDO010000145.1:0-9731 GCA_038203825.1 Chloroflexia bacterium | reverse complement strand
CTGGTCGGGTATCAGGCTGCTTACCTCGTTAACAACTGCCTGGGTCTCGTCCTCCGATTGGGCCGCCGCGCCATGATAGGCCTCCGAGCATGGTACGTCGCTTGACCCGCCGCAACAGTTCCACAGGAAGGGGAAGTTGCGATTGAGGTCGGTGCCGAACTGGTTGCCAATAGCAGGCGGCCACGTAGTGCAGCCGTTGGTGTCGTTAGCATTTTTGCGCTGGTAGTACGGGTTTTGTCCTCCTCCGCCTGCCTCCACGATGTGGTGCCCGTCAGGGTTCAGCGTCGGTACGACGTAAATGTCGTGCCAATCCACCAGCCAGTGGGCATCGGCATCCGAGTCGTAGTTGTCGAGCAGATAGCTGATATAGTCCACCGCTATCTCGGGCGGGGCGATCTCTCTAGCGTGAATATTGGCTTCCAGCCAGAATACAGGCTTGGGACCGGGGATACTGCGATTGCTAATGTGCAGCGCCAGCAGGTCATAGCCGTTGTTCGGCTCGGGCAGAGTGCATTGGCCGGGGTGGGCCTTGCACCACGAGTCCCCATAGTCAACCTTCTCGGCCAGGTTGGGGTGGGCCGCCACTTCGGCGTCCAGGAATTGCTGCATCTCCTCGACGGTATGGTAGCCGCCGAAGAAGTTGTCCGGCGTGTTGCCGAACCTGACATTCGTATTGAGCCTGGCCGTCTGCTCGGCATCGATCTCCACGCGCAAGCCACGTGCCCGGAGCGAGTCTACCCCGGCCTGGTCTGACACGACGGTAAGATAGCCGCCGGTAGTGGGGACCTCTAAGGTATCTAACTCCGTTGCCAGGCGATCCCGCTCGGCTATGTTGTGAAAATACACCCGCAACACCAGGCGAGAAGAAAGTGCCTGGTTCTTGGTGGCCTGCCCTGCTGCCTGTGGTCTCAACCCTGCCTCGGCCAGGCTGCCACCTAGCAATAGTAATGGGAGTAATAGCAATAATGTTGGGCCAAGCAGCTTGAAGAATAGCGCTTTGCGCGGCCTTGTATGCCCTGGGCGCATGGGATTTCTCCTTCCGAATGGGTGCATAAGCCGATTATGTTAGAACAGCCGAAGACACATCACAAGGTGCATAGCGCTCCGTAACAGGCAATCTTGTGCCGGTGGGAGGCAAGAACGCCGAATTGGAGCACCTAGACCGTTCAAACCCATATTATAGCACAAGTGACGTGGGATTCTGTGCCATCTTTAGGCTCGCAAGGGCGTATTGAGGCGCGCAAACGGACTACGAATCACCGGATTATTGGTGCCGATTTGGGGCCAACTTATCTCTTATTGACGCTTCAGATTCCAGGCTACGTCAAATCGTAGGCGATCTCTCCATGCAGAGATTCGTCAAGCCCTACTGCTTCGGCTTTTTCTGTGACGCGAACCGGCTCGAAAATATTGAGTACCTTCAGGATGGCGAAAGTTACCCCGAAGGTGTAAACAATCGTAATCGCCACACCCAGCACTTGCACGCCGAACTTCTGCCAGTTACCCTCTATCAGACCGCCCACGCCGTTAATTGCTGTGCTTGCGAACACTCCCGTCAGCACAACGCCAAGCGCGCCCCCAACGCCATGCACGCCCCATACGTCGAGTGCATCGTCCCAATCACGCTTAATCCTGAATTGTACAGCCAGGTAACATACGACTCCCGCCGCCAGGCCGATGAGCGCGGCTCCCCAGGCGGGTACGAAACCGGCGGCAGGAGTTACGGTGGCAAGGCCCGCCACCGCGCCTGTCAAGGCTCCTGTCATGCTGGGCCTTTGCTCACGAGCCCAGGCTATTGCGAGCCACACCACCATAGCCACCGATGCGGCAATGTCGGTGTTGACGAACGCTATAGCTGCTACCCCGTTGGCTGCAAGAGCGCTGCCTCCGTTAAAACCGAACCACCCGAACCAGAGTAAACCTGTGCCGAGAGCGACAAAGGCCAGATTGTGAGGCGCGGTCTTTTCTCCCGGTTGCAGCTTGCGCTTACCGACTACGAATACCGAGGCCAATGCCGCGAAGCCCGCACTCAAATGAACCACGATGCCGCCCGCGAAGTCAACCACGCCCCATTGAGCAAGGAAGCCGCCGCCCCAAACCCAATGAGCGAAAGGCACATATACAAACAGGCTCCACAACACCAGGAACTTCAGATAGCTCTTGAAGTTTACGCGGTCGGCGAACGCCCCTGTGATGAGGGCAGGGGTGATTATTGCAAACATCTCCTGGAAGAGAAAGAACGCTAGAAACGGGATGTGTGGGCCATAGGTAAGACTGGGGGCGAAGCCTACTCCGTTCAAAGCAACCATTTTGAAGTCGCCGATAACGCCCATAGTATCGCCGCTAAATGCGAGGCTAAAGCCGAACAGTACCCACATTATCGTAACAACGCCCATTGAGATAAAACTCTGTATCATGATGGATAGGACGTTCTTACGCCGCACCAGGCCTCCGTAGAAGAAGGCCAGACCTGGTGTCATGAGGCAAACCAGGGCTGCGCTAATGAGTACCAGTGCGGTATCGCCTGAGTTTATATCCTTTATGTCTCCCATCTTCATATCTCCTTTTGCGAAATTAGACGTCAAGAGTCAGCCCCAGAGTCAAGGTAGGAGCTACTTGGTTCGCATCGCCTCAGCGAAAGCTGTGAAGCGTAGAGATATGAACCTTCAGGCGACGTTGGCCGGGGTCTTGTGGACCTGAATAGAATATATTCGTATTAGGAAGTCCTGTCAACAGGTCATATTCACCAATGTGAATTGTTACTAAAGGTACGGCAGTTGACTCAAATGGGCATGCTCGTTGGCAGATTTCCATGGGTCGTCAAACTCTCTACGAGGGCAAAGCAACGGCCCAGAAGTCAGGCCTCTGAGCCATTTTGTATCTTGTTCTCGGGCATTTTATGCCAGTTATTCGAATGGAAACTGCGTGTAGAAGAGCAGGTCCGATCAAGCTGCGTTTCGTGAGAGCACTACTTATATGGAATTTACCATATGGAGCTCTGGCCAGGAGTGACCCGCTACGGTAGGCAAGAGCGCCGAATTGGAGCATCCAGACCGTTCAAGCCCATATTATAGCACACCCAAAATGTGGGCTGAGATCAGTAGCTTGGCAGCCTGACGTCGATCAGGGATGCCGGACAGGTGGGAGTTACCGTGTAGCGTGGCGAGGAAGCACAATCGTTATGGCCGTTCCGTGGCCGGGGCCCTCCGACTCTGCAAATATGTGGCCGCCGTGCGCTTCAACTATGCCTTTGCACAGAAATAGCCCAAGTCCAAGCCCATCTACGCCATTCCCAATCGCGTTCCCTGCCCTTTCGTAACGCGCGAAAATATGAAGAATATCCTCCGGTGGAATGCCTATGCCATGGTCCCTCACCGTAAGAGTGACAGTATCCGCCAACTCGTCGGCACCCACCGTGATAACAACAGGCGTATCCTTGGCGGAATACTTGAAAGCATTACCCAGCAAATTACTCACAACCTGCTCAAGCCGGTTCGGATCCCACTCTCCTGTTACCTCTGCTCGCGGGCCCACGGTGACGACCGTTCTGCCTACCTCGTCGGCGGGACAATGGGCGAGTGCCGTTCGCACAACATCTTCCAGGTTTGACTCGCTGACGTGCATTTCGAGTCCACCCAGGGCCAATCTCGATACGTCGCTGAGCATTTCCAGCAGAGATGTC
This sequence comes from Chloroflexia bacterium, assembly GCA_038203825.1. Taxonomy (GTDB): domain Bacteria; phylum Chloroflexota; class Chloroflexia; order QHBQ01; family JADMIH01; genus JADMIH01. Next base: position 6,049 of record JBBRDO010000145.1, on the reverse strand, counting down.
ATACGTTTTGCGGAGGCTTGTATACGCTCGGCACCGTCCAGCAGCTGCTGCGGATCACGTGGCGTGGCCTGGCTAAGGCGCCGAACCAGCAACTGAGCCTCACCCAAGATGGAGGTAAGAGGCTGACGCACATCGTGCAGTGTTGTCGCCAGGAACTCCTCGCGCACCTGCTCAACATAATCGCTGAGTGCGGCCAGAGCCTGCGTGATAGCAGAGTCCAGGGCGTCATTGACCAACATTTCAGCGGCCACAACATCTCCCGTCGGCGCCCTATTTGGCAGAGATGCGCGTAAGGCCCGCCAGATCTCCTGGCGCAACAATCGAAACTCTACAACTACGTTAGCAGGGCTCAATCCTTGCGCAGCGCGTGCCATTGCATGACCTTGAGTGGCGGCCACTATACCGCTGTCCTCGAGGGGCGCGCGCACATCTATCCAGGAAGGTGCCGTTGCATTCAGCAGGTCGACCAGCGCGTCGAACAGGCGGGGAATGTGGTCGGCGACGGCATGCTCGCGCCGCCCGGCATGAAAAGTCTGAGATAAAGCCGCCTCGAGCCATCTCTCCAGTATCTCATCGCGTCGTTCGGTGAGCGCAGCAGTGACCCAGGCAAAATTAGCGCCGTCACTATATTCTTCTACTCGCCTGTCAGGCATCGTCTCAACGGGTAGTAAGACTTCAGTAGTCTCGGAGGTCTCTTGCTTGCCGGTAGTCCCGGATGTTTCCGACCCTGCTCTGTTTATTGATTTCGATTTGATATTATGGTCCTTGATCTCGACATGATTGATGCATGGCTGCAGCGTAATGTGGGAAAAACACTACTCTTCTTCTCTCGGCAAGCAGTCAACATGACAGTGGTCAAAGCAGCCGCTATCAGAGGTCGGACGATAGCATATAACCGCTGCAATGGCGGTAATGGGCGCCTGGCCGGGTTCCGGGGTTTCCCGATCCATCAGGGTTTGTAGTCTCTATTGTACAGGAAAGTGCGGACAGATCCAAAATTGCCTACCCACCAGCGGCAGAACCAGCCGAGAGGCAGGCGTTTGAAATCTATGTCATCTTCGGCCAGTGTTGAGTCGGATAGCCTGTACGCCTCCCTGATTGTGCCTTTCGGCATCAATTTCGTTCCTCCTTTACAGTTCATCACGAGTTCGTTATTCTTCTCGTGTCAACTAAATATGGAGAAACCCGCTCTACCGGTTTAGCGGCAAAGAGGCCAACGGAACCACAAAGTAAGGAGATCAAAAGCTGTGAAGTGGATAACACGCGAACATGTCAAAGTAGATAGAGTGGCCTGTCCCTGGTTGATCAAAAGGTTTGTTGATCCCCAGGCCGAGTTCCTGTTCGTGCCGAACGATCAGGTCATGGACGTCGCCGAACGGGAAGGAGCAACTCCATACGATGTTAAAGGCGTAGAGTTGGGCCATCACGGTAAGGAGTGCTCGTTTGAGGCTATCGTGAAGAAGTATAACCTGGATAACGATGCCACACTCGTGTTGTTGGGCAAGATCGTCAACGGAGCGGATACGGACAACACCCTGTGGAACCAGTCCGAGGGGGCCGGGCTGGAGGCTATAGCCGAAGGATTCCGGCACCTGGGCTACAAGGACGACCACGAGCAGAATGCCGCCGAGTGGATCGTGTACGATGCGCTATATGCCTACTGCAAAGAGATGGTACGGCAGGGTAAGCCGGAAGGCGCATTCAAGTCCTGAGCCATTCTACCCCCAGCGCCGGTTTCCTCACACTGCTGCAAGCGCATGCCCTGCGGACACTCAGCCGCGACGGGCGGCTGCTCTTCACGACGCGGGCAGTGCGCATGTTTGCATATGGCGCACTTTCCGTGGTGCTGGCACTCTATCTTGCCCAGATTGGTCTGAGTGGAGAGCAGATAGGTCTGCTTATTACGGGTACTCTGGTGGGTGATGCCGTGATCTCCCTGCTGATAGCCGGTGTCGCCGACCGTATGGGGCGCAAGAAGATGCTCCTGCTGGGGGCCGCTTTGATGGTCTTTGCAGGGGCCGTGTTCGCTCTGACCAACAATCTCTTGTTCCTGGCTGGGGCGGCTATCATCGGCACTATCAGCCCTAGCGATAAAGAAGTTGGCGCTTTCCTCTCCATCGAGCAGGCCATTCTCCCACAGACGGCACCCGATCAGCACCGTACGGCCATCTTCGCCTGGTATAATCTGGCGGGTTCTTTCGCTACCGCATTGGGCGCATTGTGCAGCGGCGGCCTGGTCAGCCTCCTTCAGAACGCGGGTACAGCACCCCTTGATAGCTATCGCGTAATAATAGTTGGTTATACGCTGCTGGGTGGTGTGCTGGCGGTGCAGTTCGCTGCCCTCTCACCGGAGGCCGAAGTCAGGTTAGCAGCAAAGCTGCAGGCAACCGGCGAAGTAGGGGGCAATTCTAGGGATATTGTAACGTCTTCTCGCAATGGAGGCTTCTTTGGTCTTCACCGCTCGCGTAACGTGGTATTACGTTTGTCAAGCCTGTTCATGCTCGACGCTTTCGCGGGTGGACTTGTGATCCAGAGTTTAATCGCCTACTGGTTCCACCTGCGATACGGCGTAGAGCCGGCCCTCCTCGGGGCTATCTTTTTCGGGGCCAACATCCTGGCAGGGTTCTCTGCCCTGGTTGCCGCTCGTATGGCCGCACGCTTTGGTCTAATCAATACGATGGTCTGGACGCACATTCCCTCCAATATCCTGCTGATATTGGTGCCGCTTATGCCCACGCTGCCTCTCGCCATTATCGTGCTGCTGGCTCGCTTTAGTATCTCGCAGATGGACGTGCCGACTCGTCAGTCGTACACGATGGCTGTTGTAGATCCGGACGAGCGCTCAGCTGCGGCGGGCATTACCACCGTTGCTCGCACAGCCGCCAGTGCTCTGGCTCCGGTTCTCACGGGGGCGCTGATAGGTATGTCGCTGCTGGCTGCGCCGTTTATCCTGTCGGGCAGTCTGAAGATAGTGTATGATCTGGCCCTTTACAAGAGCTTCCAGGCCGTAAAGCCGCCAGAAGAGCAATCCGCTACTATCGCATAAGGGGTTGGGCATAAGACGCGCAGGATTACCGGCATAAGATTTGTTCAGTGAGCACACTTCCAGTTCCGGATGGAATGCTCCCAATTATCGCCAGACTGTGCTCAACGGCAAATAAATGGCCCAGAAGTACAACTTCTGGGCCATTTTCGTGCCTAATTTTAGAAAATCCCTGGGTGGGCCCGGTAGGATTCGAACCTACGACCAAGCGATTATGAGGTGAATCCCGCACTTTGCTGGGGCAAAGTGCCGCCTGCGCCCATCCTGCGCCCCCACTTTGTGCTTATCTTTAGAACAAATATTCTGATATTGTTAAGCCGATGACCTTGCGAATTTGAATTAATCGTTAGGTCTTCAGAACGAACTTTGAGCTAACTTTGACCTGCCTTTGAGGTGGTATGTACGGGCTATGTGAGGGGGTAAAGGGTAGTCGGCAGGTCCTGGTCTCTCTTTTCGCAATTTAGAACGCATGACCTATATGCATACTATAAACGCACTGGCATCCCCGTGTCAAGACCCCTTGAGAAATTGGACTTGAATTGCCAAACAACAGTCGGAATTCCATACAAAGCAGCGGCACCTGCCAGCATTACCTGGTTGATGGCGTCTCGGGATTGGGTTGCGTTACCTCATCAGTGTGGCACGACGATAGCACCTGGTCCCTGGACTTACAGTGATCGGCGATGCGTGGTGAAGCTCCATCAGATAGGGCTCACCGACTACAGATGGCGCCGCAGTCTTTTGTTGCATCTCCATCTGTAGGCGATTGCTGCTACAGTATCAGACCGCTGCATAATGACCAGGGTGCGAATCCTAAGTGACGCTTCCTTTGTTCGTTGGTTTTGGACCCTTTACAAGGTAAGTGCCGCCAATAATCAGGCCTAGGATAATTGACCATACAATAGGTAGATTGAAAGCGAGCAGGTGGGCCTCTTGCGTGGGGACATATCCCGGACCAATGACACTGGTATCCAGGTCAGGAACACCATCGGGCATATCTACAATTCCATTAATAGGTAACGCAACATCCGCTGGTATGGGGGCGCTGGGATTACAGAAGTTTGTAAATCGGAAATGTCGACCTGTGGTTTCCGGGGAGTCCGAATATATGAGGTACCGTTGCCCTTTGTTTAGAGGTACGGAGCGGCACTCGTATTGGATGTCGGATTGTAACCCTAGCTGGAAGAATCTAAGTGGCAACTCTATTTCCTTCGCGTCAACTCCACGCCATGCGGTATCAACCGCAAATACCACAGAGCTGTACTCATCTCTCCACTGGCCCCCAAGTGGATCTCGGTGTGGACTGAGCAAGTATAGCAGTCCATTGTAATGCGCCTCATTAAAGCCTATTACCGTTCCTAGGAACACGTCGTCATACTTGCTCACCAGGTTGCTTAAATCCCTGTTCGTATATCTGAGATCGCTCCGACCATCACTTCGCGATGAAGGCCCATCATCAACAGTACGCAGCAACAAATCCCCAGCAGCCATCAGCAGGCCTGCAATTATCAGGAGAGCGCCGAGCAATGTCCTGGAACAGCATCCGGGAGGAGAGCTTTTCGACACATCTACTCCGCTCACGCTACTGTCACTTGGGGCTTCCGATCCCTGATCCATTGTTGTGCTCTCGGTTGGTTGGTTCTGCACAGTACGCTATATCTCCGTATAATAGTGTAGCATACAGCTCATCTGTATATTATGCCATATTATCATGCAGTCATGTCGATTGATGCTCGCTTACTGATGTACATGCTAGTGTTTGGCAAATAAAGTGTCCTTTGAGAAGAATATGCACGTCACAAGTAAGACAAGCCTAGTTGGAGCTCAGGAACCATAAAGGCTGTAGTAAAGTTGACCGGTCGTACCAGGGCAACGAAGACCGGACTGAATGTGCTGACACGGGTCCGAAGCTTATAACATAGAGGCTGGCTTTCCAATGTTTAGGTGTTGTTATGCCATGTTCAGGCAATACAGCGCATGAGCCAAAGGTGCCCCATGTACTCAAAGAGAAGGACAACATCATGGCAAGGACAATATCAACAGCAGTGAACGTCCACAAAAGCTTTCGTAGTTTCCTGGAGTGGCCATCTCGAGTGCTAATCCTGCTGGTGGCGCTTGTTATCTTGCAAAGCTGCGATCTCCCATCTGGCCAGGGGGGCCCTACACCAACCCTGGGACCCGATGAGTTCAGCCTGTGCCAGTACCTGGGGCTCGCTGCTTCATCGAGCGAAGCGGGCCCTATCCAAACAGTACCTGCTACTCCCCCTGCTCAGAGCACAGCATTTACCGGTAAATACCCTGACATAGAGTTCATACCTCTTTATCCAGGAGCCACCATCACCGACCCGGATCAGTATAAAGATACAAGTTATGGGAAAGAACTACGTCCGAGTACTGCTGATGATATAAATTCCGTCGTGGAGTTCTATAAGCACGCACTCCCCGAGAACGGCTGGGTGCCCACTGCGGACAGAATACCACCGGCCGTCCCAAGTCCTGCTGGGAATCTTGGCATGTTCATTTGGAACGACCCTGCTCATACTGTACCGTGGGGCATGACCCTCCAAGTTTCCGTATATGCTGCACCCCATCCTAAGACCATAACAGACCGGACCGAGATTTATCTGAATTACCAGCGCTTCCCAGCCATTGGCAAAGGTCTGCCAATCTACCCTTCCGCATCGAATATCACAACTACATGTTCTGAGAATTTCGTTATGAAATTATCCGCAGAAGATGAGGACTACCAGGTAACCATCCAGAACAGCTTCATCACACAGGCGAGCCCTCAGCAGGTTACGGACTACTACAGCCAGGTGTTGCCTACATACGGGTGGTGGCAGGAGAACGACAGTTCTTACTACGGTACATATATCACTGCACCCATACGTCTTCACTTCGACTCACACCTGCGGGTGAGGACAACTCCGGCAGATGGCGGGGGAACGAAAGTGGAGCTTACCCAGTCTGTATCACGTAAGAAAGAATCCCGCTTCTAAAGCGTAG
>JBBRDO010000144.1:0-9884 GCA_038203825.1 Chloroflexia bacterium | reverse complement strand
CCCCTGCCGCCACGACGCCAGTTGTGACCCCGCCCGTTGCCACGACACCGATCGTAACGCCGGTCGTGACAGCACCTACTACCACAACCACCGTCTCGACCACTACAACACCCGACGACAAAATAGTAGGCTAACAACCTCGTCGCAATAGCACTCAGCAAAATAGCCAGGAGCGGACTTCAAACCCGCCCTGGCTATTCTTGTTCCCGATCAAAGCCTCGTCATCTCTGTTTTATCGGCCCGTCCCACAATCCAGGACTTTTCTAACGAAACCCCATCCTCTTCTCCCTCAGGCTAACATAGCTGCGCTCGCCTATCACTAAGTGGTCTAGCACCTCTATTTCCAATAGCTTTCCCGCGGCCACGATCTGCTCTGTGACCCGCCCGTCCTCAGGCGAGGGCGTTGGGTCACCGCTGGGGTGGTTGTGCGCCACTATGATCGCCGCAGCATTCACGCGCACAGCTTCCTTAAACACCTCCGAGATCCTTACCAGCGACGAATTGAGCGACCCCCTGTACACGTCCACGAACCTCATGACCTGATTCTTTGTGTTCAACAGGACCACACGCAGCACTTCCTGGTCGAGTGGTGCCATCTCCAACATAAGAAGCGGGGCCAGATCAGCCGGGGTGCGTACCTGCAATCTCTCCTCGGGCTGCGCGACCAGCAGGCGCCGTCCCATCTCCAGCGCAGCCTTCAACTGGCAGGCCTTGGCCTCTCCCAGGCCGTGTACGTCGCACAGCTCCGCGAACGACACCCGCGACAGCCCCACCAGCCCGCCATAGGTCACAAGGAGGCGATTGGCGAGGTCTACCACGCTCTCCCCGTGCGTGCCCATCCGCAAGATAATAGCCAGCAGCTCCGCGTCCGAAAGCGTGCCCGCCCCGAGCGCCTTTAGCTTCTCACGCGGACGCCCATCCGGCGGCAACTCCTTAATGGTCAAGGACATGCGCTTATGCGCCTTCTCTTTAGGCTCCTCGCTGAACACAGTCACTTTCACCTCGCAAGCAACAGTATCACCCGAGGCTTACAATGCATCTCAATGCGCGTGTAAGCCCCTCTGGTGCAATGAAACAGACTACCCCGCTTTTTTGGGCATTACAAACAAAGAGCAGTGGCCTGACTTCCGCCAAAACTGCGCTAATTGTAGACCAAACGCCCCACAATATCAAGACAGACGACAGGCGAATGTGCTTGGTCGTCTGTCGTCCGTCGTCCTACCAACTATACCTGTAGCGCTCCTCTTTCCAGGGATCGCCCCTCATGTGGTAGCCCGCGTCTTCCCAGAAGCCCGGTTCGTCCTGTGCTAGAAACTCCATGCCCCTCACCCACTTGGCGCTCTTCCAGAAATAGAGGTGAGGCACAACCAGCCTCATCGGCCAGCCGTGCTCGTCTGTCAGGTCTTCGCCGTTATTCTTGTAAGCAAAAAGCACATTGGGCGCGAGCAAATCCTCGATAGGTAGATTGGTAGTAAAACCCTGCTCGGCGTGCACCAGCACAAACTTGGCTTCCGGCTTCGGCTTCACGATGTCGTAGATCTCGCGGAACGGTATCCCCTCAAACACATTCTCGAACTTCGACCACCGTGTCACGCAGTGAATATCCACAGACTCCGTCTTGCCATGGGGCAGCGCCAGAAACTCCTCGTAAGACCACGTCGTCGGATTTTCCACCAGCCCGAACGTCCTGAAGCTCCACTTCTGCAACGCAGTATGGGGCACCCCGCCATAGTGAAGCACGGGCCACTTCTCGGTGAGCGTCTGCCCCGGAGGCAGCCTCTCGGCCAGTTCCTCTTTGTCGTACTTTCGCTCCGGCCTTACTCGGTTCAGAATATTATCAAGCATTTCTTGCTGTACCCCCTGTGTAATATTCAACCCACGTCCTGTGCTGACTGCCGAATATAAACCGCCTTACAACAATATTATACGCGAAACTGCAACCTGGTCTACCCTTGCAGTCTTACTTTCCACGCCCCAGTAACAGCCCCAGCGTCGCCCCGAACGCAATGTGGCGCACGACTTGCCCTTTGAAGGTCTTCATGTTTATCATAGGCGGCAATTGCCCGCTCTTTATGCCCGCGTGTACTTTGTCGGCTACTATGGTGGCCGGATACAACACCCCATTCTCGATCTGCAAGAAAATGATCCCGCGCAGCCAGCCTGGACCCGGCAACCGGGCACGCACATAGCGCGCATACAGGAATGCCATCACCACCGAAAAGCCGAAGTGCCCCGCCAGCCCTTGCACCTGCCACACAGGCGAGCGCGTGGTAAACACTTGCCCCACCAGCTTCAGATCGTTGAACTGCCACGAGCTCAGCTTGTTGTCCAGCCACATTGCGCCCAGGAACGCGCCTCCGGCCACCAGCCCTGCGGCCGCTATCTCTTGCGGACTCTCACCTGTATCGTTCATAGCATCAAGCCTCCTAACCAACCTACTGCCAGCGCCAAAGTGCCCGTCTCGATAAGCATCGAAGAAGCCTTCAGCCACACATGACCTTTGAAGTATAGCAATATAGACGCCAGCGCGAGCACCGTGCCCACTATCGCCCCCGGCACGTACCATTCCACCCTGTACCCAAGCACAGGCCACAGCACAAGTGTCAGCAGCAGAGCAACGCCGAAAGCCGCACCACAGACTGCAACCGACCGCGCTATGCCCAGCCTATGTGCAATACCTCGCACCCCCGCCGCGTGATCCGACACCAGATCGGGCATGGTGTCGGCCATATGTATCCCAACCGCCAGTACTGCCCCCACAGGCGCAACCCACCACAGGCGCGCCGGGAAATCGCCGTCGGGATGCACTCCCACCCACGCCCACAGGGGCAGCGTCGGGAAGGCCACCGCGAACGGCAGCCACGACAGCGCGGTGTACTTCAGTCCCACGTCGTACAATAGCCCTCCCGCCAGCCCTATAGCCGTAAGAGCCAGCAGGGGCAGCCCCAGCGTCGCCGCTAGCACGAGCGAAGCGACGCCGAACAAAGCGCCAATCCCCCACGCCACCTGCGGCCTGATCTCCCCGCTCGCAACGAGCTTCTCCGGCCTCCCCGCATCGCTGTAGCGGTCGAAGTAGTCGTTGTAGGCTGAGATCGAGAACTGCCTGCACACCTCAATAACTAGCAGCAGTGCAAGCGTGGCAATGGGCGGCACGCCCCGCGCCGTGAGTACCACAAATGCTCCCGACGCCAGTACTGTCATAAGCGACGGAAGGGGGTGCAGCAATCGCCAGTAAGCTTGTATGCTGCTCGTTTTCATAGTTCGGGAATTATCTCGCGCACCGCCTCTGCCACCCCCGTCAGCGACACGCTATCGGCATCCCCAATGCCCAACTCAGCGGCGGCCCGGGCCAGTATAGCAATCGGGTCGTCCTCGTGCCGCTCTATTTTGGGGCTCTCTATTACGGCCTTCGGTTTGGCTGCCGGCGTGATAACAGGCGGCAATGTCTGCGGCAATGTTGGCACCTCAATCTCGCTGCCCTCCTGCGTGCCGCTCATACTCGTCAGGAACTCCAGGTATCCCCGCGCCGCACCTTCGAGCGTGTGATGCTCCGCCACATAGCGCCGCGCGGCCTGCGACATAGCTTCGTGCACATCGGGCCTGCGTGCCAGCAGAAGCAGGTATTCGAGGAGCAACTCCTCCTCGATCTCGCCCACGTCTATCTTGCCCGCCGCGTCGTCCGGTAGCTCCTCGAACGAACCTGTGCGCGACACCAGCACAGGCACTCCCGCTCCCATGATCCGCAGCAGCGATGCCGAGGTCTCGCCCGCCGTGGGCCACCGCAAATTGAGGCACACATCCGAAGCCGCCAGGTAGTATGCGAGGTCGTCCGCCGGCACGTACCCCGTCGTCTTTACCTTATCCGATAGCTCCAGCATCTCGATCTGGCGCGTGGGGTCGTAATTGGGCGACTTGCTCCCCACCAGCAGATAGAGCGAGTTCGGCACCTCCATCAGCAGTGCCTTGAATGCCCTCAGCGTGGCCGACACCCTCTTATACGGGTTGAGATGCCCCACAGACGTGATCAGGAACAGGTCAGGGTCAATGCCCAGCCTCGCCCGCGCCAGGTCCTTCGGTATGCGCGGAGGCAGAGGCACGCCCATCGGCACAACCCCTACAGGCACATCGGCACGCACCCCTCGCACCAGCCCCTCCATGTACTTGCTGTGCACGATCACGCCTTTCGCGGCCCCGATCACCTCGTCGCTGAGCGGGTACTTGAACAGCGCTTCGGGGAACTGTCCCAGCAAAACCCGCCGTGCCGCCTCACGCCCCTCCCCCCCATATCGCTCCTCCATCAGCGCCACGTACTCGCGTCGCTTGCCGCCATTCAGCGCCATCCAGATGCGCAGGTGGTGCAGAATGAACTCGTGCATGACCACCACGCCGGGGTACTTCAGCAGCGCCTCGTAAATATAGGCGTGCGCGGGCGAGTTGCCCATTTGGTACACAATCCCATCGTATTGCGCCGCCACGCGCCCGAACCCGCTCGCGGCCAGCACGTCAAACTTGCTCGCCAACTCATGGCTCGACGGCCTGTACCCCTTGTCGATAAACAGGTCAACATCGGTAGCCTGCCCGTCTACCCTGGACTGTCCCAGCGCGGACAGTAGCTCCTCGCTGTAGTCGGAAATGCCCGACTGGATGGGGTTTACTGGTGCGAAGAAGGCTAGCTTCATGCCGGCTTGGCGCTACTTTCGCGCTCGGTAAGTATAAGATCCCAGCCTATTAGCACAGCAGCAACTCCGGCGCACGTGAGAATCCAACTGGTGGTTGTAAAAATGTACGATAAGGAGCGCAAATTCGTTATCGTGAATGCTGACCACAAGTAGCCAAGTATCACAAGAATCTGTGCAACACGCTCTCTAGGCTTGACCGAATTCCATGCAAGAATCTTCCACCAGGCATTCTTCACTTTTGGATCTTTTCTGGCTAGCACGTGGCCGATTCCCACAAGTATTATTCCAAGAAACAGAAGGCTGTCCCACGGAGTTACTGAGCCATAAATAAAATCCATAATTGGCAATATCACTAAGAAGATGCCCAAAAGCGCTAATAAATACCCAAGTTTGCCTAATTTGCCGGGCTCTAATCTATTCATCTACATTGCCTCCCCCAACAACGCATCCACCACGACATCCCAGCCAATACCCGCCACACGCGCCTTCCCCGCGCTTCCTATGCGCTCGGCTTCTTGCGGGTCGTTCATCAGCCTCATAATGGATGCCCCTATCGCCTTAGCATCAGGAGGGGTAACTAACCCTGTTTGCCCATCGTCTACGAACTCAAGCACGCCGCCCGCGTCCGTTGTGGTAATCACAGGCCGCGCTGCCGCCATGCTCTCTATCGTGCCATAGCCGTAGTCCTCGTCTATAGGCGCGTAGTAGACAGCGCGGGCGTTTGCATACAGCCGCGACACATCCTCGTCCGACGCGAAGCCCGTAAACTCCACGCGGTCTGCTATCCCCAACTCGCCTGCCTTGCGCTTCAGGTTGGCGGCTTCCGGCCCCGTGCCCGCTATCACTGCCCGCACACCCGGCGCGTTCGCAAGCCCCTCAAACAGCAACCCGATCCGCTTGGCCGCGTCCAGCCTGTTCACCGACAGTATATAGTCGCCATACGGCCCCGGCTCCAGTCTCAGGCCCGCACGCAAAGGAGGGTAAAGCGGCGTGCCCTCCAGCCCGTTAAACCGCTTCAGGCGTGAGGCCACGTTGCGCGAAATGGTGAATATCCGCTTGCTCTCGGCCAGCGCCCTCTTGTCCATCTCCATCAGAGTACGCCGCACGCGCACATCGTCCGGCGTGCCTGTGAAGTCCGACATCGGCGTGCCAAACCAGTCGTAAATCTGCCGGAACTGGTGCACCAGCCACACCACTTTGTTCGGGTGCCTCACTACATAAGACGGCCACTTGGTGCAGATCGCCAGGTCGATCTTCTGCCCATCCGCCTCACTTATATCGATAAGCCGCCAGGCCAGCGCGCTCGAGACGATCTGAGAGTGGGGATACCACTTGTAAGGCAGCGCAACGACCGCCACCTTGTGCCCGCGTGCCGTCAGAGCATCCCGTAGGCCGTCCACCAGCACCTCGTTGCCGCCATAAACGAAAGGCACTTGCGCTGTGCAGATGGCAATATGCAACCGATTCTCCTTGGGCGACGAGTCGTAGATCGTAAGTCTCAGATCGTAAGTCCGGACCACCGACGCCGGGCGACGTATGACTTACGATCTACGACTTATGATCTACGACTCGTTCCATCTCCGCCACGCGTTCCTCCAGCGCCTGCCATTCTCTCGTCAGGCGTTCATGGTAGGCGGCCATTTCGACCAGTGTGCGTGCTACCGCCGAGTTATAGCGGTTCTGCTGTTCAACAATGGGGTTAATATACCAGCGCAAAAGTACGCGCACCGCCCGCTTGCTATATGCGCCCAGCCTGCCCACGATGCGCTTGTCCCAGGTTATCGGCAGGTGGGCCGACACGAACCAGGTGTCGTTCACCGCCTCCACGCTTCGCTTTAGCTCAGCCAGGTTGAGAGCGTGCGGGTCGTTGGGGTCGTCCACCGCGAGGCGCGCCTGTCGCTCCTTGATCTGCTCGCGCAGTTCAGTAAGAATGGCCGCTACGTCGGGTTGCCCGTTGCTCATGCTTTCGCCTTTCGTGATAAGTGATAAGTGATACGTTGTCTGTCGTCCGTCGTCGGTCGTCCTCACTTATCACTTATCACTCTCGTCATCCGTAATACGCATACGCGCTCTTGTCTACCTGCGCATTGTTCAGCACTACGCCTATGACGTTTGCATTCACTTGCTTGAGCATATCGCGCGCCTTGATCGCCAGTTCGCGCTTGGTCTTGCCCGCGTTCACAACCAGCAGCACCCCGTCCACCCTGGAGGCAAGCACCGCAGCATCGGTCACGGCTATAATCGGCGGGGTGTCAATAAGCACGTAATCCGCCTTGCCTCGCAACATCTCCAGCAGTTCGGTCATCCTTTGCGATGACAGTATCTCCGCCGGGTTGGGCGGTACGGGGCCGCTCGTCAGCACCTGCAAGTTAGCCACCTGCGTGTTTTGCAGAGGGATCGTGGGCGTAGCGCCGCCCGTCGCTGCCCGCGCCATATCCACCACCACAGTCGTCAGCCCCTGCTCGTTGGGCAGGCCAAAGATCGTGTGTAGATGCGGCCTGCGCAGATCCCCGTCTACCAGCACAGTGCTCGCCCCTGATGCTGCGAAAGTGATCGCCAGGTTGGCAATCGTGGTCGATTTGCCGTCGTCAGGGCTTGTCGAGGTGGCCATTATGACGTGGACAGGCTTGTCCGGACTTGCGAACGTAATATTGGTGCGCAGTGTGCGGTAGGCTTCGGCGGCCGCCGATTTCGGCTCGGCGTAGGCTACCAGCCCTGCCTCACTGTCCTTTGTTGCTTTCACTTTAGCCAATTGTGTCTCCCTTACGAGTGGTTAGTGACCGGTGACCGGTGACCAGTAGTGATAAGTGATAAGTGATAAGTGATAAGTGATAAGTGACACGTCGTACTTGGTCCTACTGGTCACCGGTCACTGGTCACTTCTTCCTCGGAATAATACCTATCGTGTTGAACCCGGTGTACTTCTGCACATCTTCGGTCGTTTTGAGTGTGGTATCCAGCAGTTCCAGTCCAATCGCCAGCAACAGGCCCAGTAGCAGGCCGAACAGCCCCGCCGCAGCGCCGTACAGCTTGGGTCGCGGCTGGTAAGGCTCGGGCGGTATGCCGGCGGGCTGAGTCACCACCCACTCCACCTTTATCCCGCTGGAGTTGGCCTGCTGGTTCTGCGCGCCCTGGACCTGTATGAACGCGTCCGCTATAGCTTCTGCCAGTTGCGCCGCCTTCAGGCCGTCAGCGTGGTCCACCGTCATCACTATCGAGTTATCGTCGGGCCGCGCCTGGGCCTTGACCCCCGCCGCGTTCGGGTCAACATCCTGTATCGGATCGCCGTACTTGCCGTCCACAACATCCTGTATAAATGTCGAGCTAGCCATCTGCTTGGCGTTGGTTGCCAGTTGCTTCTTGATAGCGTCAATCGTCCCGCTGTCGGGTGGAACCGACTCGGCAGATATCGTAATCTGCGCCTGGTACACTCGTGGCTGCATGTCGCTGTATATGTAGGCCACAGCTGCCGCAGTGATCGCCACTATCAGCGCCAGCCACCAGCGCTTTCGCAGGCCCGTCAGTATTTGTTGGAAGTCAATCTGCAATTTGTTTTGTTCTCAGTTATGCGCGTGGAATAGTGCCCAGCACCGGCAGGTCCAGCACTTTGCGTGCGTCGCGTTCGTCTCGTATGCTGCTGTCCAGGTATTCTAGCAGGAAGGCCAATGCCAGGGCCAGCACTATACCTATGATCACTCGCACCACCGCGTTGATGATATCGCGGCTGCGGCTCGACTGTATCGAGTCTACACGTGCATCATCTATTTGCGAGAATGCGGGTTCGTCGTTCACGAGCGTGCCGCGCACCACCTTTAACTTGGCGTCGGTCAATACTATCGCCGACGCATCTGCTATTCCCTTTGCCAGCTCGCCGCTGGAGCTATTTATGGTCAGGTGTAGCTCACGTTGCGCTCGGTCAGAGTCTATGCTGCTTTTGACGTCCTGCAAAGTGAGCTTGCCTATCTCCACTCGCAGATTCACCACCATCTCGGGCCCGAGCACAGGCGGTTGTTGGTCCTGGGGCGTATTGGTGCGCGCCTGCTGGTTCAAGGTGTCTATCACCTTCTGCGGGAAGCCGGGGTCCCACATCGTCTCAAGCACACTGCCGGCGAAAGCGTCGCTTCTCGTGATCTGTGTGTAGTCGTCCACCAGGAACTCTGAGCTGAACCAGTTGTAGTAGCGATTGAAAGTGAAAACAAGATTGCCCGGCGCGCCGACGATGCCCGGAGAGCCGGGGTTGTCCACTGTCGGCTCTTGCCGGGTGATGAACTTGATCTCGGTCTTAAATGACTTTGGCGTTGTGATCAACAGAAACGCGCTCAACACTGCCGCTATCGCCACGATAGCCAGCACGAGCCAGCGCCTCCTCCATATCACGTTCCAATATTGTCGCAGTTCCATGCGTCTCCTTCAGTTCCGTTTGTTATTCAGCCGTAGTTATCGCAAATATGAGCGTGTTGCGCACTCTGCCGTCCGGCGTAAGGAAATTGTTGTGCAACAGCGCTTCCTGTACATAGCCCAGTCTTCGGGCTACGCTGGCGCTCCTAATATTAAGCTCGTCGCACCGTATCTCCACACGTTTCGCGCCCAGTTCGTCGAGAGCAAAGTTTGTTAGCAGGCGCACCGCCTCGCTCATGTAGCCTTTGCCTTCTGCCGATGTACGGAGCCAGTACCCTATCTCGAGATAGGGTATATCCCAGTTGCGTACCATCAAGCCCGCTCCACCCAGGAACCGGCCCGTGGCGATCTCGAATATGCCACAGTTCATGTTCTTGCGTAGTATCCATTGTGCGCGCTGTTCGTTTATCCAGATGAGGCTTTCCTCTACATTTTGGTGCTGATAGGAAAAGGGCAGCCAGGGCCTGATGTGTTCCCGCGACTCCTCCACGGCTTCCTGCAACGCCTGTGCATCTTCCTCGCGATACGGGCGTACGACGACCCTATCTCCTCGTAATGCATCGAAGAGAGGTATCAGGCTTGGATTCGTCTGCTTCTTGTGCTCCTGCTCGGACATGCTATATCTTCGCCACGTGTTCTTCGTATTCCGCTCGCGTCGCCTTAATGTAGGCTCTTATCTTGCCCTTGAACACCTCGGTATCGAAGCCCTCTGCGTGCTTCCTGATCGCCTGCGAGTCATACCGCCTCTCGTCGAACCTGCTCACAGTCTCTGCAAGGCATTCTGTTGTTTGCGTGCCGAAGAACTCG
>JBBRDO010000143.1:0-9989 GCA_038203825.1 Chloroflexia bacterium | reverse complement strand
AGCAGGTCTCGGAAGCGACGCTCGCCCATATCAAGCAGTATGGTGCCGGAGGGAAGGAGATCGCGCACCAGTTGCTCAGTCGTTAGGGTCAGCAGGGTCTGCCCGCCGTGACCGATGGGGAGCAGCCGGGCAGTGCGGTCGAAGGCGGGGCCTGAGTAAGTACCATCAGTACTACCGGCATCACATGTGTGCAAGGCCATGAGGACAGGGAGATGGTTAGAAGCTAAAGAGACCTGCAATCATACGATTCTCAGCCCTACACCTATCAATTTTATCGGCGTGGATGTATAGTTTTATACACTGGCCCTGACCGCATGTTTCCGCATCTATGGAGGACCTCAAGTATGAATACGCTCAGAATCATTTTTATCCATGGCATCACCCCTACTGTTATAAGTTGGGACTTCTCCGAGCGGCTCTCGAAGCTCATACTGAAGAAGCTTATACAGTACCAGGTTGTTCCACCTGACGCAAACGCCGAGGAGATAGCGCAGATAGTCACCTTTGAGCGAGTAAACTATTCGATGGTTGGCGAGGATGCAGAGCAACGGCTCCTCCAGGCGTACGAGCAAGAGGCCGATAAGCTTTATTCGTTTGCAGCCCGGCTCAATCGTATGGCGGGGTTGGACAAAATACGCCGCCAGATCATAACCTCGGTCAGCGACGTGCTCGTCTACAAGTCGGAGTACTGGAGCCGCGAAATCCAGAAGATGGTTCTCGACAAGATAGAACCGTACATAGCCACCGGCGACTCTGTCTCCATAGTCAGCCACAGCCTCGGCTCGGTGGTCGCCTTCGATACTCTTTACGAGAGTGTGGGCCACAACCCCAAGTGGAAGGATGATGATTTCAGGCCGACCAACCTTTTCACCATGGGTTCCCCTATTGCCCTCTTTACCCTTGACCTGGAACGGGAGCCTGCCCGTCGGGGCTCTAAAGCGAGCGAGGAACAGCACGAGCCATTGGTACGGGACGATGGTGTTTGGTACAACTTCCTCGACGCCCAGGATGTCATCGCCTATCCTCTGCAAATCCTGTTCAAGGACGCTTTCAACGTTGAAGATATCGTGGTGCAGACGGGGACCAACCCACGCAAGGCGCACGACGGCTACTGGGAGAATGCCGAGGTAGCGGATTTCATCGCCGGAAGGCTGAAACTTGACTTCCTGCGGATCAATGGCACCGGCGCATCCGACGACCTCACGCCCACGGGCCTTGCAGATGTCGAGCCTACCGCCTCAGACATGATAGACCCCACCAGTGAGCATCATGTGGTCAAGGAAGACGAGGCTCCGGACGAAGTATCTCTTCTGAAGCGCCTGTTCGATCTGTAGCGTGCCAACGGCTGGGCGGCTATGACTCCCAGGGCATGATGTAGTCGTTCTTTCTCAGCTCACGTAGGGTCACGTAGTTCATCCTGGTTATGGCGTCGTTCTCGACGGTGATTACCCTGAAGCCCTGGAACGAGGGACTGGGCAATTGCTCTCGCTGGTTCCTATCCATCGAGCCGAGAGAGGCTGTCTGCATTACCAGCGGCCGGTGACTGTCCCACCAGGCACGTGGGTCGTCGCTTGAATTGAGCGGGTCGCCATAAGGGGGCA
Organism: Chloroflexia bacterium; assembly: GCA_038203825.1. GTDB lineage: Bacteria > Chloroflexota > Chloroflexia > QHBQ01 > JADMIH01 > JADMIH01. The sequence goes on along the minus strand of JBBRDO010000143.1, from coordinate 8,388 downwards.
CTTCCAACCTGGCGTAACCCTCCTGTATGGGCTGCGGCATAGCACCTGCACTAACACCCTCTTTCACAGATATCTGCAGACGGATAGTATCATTAGCAGGGCCACGCTCGCCGGTTTCTGGGTCAAGGCAGCTCAATGATGGATAGTATGTCGCGGGGTTCTCCGTATAGAAGTCGGTGTAGAAAAGGAAGCGCCTTTCGGGGTCCCATTCGAGTCGGTACTCGACGTTGCTGTGGATGTGTCCACACAGCACCAGGTCGACCTTGCGTGGCGTGCCCTGCCCGACACACATCTCAAGGAAAGCCTCTGTACTGCCTCTGGCGATGCCGTAGTCGAGCAAGTCACCGATGCCGCCTTGCTTGAAGTAGGGAGTGCCGGTCCGGATCCAATCCGGGTAAACCTGCGATGGGTCTACAGGTTCTCGCTGGCGTTCTTTGGGGAGGAACGCTTTGCGGTCCCGACGCATGAGATAGCCTTGCGTTTCGTATGCATCGGCCGTTGAGTGCTCGGTTTCACGGAAGTAATGCGGCCACTCGTCGCCGCTGGGATTTATGGGCGGGGCATGTACGCCGACAACTACCAGCGCGTCCTTATCAGAGTTCGAGAGGGTTTGTCGTACCATTTCGAGCTCGCTGTCCTCGAAACCAAGACAGTTGGGGTGCTGGGCGAGCCAGTTGCGGGCATCCTCATCGAAACTGCCCAGGGCCAACCTGAGGTAGTCGTGGAAGGTGCCTTCCACAATGCCCACCTCCCACCTGCTGTCGATCATAACGACCGTATGTTTGCCAAACTTGGTGATGTAGGACAGCTTGTCGTTGATCCGCTCGTGGTAATATTTGAGGCTGGCCGGATCGACACGGACCATTTCATAAGCAGCAGCCGAGTCGAGGCGCTCTTTGTGCCCTCCCTGCAGGGCAAGGGCCTCCTGCTCGGTCAAGTTATGCGCCGCATAGCCGTTTATGTTCTTGCTCTTGGCGGGCGTATAGAGCCAATCGGGCCACCAATCCCAACGCCCTTCGTCGCCGAGGTCCAGGTCGGTCAGGAGGTCGTAACCGCCCGGCCGGTAGTCGTGATTGCCGAGTATGGTGAAGACGGGCAGGGTCAGTTCCTCGCTCGGGCTTCCATCCGGGGAAACCCAGATGCCACGCACCAACTGCTCGAAAAGGTAGAAGTTTCCGCCACCTGCCCTGTTGTCGTCCTTTTCAAAGATGTAATCGGTTACGTCGCCCGTCACCAGGATGACATCGGCAGCACCGGCAGCGTGTAGGTGGTTGACGTAGCGAATCATGTCGCGGAAGTTGTCGATAAAGCAGTTGTATTTCTCGGCCGCCTCGGTAAGTCCCAGTTCTTGCAGCTTGCGTCGGAACTCGGCCACCCGGCGGCTCAAGTGTAGATCGGTCGCATGGATGATGCCGAAGTTATCCCAGGATTGCTTCATGTAAACGGCATGAGGAGCCAGATCGTACGAGTTGCCGCCCGGTAGTGAGAGCGCGATGTTATAGAGCGTTCGATCGCTCGAAACCCCGGCTTCGGCCACCAGGCTCAGGCTGAGAAAGCCTTCCTCCTGTCGAGAGCTCCTTTGCGGCTTTAGAGTAACATTGGCATGGGTCGCCTCCGGACCGGACGCGGTAACGGGCTTCAATACTAGGCCGCTCCATACCTGCTCCAGCGAGGTCGACAAGCTGTCGGGCTCACTCGCGACACCGGCAGGCACTTCCCATACGAGGATGTCATCCAAGCGAGTTTCTTCGTGAGGGTTAGCGAGCGTGGGTCTGCCCAGCAGAGGAGGATAAAAGCGGCAGTCGACGATGCGACCATCCGAAGCCGAGCCTTTCCACATGCAGCCGCGCTGAAAGTAGACCACCTGCCCGCCTGCCACCTCCAAGGGGTCGCTAACCGGATAGCCCCACTCTCCTACCTCGCCGCCCGCGCTGCGCCAGCGCAGGTAGAAATCGCCGTGGATGAAAACCGCTCCAAGCCCGCTCACCCAGTAGATCGCGCCCCCCTCGAAGTAGCTGACCGGGCAGATGCCGTCCTCACCAACACTCTGGTCGCTAGTTGGGAAGCCCAGTTCCCGCAGGCCTGTGGCAGGATTAGTGCCGGAGCCGCCAAGTTCCACGTACCTGTCCAATATGGGACCGTGCATCTCGAAGGCGCCGAGTTGCTCTTGCCAGTAAATGCGGCCGTTCTCATACTGCTGGTAGTTGCCATCCGAGCCTGCGTCCTGCTCCAGCCCAACCCTTTCGCCGAGGCTGACGCCGGCATCTTGCAAGGCCTGCCACTTATGCTCAATTGCTGTGGTAGAGATCATGTTATGTAGCACCTTTCTAGAGTAAACATGCGGGAAAAGCCTGCGCCTTCGCAATAGCAATGTGAAGTTGCTGTTGCGCTCAAGGGGCCATTTCTATCTTCGGAACCGATACCTGGGCAGCGATCTATACCGGTGGTTGGGCCAGGAGACACCCCGGCTGACTGAGTATATTAATCCTTGTCCAGTTCCGCCAGCATCAGCGGAAACACGTCGCGGGCCGCCGATTGGCCCATGAACACATCCAGGTGGCTGTAGTCAGGCAGGACATGTAGCGAGTGATAGTCAGGGTGATGGGTATCGAAGAACTTGTAAGTCTCGACCTGGCTCTCGGGCAGAAAACAAAGGTTATGCCGACCGGTGAAGAAGGAGAAGCGCGCAGAAGTCTGCGGCGGCTGGACCGTGAAATCTCGCGGCAGTTTCGTCCCTGAGCGTGTTGATACGAGATGGCCTTGCTGCACACACCGGTTCATCTGCTTGTAGAAGGAGATGGGAACGAAAGCGAACTCTTTCTTTAGCCACTCGTGGGTTTCGGGGTTCAGGTTTTCATGGCGCCAGAGAGCGGGAAAGCCACTTCCGTAGAAGAAGCTGACCTGCTTGCACACTTCGTTATGGCATTCATGATGGGTGAGATGGACCAGTAGCGAGAGGGTTTTAGCCATGGGAGTGGGAGCTTCTATGCCCCACCTCGGATTGAAGTGATCAGTGAGCCTCCCAACGATGGGAAGAACGACTTTCAGCTTGAAGCGAGATAGAGCAGGTACCACGGGATGAAGCGATACTGCGTTGCTGACTATAGTCTTGACCTGTGGTACCAGGCCGGCCACGGCAGACATCATGAAACTTGTAGAGCCCTGGCAGTGGATTATGGCCTTGATTTCCGGATGGCCCGTCTCGCGTACAACCGTTCGGACCGCTTCGGGGTGGTCGTAGAGGGCAGCCTTGTCGAGGCTCCACTGGTTGGGCTTGACGTCTATGCTGGCGCGCCAGTTCTCCAGCCATACTTCGTAGCCGTGGTCGACCAGATAGTCTACGACGGTGGTTTCTACAGGGGCGCGGAATATCTCGGCGCGGACCCCGGCCCCATGAACTAGGAGCACAGGGCCTTTGGGTGCGTCGCCTGCTGCACTCCGCACGCGGATCAGGTTGCAGTCGATCCCGTCCTCTGTACGGAACGGGACAACAGTTTCATGTTGGTTCTTCCTGGTTTCAGGCATCTTCCCCAGGCTCCTTTTTCGAGCGGTGCCCAAGGCCTGCATAGGTATCGAACAGCGCACCGGCAAAGAAGCGCCCGAACCGGGCGTTAGCTGCCAGTGAATGGGTAGCGTTTCTCGCGTTCTTCACCTGCATAGTGGTCATCTGGCGCATGAAATCGCGAGGGCGTATCTTCAAGATGCCCTGACCCGCCGCAGGCCCACCCTTGTCGCCTTCGAGCAGGCTGATATACAGGGTGGTGGTATCTGACCACAAATCGAGGCCGGGATCGTCTCGAGCGAGCTTGAAACCTTCGAAGTAATAGGTCTTGCCCTCTTCGGAGGAAAGATGCATTCTGTACCACATGCGCCTGGTGCCAGGCTCCTCAGGGTCGAGCACAAACAGGTTGAATTCGCCATTCGTTACAGTCAGGGCTGCCGGCGAAAGGGAGGGGGCGGTCACCGTGCCCACGATCCGCGCCTTGTGCTCCTGGTCCTTAAGCATGTGCTCCAGGTCGTCGGAAATGATGGTAAGTGTGAACGCAAAGGGAGACTTCTCCTTTTTGCCTTTGTCCCAACCTTCCTTGTATCCCGCGACTGGTGAGGTCGAGAAATAGCCCCGCATCGTTTCGGTGAACTGGATGCCGGTACGCACAAGCTGCTCTCCGCCGGCGGGCACAGGGGAAAGCGCGTAGTCGATAGTCCAGCCGCGATCACGCGCCAACAGGGCGGTGTTACGCTCGGCCACTGCTGAGATGGTCAATAGGGGATTCACGCCTACCGAGCGAGGGATTATGGCTCCATCGCACACGTAGAGGCCATCGTAGACATCGGTGCCACTGGTACCTGAGAAGACACGCCCTTTATGGTCTACGGCACCCTGCTCCGCATCCTCACCCATGGGGCAGCCACCCAAAGGATGAACTGTTACAAGGTCTTTCTTCATGACAGGACCCCATATAGGGTTGCGCAAGTAGGTGCCGCCCAGGGCGCGGGTGGCTTCCTCCAGGTTGTCGTTTATCTCGGTGAAGATCGGCTGAGAGCCGACACCCGGCCAATCTATGCGCAAGCGGTCGTCCTTGAGGTACATCTGCCCAGCTGCACCATCGTGGCTCATGACAAGATAAGTCTGAGTGTTAGGTATAGCGCCATGGCTTGAACCGAGCAGGATGCCGCTGAGGTCGCGCTCGGCTTCGCGAACGAAGTCCTTGACCCCAGAGTCGGTGTCTTCGCCTACGAAGGAAGCGGCCGCCGCAAAGACCGATGGCAAGAGAGGTGCAAGCGCACCGGGTATTACCCCCTCTTCTATTACCATGCCCTCATCGAGGTTCTCACGCTCACGGATGTCAATGATGCCCGTTATGCAGGGCCCAACCGGCTCCGCCATATCCTCTATGTACTGGCCTGCGCCGACGCCATTGATACGCTCGTCGTTGTTGTAGCCGAAGGCGAGCACATCCCCATTGCCCGTAAAACTCTTTCCAACCATTCCGGAGAGGGAGAGGCCCGCTGCTTGCGAGCGAAGCAGGATTTCGGTCGAGCCCAAAGCCCCTGCAGCCAGTATGACAACCTCTGCACTGACAAACATAGTGGGGGCATCAAACTTCTCGCGCCCTGCGCCCGTAACCTGATAGTGCACCAGCCAACGGTCGCCTTCGCGCTGGATTTGCCGGACCGATACCTGCGTGAAGATTTCGGCGCCGTGATTCTTGGCGTCGGGCAGGTAGTTCATGATGAGGGTATTCTTAGAGCCGAAGTTGCACCCTGAGCAGCAATCGCCACACAGGGTGCAGGCCGGCTGGTATACGCCCGCGTGATTCACGCCATCTTCAAAAGTGACATTGATGGGCGGCCTGTAGAACTTCTCGTGAAGGCGGATAGAGGACTTTTCCAGGGCCTCTAACTTCCTGAGCAGCGGGAAATCCTGCGGGTAGGGGCGCGGCTCCAGCATTTCCTCCGCGTGGTCGTAACCTTCTTCAATGAGCGTGGGTAGATCGTCGCGGATGGCCTGAGGCCAGCGGGGATCGTCAAAGACGCGCGGCTCAGCACGGAGCGCGACATTGGCATTGATCAGCGAGGTGCCTCCGAGGCCACAACCCAGAAAGACATTGATATCATCGTTGACACGAAGGTCGAACAGCCCTGTGTGCGAGCCGATATGGTGTGCAGGGAGGTCGGTCTGCATCTGGCCATTGGCCTCCGCAAGGGTGTCGGGATACTCACCCGGCTGAAACTCCTTGCCCCGCTCCAGTAAGCACACCTGTTGCCCCGCGCGAGCGAGGCGGGAGGCCGCGATGCTTCCTCCATAGCCGGAACCGACGATTACCACAGTGTAACTGGGTTTGATAGTCTCAATCGGAGATGCTAAACGAACCATTGCAAAATTCCTTCCGCGGGAGGGTCACACGCTGCTGGTACCAGACTGCATAAGCGCCACTTGCACGACCTACTTCAGGCTTTACAGGGCGGGACCCAGTAGGGCTTGCTGGGCTTATGGGGAGGGGCAAGTATGAGGCTATTCAGGGATAAGCAAAAGCCCTCATGCCATACTGAGGAGCGCCCAACGAGTAGGGGGCCGCGCCGTGCAGTGCGCCATAATAAAGTAGAGTATAGCACACAGGCCGCAGACATACAACAGTGTGTACCACCGATATTTGTACGCATGGTCAGCGCAGGCGAGAGAGGCAGCATATAGTGCAGTGTGCGTAGCCAACGGTCGCGAGTTGACCAGGTAAACAGCAGCAAGTATAATCACGATAGTTGGCGCTGTCCTGGCATAACAACTCAATTCGCCGCTACCCGATAATTGAAGGGGGGGGTCGAACACCCTCACCCACGGGCCCGTGTATTCCAGTGTTCTGGCATGCGGGTTATTGAGGTTCCTCTATGGAAATCGCACCTGGAATTCATGTTATGGGCAGCAAAAAGGGTGGCTATGTTCGTGCTTTTCTCCTGGACGACGGTACGAACCTTACGCTGATCGACACCCTGTTTGAGACGGACGGCCAGCTGATTCTTGACCAGCTCGCGGCGATGGGGCGTACGGTCAAGGACCTGAAGAATATCGTGCTAACGCACGGGCACCGCTCCCATCTTGGCGGGATGGCCGCGCTCAAGAAGCTGAGCGGCGCGACTGTTTACACCCACGAATGGGAAGCGGATATTATCAGTGGCGACCGCAAAGCGCAGAACGTCACTTTGCGCCCGATAAAACCATATAAGACTTACCCATACCAGCTTGGATTGGCGCTGGGACTGGGTGATCACCCTCACTGCGAGGTTGACAAGTGCCTGAAGGATGGAGACAGGATTGGCCCGGCGCAGGTAATGCACACGCCAGGGCACTCACCCGGGCACCTTGCATTCTACTGGCCGGAGCGACGGGTGCTCATCACAGGAGACGCCGTTTGCACATGGCCTGATTTCAGGTCGGGGTGGCCCTCATTTACTCTGAACTGGAAGCAGCAACGGGCTTCGATACGTCGTATGGCCCAGGTCGAGATAGATGCCGTAGCTGTCGGCCATGGCGACCCCATCACCAAGAACGCCACACAACGCATGCGCGCTCTTGCTATGGCATCTCAGGACTGATCAGCTAACGTGCGGCCAGGGAGCAAAAGCGTTCTTGACCCCGCGGAGGGTTCCGGTCAGTTCCGGATAGTGGCGGAGCAGAATAGAGGTCATGTCGTTGTCGTTGATCCAGTCCATCCCGGCCTGGGTATATACCCTTGGTGTGTAATCTGTCGTAAAGAAGCGATCGCTCTTTAGCCGCCTGGAAGCCATCAGGATAAAGATGCGAAAGGCGGTATCGCTGAAGCCAAAGCCTTTGGGCGGGGTCTCAGCGTACATGCCTACCATCAGGTCCACGCGCTCGATATCGTTGTTGTATACCTCTTTCAGTTCTTGCGCCCACTGCTTGTTGGGCGTCAGCTCATCGATCGAATTATATGGGCGCAGGTGCAAGAGGCGCCTGAACTCATTGTAACGAGGTATGCCGCGCTCGCGATCTCGTGTTATGTCAACAGCCGCGAGGTCTACGCGCACACCGGTTTGGGTGACTAGATCCTGGAGGAAACGAGGGTAGTTATGCAGGACGATAGCGCCGGGGTTTGAGATGCCAAACGAGTAAAGGACGTCGAGCACCGACACTTGATTGTCAATTACGGTAGCTGCGTTCTTGTTGGCAACGTCAGTGAAGGTCATCTTCTTGAGGAGGTCGCCGCTATACATTGAGTGTATCTCGATATCGTCCGGGATAAGAGGGTGCAAACGGTAAACAGCTGTGAACTCTTCTGTCAGGGTGAAGGGCACGCCGTCATGGTCGGTAGGAGAGCCGGGTATGCCGCTTATGACTTCACCTTCTCCGAACCGCCCGAAGAGCTTATTGATACGTTCGGTGGCCAGGCCCCACCAGTTACCACGCATACCTATCTGGAGCGCGGGGTGGCCCAGTATAGCAGTGGTCCACTCGACGGTGTGTATTTTGGCCATTAGGGCAGCGTTAATGAGCCGGGCTGTGTTGAAGAGGCGCTCATCGGTCCAATGTGGGTACTCCTGTTTGAGGCGGTCACAAATAGAGTTGTGCTCAAGTGTAAAGAGCGTGTGGAGGAGACCCAGTCCGATCCACCAGTTGCCATTGAAACCGGTGATGGCAAGCCCGGTCTCAGGGTCGGTGGGCAAGCGATCGCCCTTGACGACTAATTTGCCATCCACCTCGGAGCGCACTTTTGCGCAGGTAGCTGCATCGCAGCCGTAAATGCCCGAGGCATCCCACCAGTGAGAAACGGCGTTGACATAGCTTGGGGGCCGATCTGCTTCCTCCGGCGTTCGAGTAGTGTCGGCTGCTGTGCGCTGGATGCGCATTGGTTTCTCGAACCAAGGGTCGTC
>JBBRDO010000142.1:0-10074 GCA_038203825.1 Chloroflexia bacterium | reverse complement strand
ATCGTTGAACTCCCCTGCGCTCGGGGTGGTTTCGTGGCCTGCGTCGGGCGCCTTGCCCCAGGTGCCCGCGAGCGTGCCGTCGGGGGCTACCACGACGATACGGTGGTTGCCGCGGTCGCCTATGTAGACACTGCCCTTGCTCTCTACGACGAGGCCGCGCGAACTCAAGAGGCACAAGTCCGCGCCCAGGACGGCATCAGGCACTCGCCCGGAGACAACCTCGCCGTCGGGACCCTGACCCCCAATCAGCTGGACGATGGGCGCATCGGGAAGCTCACTCGCCAGCCAGCTTCGAGCCGCAGGTAAAAGCACATCGGTGGGAACTAGGGCGTGTTCGCCGCCAGGTGGGGTCCAGAACCATTCCCAGCGCGCAGGGCCACTTTGCCATGTATAACGCAGGTCAACGTCGTGTGTGCCCGCTGAGAGTTCCATAGCGCCGCTCGCGCTGCCCGTTGCGCTGTCGTCCACGACGAGTGTGCCGTCAATGAACACCAGGCCCGGGCCGCTCGATATCGTATCGAAGGCGTAGGGCCCGGCCCGGGAGATCACCAGCTTACCCTGCCACCGGGCAGTGATGGGGGCCTGACCAAAGCTGGTGGTGGCTTCACGGAATCCGATGAAGGGGTCGCTCCTGCGCTGGATTCGCGACTTGTCTCCGAGTGGGTCGGCGCTACCGAGGGTTGCGGAGCCGTAGCCTGCGACCACTTCGCCACTAAGGCCGCCGGTGGTGCCGGTGGGTCCAACATAGAGGAAACGGGTGTCGATCACGATGGGGTCGCCATTCTGCCCGGCCCACAGCAGATCCACACGGCTAAGCGCATTGTCCATAGTGCCCGTTAGCTTGACATCGTGCAGACCTTTCGCCAGCACCACGTTGGCAGAGCGCTGCGCGTTCGCCTGAGGCTCGACGGCCAGCACAGCACGGCCATCGATTTCGAGGCCTATATCACTGCCTGTCACATAGAAGGTGTAAGCACCATGGACGGGGGCCACAAGGCCACTTTGCCACGAGGCCTGCACAGGGAACTGCAGGCCAGGCGGAGCTTCCCAGGCAGCGACACCCGAAATGCCGTTGGCGTTGGCGCCCAGCGTGCCGAGGGCACGCTCATCGCGTACGCGTACCACGCCGGAGGGCTGCCTGTAGGCCGCGTGGGTGGATTGGTAACTCGCCAGCTCGGAGCGCGAGATCTTGATAGAGGTAAAATAGGGTTTGCCGTCGCCTCCCAGGACCGGCTGCTCGATACCCGATGGGTAGAAAAGCTTGATCAGTGGGAGGTAGGTGCTGTTGCTTTGATAGACCATAAACGCCGGGCCCTTGTTCTCGTTGTCGGTAACGGGGAAGAAATCTGCGGGGGAAGCCATATCGTCGCCCGAAACGCCTTTGGCAGCGAAGCGCGTGCTGCCATAGTTGAAAAAGACGAGATCGTCAGGGTCAACACCAAACTCGTAACCCTTGTAGTCTTGCCCGAGCGTCTGGGCATAGCGCGCCTGTGTGGTACTGCGACAGTAAGGGCAGAGAGATGCGTAATGCACGAAATACTCTCGATAAGAGTCGGCCCCAAAGTAGAGGAGGAGAGCCGCGATAGGCACAAGAGACCACCTGCGTGCCAGGCTGAAGTTGAGGGGCCACGCAGCCGCAAATACGCGGTCGAGCAGAACGGCTGAGATTAGAACCAGAGCAGGCCACGCCCCCACAAGGCGCTGTACACTCGGCGTGTCTGTCGTGAGGACCGCGCCCAACATCCCTCCCCAGAACCACAAGTTTACTAACCCATAGCGCGCATCCCAGACCTTCCAGAGGGCATAGGCCAGGCCCAGCAGAGCAATGGCCGCCCACAGGGGCTGCAGCATGGAGCCACCGTGCTCGTGTATCTGGTAGAAGCTTGTGGGGTCGCCCGATCGGTATATGACATCGAGGGTCAGGCTTATCTGACCCCACACTACCTGTATCCACGACCAAAGATGCGTTAGCAGGTTCCGCACGAGTGGTTGCCCGGCCCAGGAAAGATCGTATGGTACGGCAAGCCGCCCGAAGACCTGCTCCTGGTTCTGGGGCGAGAAGATTGACGTTTCAGCGGCGCGGCCCATGAAGCCCAACCAGTTGTCCTGGAATGAGAAGATCGCGTAGGGCATGAAGGTCAGGAGGAAGGTCGTGGCGAGCAGGAGCCAGCCGAGAGCGTACCGCCTGAAGAACTCGCCATGGCGCGCCCAACGCACAAGGCAATACAAGCCCGCCCCTATAGCGACAGGTATAATCAACTTGCCCGACGCGTAGAAATAGAGACTAAAACCCCATAGAGCGCCCGCAAGCGCCCAATCGCTCCAACGACGATAGCGCAGTGCCATAAAGAGGAAATAGAAGCCGCCTGCCCATAATGCGCCTGTCGGAGTGCTTTCGCCCGCAAGACGGCTGAACTGCAAGGCGAGGGGAGAAACCGCCATCAGCGTGCCCGCAATAAGCCCGGCACGCGGCCCCCAGAGCAGCCTGCCTATCTTGTAAACGAACCACACCGTTACGACACCGCTGATCACCGACAGCATACGGTCACCGGCCATATTATCGCCGAAGACGCGCAGCATTATGGAGACTAGATAGAAATAGAGGTTGGGCACGCTCCACCAGCCATAGCCGAAGATGTTGGCGCGGCTTCCCTCGTTGATGGCGCGAGCGTCCATGCCCCGCTCGCCTTCGTCCCCGAAGATGCCGGGCAGATTCTCGAGGTTGCTGAGCCTGAGGATGAGGGAGAGGAGCAACATGCCCAGGACGAGAATAACTTCCCAGCGCACCGCAAGCAGGGGCACGCCGCGAGCAAAGAAGTCGCTGTAGGGGCCGGGCATGCCTTTGGACTGTGTGTCAGGCTCAGTAGAGAGAGCGGGAGAGGGCGCGCCTATGAAAGAGAAAATGAGGGAAGCGAGCGCAACGGCCCACAGCCAGCCGCCAAGAGGGCTGGTGATGTCGCGCCAGAGCATGTAAGCCGAAGCAACAGCCAGCGCAAGCGACAGCGCGAGGAGGGGAGCGGTGACCAGCCAGCCAGGACGAGCACGAAGAGTCGCATGCTTGACGGCGGCGGTCGGGGCAGGAACAGAGATAGCTTCAGCATCGCCAGTAGAGGGACCTTGACCCCGAATACGACGCAGCAACGCCGAAGATGGATGGGATAGGGACGCCAGCAGAAGGAGAATAGCGAGTATGTAGCAAACCCACGCAACGCCGGTATTCCCCTCGGTAACAAGAGCCTGCTGACCCATGAAGGCCAGCCCAATCGAGGCCAGACCCCAGAAGAAGCCACGAGCGGACCACAGCCGGGCACTCACATCACGTGCTCGTTCACCGGCCAGGAGATCGTCAATACTCGCCACTCGCCCTACCTCTGCATCGCGTCAAATATGATGGCTGAATTGTCGAAGGGGAACAGCACAAGATATTTATTCTCCCCATAGGGCGCGATGCCCGCAGGTACGAGCGATTCGCCTTGCGGGGCATAGGTCCAGCTGTTCTTGCGGTTGCCGTTGGGGTCGTACTCTACTATGGAGCGGCTCTCGAACTGTGTAACCAGCACATCACCCTCGGGCGTGCCCGTGATGCGGTAGCCGTCGCGGGACGTTCCCTTGCCGATGGGCCACTGAGCAAGGGGAGCACCGTCGGGCGTGAAGCTCTGCATTCGCGCATTGCCCACATCGGCCACGAATAGATTGCCTTGAGGCGACTCCCATACGCTGGCGGGTTCGACGAACTGGCCCGGAGCATTTCCTTTCGCGCCCATGGTGGCTATTGTTTGCCCCTGTAGATCCACCTTGAAGATGTGGCCGAAGCCGGTGTCCGTGGCCCAGAGGTTGCCGTCGTTCGAGAAAGCAAACCCACGTGGCGAGTAACAGGAGCATATCTTCACGCTCCCTTCCGATTTGCCGTCCAGGTTGTATGTGGTGAGACTAGAGCCCGCAGCGTCCAGGAAATATAGCTTATCGTCTTTGACCACCAACGCCGAGCCCTCGACAGTGGGCTTGCCATCCGGGCCGGTAGCTTGCCAGCCTGCGATCTTCTTCCCGTCAAGGCCAAACTTGCTTATCGTGCTGTCCTTCTCGGTGTAGATGTAGATGTTGCCTTGGCTATCGGCCGCCACTGCTCTGGGCAAAGGCAGAGTCGCATCGCCCTTGCCGCCTATTACCCGACTGGGCACTATGGTCTGACCGGGATATGGGGTAACGTTGGTGGGGGGTTGAGGTGGAGGTTGGTGTTGGGGCCCCGCACCAGTTGGTGGGGCGGGCTTTGTTGCCTGCGCGGATGGGTTGAGAGATGACCTGGCCCAGATCGTGTCGTCGGCCTGGTCAATTGTGGGCCAGGCGCCGAAGGGAGGCGTGGCACGATAGTGAGCCATCTGCGGTACGAGGAACATCGAGGGGATGATATATTTGTCGCTCATGGTAGGCGGCTGCCAGTACAGGTAGACGTGCGAGAAGTTGTCCAGGTCCTCATAAAGGAGCTGGATATCATGTAAGCCGGGCTCAAGCGTAATATTGCCCTCTACGACGTTGTTCGGTGTGGGATTGACGATCACTTCCTTGCCGTCTATCAGCAGGCGCGACTTGCTCAGCTGTTCTGTGGAGAACTTATATGCACCCGACACGGGAGCATAGAGCTTGCCCGTCCATTCGACGGTATAAGGGCGCGGAAGGAGGGTTATCTGGAAGTAGAAGGAGACCTGTGGATCAATCTTGATCTGTTGTGGGACGCTATCGAAGTTGTCGCCGGCGCGTACCAGGGCGGTAAGGCCGTGAGGCGCAATTTTGGTCGGGTCAAACCAGAAATCGCTCGCTATTGGTGACATAGGCGGGTCGTCCTGCGCCCACAGCAGATTACTCAAATCGACTTTTGTGCCCTGTGCGCCCGAGATAACCACGCTGTGCAGGCCCGCGCCCACCGGCATTATCTCGCCAAGAGTTATCTTTGCGCCGTCTATCCACACCCCCGGCGTGCTTGTAGTCTGCCCCGTACTACCGTCTGCGTTCTGCCAGCCGAAACTGTATGTGGCATATCGGGGGACTTTGAGCGTGGAAGCGACGTGGGAATCATCTATGCGTTGGCTACCGCGCACGCTCGCGATGTCCTCCTTCGTAATGTGCAAGGCGAAAAGCTGAGGCAGGTCGCTCATGGGAGGAGTTATGACAGTGACCTGGGTGTGTGGATACATACGAACAATGTTGGATACATCACCCTCATCGGTAGGGTCGATCAAGACGGCCACATCGCGCTCTTCGGTGAAGGGTAAGGCAAACGAGCCGGGCCACACCCCAGCAGACTTGTCGGGGGCAAGGTAAAGGGAAGCGGGCACATTGGTGCGGTCAGGGCTGACGAACAGGCGAGTGTTAGAATCATAGCTCGCGAGTAGTCTGCCAACTGCCTCGTTCGCGCCGCCCATTTCCATCCAGACCGAGGCGTCGTTCACCTGTTTGTTGAAGTAGCGGTCAACGTTGGTAAAGCCCGCCCACGTCAGCAGCAGAATAACGGCCAGAGCAATGGCCAACCTGCCAACACGAGTTGCATAGAGGCCAGCACGGGAAGGCGCGGCCTGTGCCGGCGAAACGCCTGCTAAAACAGCATCGGTCGCGGGTGATGGGCTTGTACCGAGCGATGTGGTGCGCTCGCGGCGCGACTGCCGGGCCGACCAGGCCGTAGCAACGCGAGCATCAAGAGCAGCCCACAACTCACCCAGGAAGATGGCGGCTATAAGGGGCGTGACCACGCTGTTTTCAAGGGTGCGGTGACCCTGTGGCGCCTCGAATACCACGGATAGGATGCCGCCTGAGATCGTCAGCAAGAACCAGACAAGGGGGAAGAAGTACTGCCAGCGCCACACGCGCAAAACGAGTACCCCAAGGCCCGCCAGGAAAAGCGCGGCAGTTATCCAGTCGAGCATGGGCGCGCCGGGCAGGTTATGGCGGGGGTTGCGATCGCCCGCATAGTTGAACATGAGTGCGTGCCGCTCGATGCTCGTCTGCAAGGCGTCCGAGTGACCTTCGCTGCCGATGGGGGAGAAGATATTGACATCGCCAACGCGCTGCGTGTACACGTCTGTGTGTTGCAGCGCGAAGGTGGCGATGGGCGTGGCAGCGATAAGCAGGCCGACGATGAAAGCAACCACGCCCACGCGTACCGCCCGGAAAAAGGCCATGCGGCCTGATATCAGCCTGTGAATGAATACGAGCAGGAGCACGACGGGCACGAGTTGTGAGGGATAGTACATCTGCAAGGCAATGCCAAGCAGCACACCCGATCCCGCCCACCAGCCAAAGCGCCCACTCTTGAGAGCCTGCACGAGGCATAGATAGGTCGCCACGTCGACAGCGACCGTAGGGAGCGACGCCACCCCGAACCTGCTCATGGTGATATTCCACGCGCCGACCGCCACGAGCACGCCCGCTACCAGGCCGACGCGCCAGCCATAGAGCTTCGTGCCAATCAGGTAGAGCATGGGGGCGATCAGCGCGCCGCACAGGGCGGGCAGCAGGCGCAGCGGCCAGATGGCAGTGGTGCCGAATATCTTCAGGACGATGCCCAGGAAGTAGAAGTAGAGCGCACCCATCTGCGTTAGATCGGAGATGAAAGCCGGGTGCATAGCTTCGGGCATAAAGAGATTGCGCGCGACTATGCCGTTTTGTGCTTCATCGAACCAGAGGCCGGGGGGCGCGCTGTCCAGGCCAGGCAAACGAAACGCCAGCGACAGAACAAAGAGGGCAGTCATGATTATGAGAGATGATCGGCTGCCGAGTGCCTTCTTTAATGCAAAGCCGGCGGGCGATGGCGACGAAACGGCAGAAGGTAGCGTACTTGCCTGTTCCTGAGGCGGGCCGGAGACGTTGCGCTCCCACACAGCCCAGGCCAGGCCAAAGGAGACCAGCGCCAGGATAAAGAGTAGCCACGAGCCTGTGTTAATAAGCCAACCCTGGCTTGTCTGGGACAAGTTGCCTGAGAGAGAGACGAACAGGGGTACTGCTACGCCTATGGAGATAATTGAGAGGGCGAGCAGGACAAGGAAGAGCAAACGCGCATTGCCGGACGTGCCACGCAAACTTGCGAAGAAGCGCGATGTCGGGTTGGCTATGGTGCTGGAGCCAGGCGCGATGCCTATAGCAAACACGAAAGCAGCCACGCCGAAGAGTATCCAGCTAAGAAGAGGAGGTACGCCGAGCCCATTCTGGGCAATACGCGCTTCCTCGTCCAGCTTTTCGCCAAGGAAGGCCAACCCCAATGCCACCAACCCGAGTACCCAACCCCAACCGGCACGTAGCCGTGCCAACCTGCCAATCATCGATTGCCCAGTGGGATCAGCGGAATCGGCCTCCGTCGTCAAGGCTGGTGGGGCGGTTGCCGTAAACGTACCTGCCGTCGGTTCCAAGGAGTCCGTGCCTGCGGCGGATACAGGTGTTCTAGTTGAGGGTGGGTTAGAGCCTGAAGCTGAGCGAAATATACGTGGCGAAGGAGCCTTTGTCATAAGAACTGACCTTCCTACAGGAGCAGGCCGGAAAACTGGGTTGCATGAACTTTAGGGCACAGCCATTTTAGCATATCCGGTGGCATGAGTCATGCGTGGTAACCGGTGACCGGTGATGATAAGTGATAAGTGGGGTGTGGTTTTGGGGCGAACTGCCGGAAGGTGTGGTGCATGGTACAATAGAGTATGCTCGCGGATCTCAACAATGGTAATAAGCCCCAAGAAAGCCGGCAAGCTTTGCGCATCTTAGCGGTGTCCGACGTGGTACAGCCGCAGTTGTACAATACGGAGGTGAAGCAGTGGCTGACACACGTTGACTTGATCATCAGTTGTGGAGACCTGCCACCGGGCTACCTGGATTTCCTGATGAGCACACTCGAGGTGCCTTTGTTCCATGTGATAGGCAACCACTGCTATGTTGGACACGATAGCCTCAAAAGGCAATGCACATCAGCCGACTATCCAGGCCTGGAAAACTTGAATGGGAGACTTGTAGAGTACCGGGGTCTGCTGATGGGGGGCACAGAGGGCAGCCCTATATACAGCAAGGGGCCGCACCAGTACAGCGAACAGGCTATAGAGTTCATGATCATGCGCATGATACCGGGTATGGCGCTCAACAAGCTGCGCGCTGGCCGCTACTTAGACATTCTGGTATCGCACACGCCCCCCAGAGGAATACACGACAACCGCGATGTAGCCCATGTGGGTTGGGCTGCCCTCATACCGGTAATAGACCGCTTCAAGCCCGCCCTGCTGTTGCACGGGCACACCCATCGCTATAATCCCACACTTCCCGTGCGCTCAACGCGAGGAAAGACTGAGATAATCAACGCTTACGGCCACGTCCTAATAGAACTGATCAGAGACGATGCAAGTTCGCCATGGCAATTAGCCGACGCATCCATCAGGAACTAACTCTTATGGACGAACACAAATACGACGACCCAATTTCGATCCGCGCCAGCGCCGACTTCGAGCGCGCACGGCGCAAAGCTTTTATGAACGACCTGATATCGAACCTCTCGGGCAGGCCCAACTGGCTGCTGGCGTTTGAGGAGGTAGAGCGCGCTCTGCCCATACGCGGGCAGGTATACAAGGGTATGCAGGAAGTGCCTGTCGCGAACATCGTGGGCAGCGTAGACCGGTATCACGATTTCGACCGCGCGTTCTTGCCGACCCAGGCCCGCACACGCCCCCGTTGGGAAAGTATAGACCGGGCGTCCTTGTCGGATGTGCCCTTGCCACCAATCCAACTATACAAAGTGGGCGATGTCTACTTTGTGAAGGACGGCAATCACAGGGTATCGGTCGCCCGCGAGAAGGGCGCACAAGACATAGACGCAGAGGTAATCGAACTCCCCACCGCCGCCAAGCTCACGCGCGAAACCAACCCACGCGACCTGCTAAGCCTGGGTGAGTACACGCGCTTTCTTGAAGCCACCAGGCTGCATGAGCTTCGCCCGGACGTAGATATTAAGTTCTCCTCGTTGGGCCGGTATGACGACCTGCTCGAGCACATCTCCGCCCACCGTTGGTATATGGGCATTGAGCAAGACCGGCCAATAGAATGGCAAGAGGCCGTGCTCGACTGGTACGACAACTTCTACAAGCCCCTGGCCGATATTATAGAAAACACGCAGATCTTGCGCGATTTCCCGGGCCGCACAGTGGGCGACCTCTACCTGTGGATCATGGACCACCGGTGGTATCTGCGCGAGGAGACGGGCGAGGATATCGGCATCGAGACAGCAGCTCACCAGTATGTAGAGGCCCATGCCTCGTGGACGCGCCGTGTGCTGCGCTACCTGCGACGCCTGCGCGAGGCCGCAACGATGCCCCTGGTCGTGACGGCGCAAGAGATAGGCCGCGCTCTCAAAGGTGAAGATGACGAGGAAGATCAGGAGGATGCGGCAGAATTGGCCGGGAACGGGCAAGATGAGACGAGCGAGGGATAACGCTAACTGAAATGCCAGTCTCACTTACTCCTTGACCATGTTCGCCCAACCCTTGTGTTCGTGGAAGCCCACGCTGCGGTATAGAGCAAGTGCGCTGTCGTTTTTGCCTTCGACCCCTAGCTCGACCACCGGCACGAATTCGCGCAAGTAGTTCACCCCCACCAGCAAGAGTGCGCGTCCCAGGCTGCGTCCACGATAGGCGGGCATGACGCCTAGCAGGCCGATGTGGCCCACCTTCTCGCCACGGCGCTCCCATTCGCGCTCGTCGCGGCTGGTCAGGCAGAAGCCTGCGATCTCGCCGCCGTCGAACGCGAAGAAGACGCCGTCGGCGTGGAACCCTGCCTCTTTGGTGCGCGAAGTAATATCCTCAACAGTGCGTTGAACCGAGCCGTAGTGGTCGGCGAAAGTAACGTTGCGCACGTGTGTGAGCAGCGCTTCATCCTGGTCGTGCACGAACGTGCGGACAGTGAAGCCCACCGGAAGAATGGCGGCCTCGGTGGGGTGGCCTGCTTCCAATCTCATGTCCCAGAAGTAGCGCTCAACCGTGTAGCCGCGCCTCTGGAGGAAATCGAGCAAGAGGGTAGCATTCTTACTCGCGCCAAAGTGGATGCTGGTGGCACCCGCCT
>JBBRDO010000141.1:0-10277 GCA_038203825.1 Chloroflexia bacterium | reverse complement strand
ACGGCGAGCCAAACGCTTCAATTCTTGACGTTCCTGCTCGTTGAGCGCTCGGACGAACATCATGGGGCATGCTCCTCTTATTGGAGAGTAGCTTACCCGCTCGTTTGCAAAAGTGCAACTTATTTATGCAACCTTACTTAGGCGCTGCCGTGTAATGGCCAAGACCTGATTTAACAGGCAGCAGTGTCCGACTTCAATGTAACTTTCAGAATAAGTGCTACGCCGCTGGCTATTATGTGAATTTTCAAATCCTGGCTATCATACATGAGGGCATGTCGCCCAGACCAAATCAGGGCCAAGCGCCACCGCTATTAGCCTTTATTGCTCCCTTTTATCCCTTCCCTTCAAGTGCATAAGACAATGCTTCCTCCAAGCCCATCCTGCGTCCCTCTTGTAGTGCGTCCTCAAAAGCCTCTTCTCCCAGGATGGAGCGCGCACACGCTACACTCTGTTCGTATATGGCGCGGTCTACAGGGTCCAGTCCAGCACCGCTCGCTGCGAGCAGGCCCTGCACCGACCCGAGCATCGCTGCCACCGGGCTCAGCATAGCACCACTCGCTACGAGCAATCCTATGGCCGCTCCCAGTATCCTTGCACCTCGCTCGGCGTATTCCAGGTGCTTTACTCCTGCTGCGCCCACTACTGCCTCTGCTCCATCTGCTCCATCTCTTTTTTGCGCCTGCTCCATAGCTTGCACAGCATCGCTGATCGTCATCGCGGCCACCGTCAGGAGGGTCACAGCCATGCCCACCTTGCGCCACAACTTCCTGTACGGGGTCAGGCTCCGCTGGAGCAGCAAGCGCGCAACCGGATGGTTCCCGTCACTATAAGCCACATTCGCGAGGCAGTGGAGAGCCCAACCAACGCTGGCCGTGTCCTTTACGTCCTTGTACAGGGTCAGGCTCCGCTTATAGTAAGAGCGAGCTTCCAGGTAGTCTCCCTCGCCGTATGCCACAGATCCCAGGCCGTTAAGCATATGGGCCCTGTTCCTCCTATCCTTGAGCTGCGTATACAGATCCAGGCTCTGCTCGTAGTAGGAGCGGGCTGCCGGATAGTCACCACGGACACGAGCCAGATACCCGAGTTCAAAGTGCAACCTGGCGATGTTGCTTTTATCCCCGAGCTCCGTGTACAGATCCAGGCTCTGCTCGTAGTAGGAGTGGGCCCCCGCATAGTCACCCTGTTTGTACGCTATAGCCCCCAGATCATATAGCATCCAAGCCCTCTGCTTCTTTGCCCCTAACTCTATAATGATGCCCAGGCTTTCCTCAAGCAGAGAGCGTGCTGCACTGTAGTCTCGCCGTTTACGAGCCAGTGCCCCAAGATTGCCCAGGATATGAGCGGTGCCCAATTTATCCCCGACTTCCCGCATCAGCGCGAGGGCCTCCCTGTAAAAAGTGCGTGCTTCCGCATAATCCCCCCGGTACACAGCCAGAAACCCGAGTGAGATGAGAGAAGAAGCGATGCCTTTCTTATCACCAATCTCCCGCTTGAGGGTAAGGCTCATCTCGTAAAGAGAGCGTGCTGCCTTGTTATCTTTGAGATGGCTGGCCGTAGAACCAAGGTTGAGTAGAGAAGCGGCGATACCCTGCTTATCACCAATCTCCTGCTTGAGGGTAAGGCTCATCTCGTAAAGAGAGCGTGCTGCATCATAATCTCCCCTATCACTGGCTACATTCCCAAGGACATTCAGGGAGGAGGCTATAATCTGCTTGTCCGCTATCGCTCTGCCGAGCGCCAGGGCAGATGACAGCAAGGAGTGGGCCGGAGAGAGGTCTCCTTGCCTCCAAGCCAGGCTGCCTGCCCCAAGGAGTGCTCGGGCTCTGGCCCGGTCCATGCCCTCCACTGAGCGCGACCCGTCCGACCCGCTCAACATGCTCGACGCGTTCTCCTGCGTAGCCGGCCTAGCTGGAGGCTCAGTCAGTTCCAGAAACCTGTGCAGGTACTCCCTTCCTTCGGTGAACATGCTCCTTGCGGACCAGAACCGCGATAGGGCTCCCGCTAAACGCAACCCTAACTCTGCTCGTTTCGCTTGTTCTTCTGCCTCTTCCTGGTCGCTCGCGGCAGTGGACACCCGCCGCCCGGCCCAGTCAAGAGCAGCCGTAATGTTGCTGTACTCGTCCTGCAGCCTATCTAGCCACTCCTGCTGCCTCTCCCCAATAAGGTGAGGCTCCGCTTGCTCGGCCAGCTCTACGAAATAGAGTGCTTGCTGCTTGTTCAATGTCTCGATTTCCTTGCTTTCGACTCGTCCCTCGTGTGCTTAAGTATACATCGTATCCGTAGTGTATTCAGGGCGTCAGACTTCTCGAAGAGCTATGCCGCCCCAAAGCAGGGATCCTGTACCAACGCAATGATGCTCGCCCTTCTCAACCTGGGCGAGATTACGCGCAGGCGCACACAAGTGCGTTGTGGCCCGCGCCAATGATGGCGATTTCCTGTCTGCTTGTCATTCAATTGCTCGTTCTATTTAACTCGGAAATATCGCTTTCATCTGGTGTTGAGACAAAGTCGTTGAGCATCTCCACCAGGAGCGTTCGGTGGCAATGCGGGTGCGCGGCGTCCAGTCGCTCCCAGCACAGCACCGTCAGGTGTTCGCACGGGTACTCCAGGTCGAGACGTACCAGTTCCAACAGCACATGGGGACGCTCATTTAGCATCTCGGCCCGGTAGCGCTCGGCGAACTCCTCCCAAGTAATTATCTGCTGGCGATAGGCATCGAGCAGGCCGTCAGACGGTCCAGCCTCCTTCAGCCAGAGACCTCCAGCGTCGCGTACGGCTTTCAGCCACCACCCGCGGGGCCTGCGCATGGCTAGCACCAGCACCGACTGGTCGGCTGGTGTCCAGGTTTGGGGCAGCGTGCAACTGGCGTGATCAAAGCGCGGCATGCATTTCACCGAACCAGTTTTTTCTATTGGAATAACAGGCGATGTCGTATCTCAACCTTCTCTCTAACATAACGAGCCGGAACGACTCCTCTTCAAGCCTTCCCAGGTTACCGGTATGCAGCTTCGCTATCGAATGGCAATGCCCATCATTCCCATTTGAAAGTGCGGGCTGCTATCAGGATTGCCCCTGCGCCCCAGGCCGCCAGAGCAGCCAGGTTAGGCCACACATCGGTTAGGCCTTGGCCCCGCACCATCACCCCTATGAGGGCGTTGGTGAAGTGATATGAGGGGAGTATCGTGGCAACCTGTTGGAGCCAGTCGGGCATCTGGCTCAACGGCAGCAGTGCCCCACCGGCGAAGAGTAACGGAAAATAGATAGCATTCAGAATGGCTGGAGCTGCTTCGGCTTTCACCATTCCGCCCACCATCAGCCCGATAACGGCAAACACCAGCATCCCCAGCAGCACTACAACCGCTATGTCGAGAGGGCTGCTCTTGATAGTTACTCCGTAGAAGACTATACCCAGCGCCATTAGCACGATCACCGCCGCTGCCACCACCAGCAAGATAGCAGCTATCTTGCCCAATATGAGCACGGAGCGCGGCAAAGGGGTAGCTCCTAGACGTTTCAAAATGCCGTACTGCCGCTCAGTAGCGGTCATGATTCCTAACGATATGAACGAAACCGACATCACAGCCATGACCAGATAGCCCGGCAACTG
This sequence comes from Chloroflexia bacterium, assembly GCA_038203825.1. GTDB lineage: Bacteria > Chloroflexota > Chloroflexia > QHBQ01 > JADMIH01 > JADMIH01. The sequence goes on along the minus strand of JBBRDO010000141.1, from coordinate 6,670 downwards.
ATAATTTATGACGGCAATGCCGTTCTCGTCCTTTATGCGCCCAAATATACTTCCGAACAGTAGCATGAACATGACGGGCAGCAACACGCTGAAGAATACTACCTCCCGTCGCCGTAGCATCATGCGGCTCTCGTTGATCGACTGGCTGATTACCATATTGGCGTTCATCAATCCCTTACCTCCTCGCCCGTAAGCTTGAGAAACACGTCCTCCAGGCTTGCCCGCTCCAGCTTGATGTTCGTGGGTTGAATGCCCGACCCATGCGCCCAGAGCATGAGTCCCATGACCAGTCGGTCAATGTCATCTGCGTCGATTACATACTGCCCCGGTTTGGTCTCACTTGCCGATGTTGCCCCCTCCAGCTTTTCTAGCTCTGTTATCACGATGCCCGGCGTCGCCTGGAAAGTGAGCTTGTTGCCACCCAGGTGTTGAGCCAATGCGTCGGGGGTGTCCAGGGCAACCAGGATGCCGTGGTCGATAATGGCAACCCGATCGGCCAGGCGTTGGGCTTCCTCCATATAGTGCGTGGTGAGCATCACCGTCACGCCACGCTCTTTGAGACGGGTGATAATGTCCCAGGTATGGAGGCGCGCCTGCGGGTCCATGGAAGCGGTCGGCTCGTCCAGGAAAACTATGTCAGGGCTGCCTACGAGCGCCAGGGCAAGACCCATACGCTGTTTCTGCCCGCCCGACAGTTCTTTGAAAAATGAATGGCCATGATCTTGTAGACCTACCAGCCTCAGCAGCTCATCTGTATCGGTGGCGTTCTTGTAGTAGCTGGCAAACAGGTTGATCGCCTCGCCCACCCGGATTTTCTCGTAAATGCTAGACTGCTGGAGCATCACGCCCATGCGCTCCTTCAGTTGGGCCAACTCTGTCCGCTTCGCTGGGTCCAGGCCAATCACGCTCACACTGCCGCTATCGCGGGTGCGATAGCCCTCCAGTATCTCAATTATGGTGGTCTTGCCTGCACCGTTTGGTCCGAGCAAGGCGAATATCTCACCCTTCCTGATATTAAGGCTCAGGTTTTGCACCGCCTTGATTTCGCCATACGTCTTGTTGAGGCCACTCATATGGACGGCCCCAACAGGTAGCGCTGTGTCGGGCATGGTGATATCTCTCTCCACTTCTGCTCTTCTCGTCACGTTTTCCTCTATCTTACCAAATGTCTCAACCATGTGGTATGTTCCCTTTTCGCCAGGTTCGTTCCTTACTCCAAGCGCAGCGCCTCGGCCACACGGACCCTGCCTGCCTGGCGCGCCGGCAGGTACATCATCAGCACAGCAGCTACATATGCCGCCAGAATGATCACGCCCAGCCGCAGCCAGGGGAGGTTGAACTCGGCGGCGCCTCCGCTAAACGCAGGGCATGACAAGATCTCAGGGAATAGCGGTCACCGGACTGCGCGGGTGTAGCCGGCAACCGGGTAGTGAGACCCAAAGAAGTGACATGGAGAGGACGAGCCAACTCCTCAGACGGATTTTCGTGGTAGCTATCGTCACTGATATCATAGCTTAAGAGGAACAGTGCCAGCTCACGCGGGCTTATTGCAGACTAGAAGATAAGCTTGTGAGGCGAGGATCAGAGTCGTATGAACACCCCAAAACCGGGTTGGTGCGCCACTCAAATACCGGAACCCATTTCGCGCCCCGAGCCTTACACGGCAGCGTGCCGTGCGTAGTCAGCTTACCCGGGGTACTATATTCGTTGAGCATCTCCACCAGGAGCGTTCGGTGGCAATGCGGGTGCGCGGCGTCCAGTCGCTCCCAGCACAGCACCGTCAGGTGTTCGCACGGGTGTGCCAGGGCGAGACGCACCAGTTCCAACAGCACATGGGACGCTCATTTAGCATCTCGGCCCGGTAGCGCTCGGCGAACTCCTCCCACGTTATTACCTGCTGGCGATAGGCATCGAGCAGGCCGTCAGACGGTCCAGCCTCCTTCAGCCACAGACCTCCAGCGTCGCGTACGGCTTTCAGCCACCACCCGCGGGGCCTGCGCATGGCTAGCACCAGCACCGACTGGTCGGCTGGTGGCCAGGTTTGGGGCAGCGTGCAACTGGCGTGATCAAAGCGCGGCATGCGTTTCACCGAACCAGTTTCGTCTGTTTGCATAAATGGCCATGTGGTATCTCAACGTTCTTTCTAGTGCACCGTTCCTCAAAGGCGGTAAACAAAAGCACGCCGTAAGTGGCGATGAGGTCGAGGTGGACGACCCCATACCCACGGCTTGGCTCTGCAGTTGAGTTGCTGAGTTGCCACCTCTCTCGCTTGGTCAATCTCTTCTCCATCTGCGAAGGTTTGCCCCGCTAGTGCTTCTCGCCTAAACAAACGCCACCACCCTTCCTGCATGTTCAACCAACACGCTCCCTTTGGGATGAATACCTGCTTCACCCGAGGATGACCTACCAGCCATTCCTGGATTGGGCCGCTCTTGTGGGAGGTGAGGTTGTCAGCTATCAGATACAAGTCTCCTTGTGGGTTGGACATCTCAATGCAGGTAAGCATCTGCAAGTAACCGGCAGTGTTACGTGAATGGGTCATCAGAGTAATCCCTTGTCCATCTCGTACTCTCAGTGCTCCATATATCCACACTTTCTCTGGGCTACGGCTATATTCCAGAGGTGCCTTAATGCGGTGACCATCTGGCGACCAACCAGGTGCGGGTGGGAAGGTTCGCGGGATTACTGGTCCCAATTCATCTACACAGATGGTCGTCGCCCCTTCCGGCGGGTTTGTGTAGAGGCAGACGACCGCACTCCTTTTGGGACGAAATCCACGTCTGTGCTGCGTGCCCAGGAGTGGGTATACCGACACGGTACCCCCTCCTTCAGCAATAAGCGCCTTACCTGACTGCGTCCAATTGTGATACCCTGTTGTTGGGCTGCTCGGGTCAGGGCATTCAGCGTCCAATTCGCTTCCTTATGTTCATCGTGGGCTACCAAAATGCCGTCACGGTGGCGGATTAGACGACCCGGCGGAGCAGTGGCAACCAGCCCTATGATGCGGCTCCGCTCCTGCTCGGTTAGTCGGGGCTTACGTCCAGCGCCAGGTAGATCACCCAACCCGTCCACGCCTTCAGCATTGAAGCGACTAATCCTCTCTCGGACAGTCTGCGGGTGACAGTGGAGCCGTGACGCGATATCGGTAGTGCGCAACCCCTGCCAGCTAAGCACAATCATTTGGGCTCTTCTAATCCAGTCGGCTGGAGCATGACGACTGCCGGCGAGTTTGTGGACTTGGTGTTCCTCCTGGGCATCGTGGGGTGCGTGAGCAAACAACAGCTTGGGCATATGGATCTCCTCCATCTTCATCATATTGTTTACCCTTCCCCAGCATTATTCATACCCCTATTGAGGAACGGAGCACTAGGGTGTGACTTCGATCGGCAGCCCCGCCGCCCGCCAATCCGGTAGCCCTTGTGCTAGCCGTCTGGCGCGATAACCCCTTTCTTGCAGCAGCGCTACCGCCTCGTCGGAAAAGACGCAGTAGGGGCCCCGGCAGTAAGCCACCACCTCTTTATCCTTCGGTATCTGCTTCAGGTAAGGCTCGAGCCTATCGATCGGTACTGAGCGAGCCCCAGGAATGTGACCGGCCCTGTATTCATTCTCGGGACGCACGTCTAGCAGGACCACATTCCTGTCTTGATACAGCTCGAGAAGCTCCTGTGCGCTAACTGGTGCGAGACTCTCCCGATCCTCCAGGAACGCTTGCACGATGCGGTCTATCTCGGCCAGATGGCTCTCTCCCAGGTTGCGTATTGCTTGCCAGACACGGAACACGTTCTCATCCGCCAGTCGATAATACGCATATAGCCCCTCGCGGCGCACATCCACCAGATGAGCTGCGCGCAGCGTTTGCAGATGCTGGGAAGCATTGGCGATGGATAGTGCGCTTTCGCCCGCTATCTCCTCGACCGTGTATTCACCCTGAGCTAGCAAATCGATCAGTTCCAGCCGATGAGGGTTGGACATGGCCTTCACTATGCGGGCGAACTGCTCGTACATCTGGTCTTTGAAAGCTCTGTGGTCCGTTACTTGCATGTTCAATATATTACTTGAATATATACAAATTGTCAATACCCTTTTGGCTTTTTCACACTCTATTCACCTGTTTACACCCGCGCTACAAGATTCTGATGATATGCTGAACGCGTAACTGCATTGTACTTCCAGGAGTATAGTGCACGCTCGAGCTGGCGAGCGAAGACAAGGCAAGATCCCTACTTAGAAACCCCTTGCTCATAAGCATAACGCGGAAGCACATGGCGAAAATGCAAGCGGAAACGGAGACTGGAGGCCGAAGTGGGCGACTGAATGTGATGGTAATGGAGAAGCCGCATTGATAGAAACTACGGACCAGAGCATACTGTTCATTGTCAACGATGCTCCCTATGGCAATGAACGCTCGTACAATACATTACGCCTGGCACTCAACCTGGTCAAGCGCCCCGAGACCCGAATACGTACGTTCCTGATGGGTGATGCGGTGGGGTGCGCTCGCCAGGGGCAAAAAACTCCTGATGGCTACTACAACGTGGAGCGCATGATAGCCTTCCTGGCGCGGCGGGGTGAGGTGGCAACCTGAGGTACCTGCTGTGCGGCCCGCGGGATCGGGTCTGAAGATCTCATAGAAGGCGTAAAGATGGGCACCATTGACTTGCAGGGCGATTGGGCCTTACAGGCAGATAAGGTGCTCGTCTTCTGAGATGCCTCCGGGATTGCAGTAGAGATTGCTGTAACCGTCATCGTCCGATAGCACTGGCTTTAGCACCGGTACTGCCCGTGGTGGTTGCCCTACGGCGGGCACTGCGCTGCTGGTGGCCATCGCTCTTGTCTACATAGTGATGCTCTTCTGGTCAGGCTCGTTCCTGAACCCCTTCGTGATACTCTTCTCACTGCCTCTTGCCGCCATCGGCGCCATCTGGGGTCTTTTTATCACGGGCAAACCAATTGGCATCACCTCGCTCGTAGGCATGCTGATGCTGATCGGTATCGTGGTCACCAACGCCATCGTGCTGCTCGACCTTGTGGAACAGCATAAAGCGCGAGGCCTGAATACCTACGATGCCCTTGTGCAGGGAGGCCGCACGAGAGTACGCCCTATCCTGATGACCGCTATCGTTACGATACTGGCGCTAATGCCGCTCTAAACAGGGCCGTCAAGTTACAACTCATTCAAGGCAACCCTGCGTTGAATGTGGACGCTCCTACCAGTCGACGACAAGAGGTGCATGCCTTGGCTTTGGAGCAAGCACACATACTATTGGCTGCGGTGAAGGGCACGCGTCTGGAAGCATTGTGGACCGTTGCAGTGGCGTGTGGCGTGCGACCGGGAGAGGCCTTGGGATTGCGGTGGTCAGATGTAGACTGGGAAAAGGGAGCGATTACAGTACGGCAGCAGTTACAACGCGATCTCGAGGGCAAGTTGACACTGAGTGACCTCAAGACGGCGAAGGCTCGACGCGTCATCTATCTGCCCAATGTGGTTCGGGATGCTCTACATCAACACCGTGCAAATCAGTTGGAAGAGCGGGTACATTCGTGGCAGTGGGAAGATAGCGACCTTGTTTTCAGTACAGAGGGTGCAAAGATAGGTAGCGTAGGTGGCAGGCCGCTCATCCATCGCAATGTATACCGTCTGCTGCAAAGCACTCTAAAGTCGGCAGGATTGCCCCACCAGCGGCTATACGACCTGCGCCACCTGTGTGCCTCGCTTCTGCTAGCTCAGGGCGCATCTATGCGCGAGATTATGGAAATCTTGGGCCATAGCCAGATGTCTATGACGAGCGACACTTACACACATATCTACAACATGCAAGGCAGGGTCAACGCCGAACGGATGAACAAGTTCCTGTCGGATGGGCAGGCTGGCGTGGTATGACAAGCAACAAACATAAGCGTCGCAAGCTCGCAGACGTGGCGGGTAGCTGGTAGCTTAGGGTGTAGGAACCACGCAGCGACTAGACGATGAGTGTTCCTGACCTAATCAGCGCATCAAGCTCTGCATGACCCTTGGGGGAGCTATCAGCTGGAGCGAACTCATTGGCGTGCTCGGGGTGTTTGGCTCCTAGCGTAATTCCGGACCCGATTACGAAGATTTGGTCGTCAATCCTGAGCTTACGGTCGTGCATATTCTTGGGGTCAACCTCGACCAACTGGAAGCTCTGGAGCTCTGCTTTGGCGAGCCTTGCCACAGGTTCAAGATGCACCACGCCATAGTCGCCTGTGCCCCTGGTTGTCACGAGCCGTATGCTTAGGTTACTGGGTAAATCGCGGAGGTACAGGTCAAAGATATCCCTATTCATGTATCGGTCGAAGTAGTCAACACGGCTCTTGGCGGTAGAGAGTACCTCTCTGGTGCGGAAATAAACCGCCAAGGGAGAAGTTCCGTCGAACGTTTCAGCTTCCCACTCAACGGGTATCATGTCGAGGTACCCGTAGACCAGCGTTTTCATCTGGTCCATGGTGCTTTTGAGTGACCCTACTATTTTGGGCACATCTATGGGGCGTGTAAAGTCGTAAAGTCCCCCTAGTATGTCACCAACCGTACTGGTAATGTTCCAATTCAAGTTACTGACGTTACGCAACGTGGTATGCAACGATCAGTGGAAGGAAGCATGGCCTCAAATGCTGAAAGTACACAATCTTGGCATCCCGCACCCGATCACCC
>JBBRDO010000140.1:0-10461 GCA_038203825.1 Chloroflexia bacterium | reverse complement strand
TTCCAGGACAACTGGTTGGGCTTCATGGGCCGCGCCGCCGAAACATCAATCTTCTCGCCCCAGAACCAGGAGCAGGTCTTCGGGCGGCTTACTGTGCCATACGATCCCTCCTGGGCCGGGCAACCACTCGTGCAGAACGTGCTAACGCATCTCTGGTCATGGATACAGGTAGTGTGGGGCCAGATGGGCCTGACCCTCGACGTCATATACCGATCGGGGGACCCCACCAGCTTCTACCAGATACACGAGCACGGTGGCTCCATGCTGCAGCCCCTGTGGGCGGCCATTGCTCTGCTGGGCCTGGCTTATGCGCTCTGGAAGGTCTGGGATGCGCGCTATGGGTTAGTGAACGTGTGGTTCTGGGGAGGGGTGAAGGGCGCGGTCCTCACAACGGACACCCCGAGCGTGCAGCGCCTCGTGGGGGCGTGGCCTGCCCTGGTTCTAATCTCAGCCGTTCTGCTCGACCGCATATTTGCGGCGGCGTGGCCCCTCAACTTCAGCCTTGCGCGCAGGTGGTCTCTTGTGCCCATCGCGGCTCTCCTCCTCTACTTCGGAGCCGACTCTTATCGAGAATATTTCGTGCATTACTCATCTCTCTGTCCTTACTGTCGCGCTACCACACAGGCGCGCTATGCCCAGACGCTCGGGCAGGACTACAAAGGTTACGAGTTTGGGGTTGACCCCGCCGACCTCGTCTTTTTCAATTATGGTAGTACCCGCTTCGCCGCCAAGGGCGTCGCGGGCGATGATATGGCTTCCCCCGCCGACTTCTTCCCGGTTAACGACAACGAGAACATGGGCCTGGCCTTTCTGGTCTATCCAACCAACAGCACCTACCTCCCGCTGATCAAGCTTTTCTACCCATCAGGTATCGAACAACCGGTCCTGGGAGGCGACGGCAATCCCTATTTCACCGCGATCAAGGTATCACGCCCTGACCTGGCGAGCTATCAGTCCACCCACGCAGCCTACAGGCAGCCCTCCGGCGTGGTACGCGTACGCGATGAGCGCGCCCTCGGCACACTCGGAGCGAACGCCAACGGCCTCTCGGGTGTTGCGGCCTGGCAAGCCCCCCTCGGCCTCCAGTTCCCCGTGCAGGCTTCGTGGCAAAGTGGCCTCGTGGCCCCCGTCTATGGTGCTTACACCTTCTATGTGACGGGCAGCGGCACAGGCCTGGAAATCGATGGCCGTGTTGTGCTGCCCGTCGATCCCCAGGCGAACGCGCAGCGCTCTGTCAATGTGGTGCTGGCGAAGGGCCTTCATGATGTCAAGCTCACAGGCACCATGGACAATGCGCTTAGCCGTGTGGATCTGCTGTGGGCCGGGCAGAATGGCGACCCCATCGTGATCGACACACGCTTCCTCTATGCCGGACCCACCGGCACCACCGGCGGCCTTAGCGGCGAAGTAGTCTCAGGCTACAACTCTACATCCCTCCGCAGCACCGACCCACTCGGAAATAAGTCGCGCATCCAGCGCAGGAGCGACCCCTTCATCGGGTTCCGCGAAGCCACCACCAGCTTCGGTCAGGCCCCCATCACTGCCCGGTGGCAGGGTAAGCTGGTGATCTCCCGGGCCGGGCCCTATGCCTTCGATACGATATCGAGCGGCCCGGGCCTGGTGTTCATTGACGGCACGCTCGTCGTAGACAACAGCGCAACGGGCACTGCGCGCGGCGCTATGGAACTCTCAGCGGGCGCACATGATGTTGACCTGCGTTACACATGGCAAAGTGGCCCGGCGCGCTGGGAATGGTTCTGGACCCCGCCTCGCGGCGAACACGCCCTAGTTCCCACCGATGTGCTTTTACCTGCGGCTCGAAGCTGGCTGGCGAGCGAGCTTCCCGATGCGCCCATCGTCCAGCTTATTGGCGGCCAGGGTCCCGACGGCGAGGTTGTCTCCGGGCGAGTGCCTGATGCCGTCCTGGGCGCGGACATGGGCCTCTTGAGTTCGCGCGGCCTCGGCGTAGACAGCCAGGGCAGTGTCTACATTGGCGACCGCGGCAACCACCGTATCGTCGTGGTAGCCCCCGACGGCACGCTCGCGGGCACCTGGGGCAAGGCTCCCGACGCAGGCCACGAAACCACCCCGAGCGCAGGGGAGTTCAACGATATCGTGGACGTGGCAGTCGACAAGAGCGGCAGCGTGTACGTGATGGACACGGGTGCAAACCAATTGCAGGTCTTCTCCTCCACCGGCACCCTGATCCGCACTGTCAGCAAGGAAATACTAGCGGTGAGCGTAGCCGATGGTATTGACGTTGGCCCCGACGGGCAGTTCTATGTGACTGACCCCTCCAACAACGTTATCAGGCGCCTCTCGCCCATTACAGGCACCAGCCGCATTGATCCTCCCGCCAGCCTTACGGGCGGTGGCCAACTCTACCAACCCGTAGATGTCGCGGTCGACCCCTCTAACCCTGGCCGCATCTACGTGGCCGATCTCAAAGACAGGATCCTGCAACTTGACGCCAATGGCAATATCACTGCCCAATGGAGCATACCCATCGGGCGCGGTGAGGGCGGCAGCCGCCTTGCAGTCAGTCCCGACGGTTCTCTGGTCTATGTGGCCGACCCCGACCATAGACGCGTGGGCGCGCTCAATGTTGCCACAGGCAGGATACACTACTTCGCCTCAAACGCGCCATCGAGCGGAGGATCAATCGCCCCCAGCGGCCTGGCGTTCGGCGCGGACGGGCGGCTCTATGTGCTGGACAGGGGACTCAATAGCGTGCAGGTCTTCTCCGCGCAGAAGTAGCCGACTTCTTCCCATCCTACTCCCCGGCTTTCTTCAGACGCAAGACTATTCCCTCGTTGCCCCTGAGGTTCAGGCTTTCCATCCACTCGACGCCTGCCCTGTCACAGAAGGTTGACAGCAGGATTTCGCCATGCGTGCCGACCTCGCTCATGTCCAGCGTCTGACCGTCCGGGCCAAAGTTGAGCACCACGACTATGGTGTCACCAATGTGTGCCCTCTCGTAGGCCATGACATCCTCAACTGTCACATACACAGATCTGTAGCTGCCTACAGCCAGGGCAGGAGTGCTGCTTCGCAACGTCAGCATGCCGCGAAAGAAAGACAATATCGATGTGGGGTCGCGTGTTTCCCCGTCGACATTGATCTCTTTATAGTCTGCCGCCAGGGGCAGCCACGGCTCGGCGGTCGAGAAGCCCGCATACTGTGTGCTGTCCCACTGCATAGGAGTGCGCTCAGGGTCGCGGCCCAGTCCCAGCCCCGGCACGTTGAGCTCCCACGGGTCCTGTACCTTGTCGGAGGGTATAGGCACATCGCCCATTCCCAACTCGTCGCCGTAATAGCAAGTGGGCGTACCGCGCAAAGTCAACAGGAGCATCTGTGCCACGCGCGCCTGCTGCACTCCCGCTCGTGATGCTACCCTGTGGCGGTCGTGGTTGCCCAGCACCCAGTTCGGCCAGGCCCCAGCCGGCAGGGCTGCTTCGTATTGCTCCACGAACTCCTGTATCATTGCCCGGTGCCAGTGTATATTTATCAGCTCGAAGTTGAACGGTAGCTGAGATTCGTCCAAATGCTCCCCGTAGAACTTCATCAGTTGGTCGAGCGGGAAATAGGTTTCGCCTATCAGTACCCGATCCCCGTAGCTGTCCATAAGGGCGCGCATCTCGCGTATGATCTCGTGCACCTCCGGGCGGTCGTAGTTGTAGACGAAGAAGAACTTCTGCGTGGGGTTCATGCCCTCCTGCCAGTCGGGATTGGGCGGGTTATCCCTCAGTTGGTCGTCCTTGACCATGCCTGCCATCACGTCTACCCTGTAGCCGTCTATCCCTTTCTCCAGCCACCAGCGCATAACGTCCAGCATCTCGGCCTTCACATCAGGGTTGCGCCAGTTGAGGTCGGGCTGATGCACCAGGAACGAGTGCAGGTAATATTGCCCGGTATGCTGGTCCCACTCCCATGCTGAACCACCAAAATTGCTCTCCCAGTTATTTGGCGGTCCGCCATCCGGCGCGGCATCAGCCCATATATACCAGTCGCGTTTGGGGTTGGCCCGCGACTTGCGCGACTCAATAAACCACGGGTGCCGGTCTGACGTATGGCACGGCACGAAGTCAAGGATCACTTTCAGGCCCAGGTCGTGTGCCTTCGCCAGCAGCGCATCGAAATCGTCCAGGGTGCCGAACAGCGGATCCACGTCCCTGTAGTTGCTCACGTCGTATCCGAAGTCGGCCATCGGTGAGGGATAAAAGGGGGATATCCAGATCGCGTCAATGCCCAGCCCCTGAACATAAGGCAATCTTTGTGTGATGCCTGGCAGGTCGCCCACGCCGTCCCCGTTGCTGTCCTGGAACGAGCGCGGGTATATCTGGTAGACCGTGCCTGCCTGCCACCAATGTGGATTTGTTATGTCGTTCATGCTGCATGATCCTACTTGTGTGGGCTAATTCATAGGGGCGAGTTTGCACCCGCCCCTACATGAACACTAAATTATAGTCTGTAGTTGTCAGCCGTTAGGCATTTCGTCTTCGTCAGAGTCGTTGTTTCCCGCTATATCGTCTCCCTCAGCGGGCTCGACTCCCATATTCGGTGGTGCCACCGTTCCACTGGGCACGGTAGCACTGGATGCCGGGGCTACGCTGACGATAGGCCTAGGCACGGTCGGATCGTCCAGGTTGTAGCCTCTTCCGGCGTCGTCTTCTTCATCGGCGCGCACTCGTCTGCGTGCAGGATCGCCTTCGGGCAGCTCTTCCGGGGCGTAAGTCCTCTCTAGCTCATCTATTCCCTGGAATAGGGGCTCATCATCTTTGTTGTTCATGGTTTTCTCCTTTTTCCACTGAGGGTTCACCGACGGCGACCATGTTTGCTTTCCGGTCGCTCTACCCCTTACCCCTTAACCGAGCCTGCCAGCAGACCGCGAACGAAGAAGCGTTGCAGCGAGAAGAAGACGACCAGCGGTATGATCATAGAGACGAACGCTCCTGCCGTCAGCAGGTGCCAGTCCTGTCCGCGGGAGCCCACTATGTCTGCCAGCTTCATCGTCAACACTTGCCTTCCGGGTGTAGCGCCTATGAAGATCAACGCCACAAGGTAGTCGTTCCAGACCCACAGGAACTGGAAGATCGCGAACGATGCCAGTGCAGGAGTTGAAAGAGGCAGCACCAGTCGTGTGAACACCGTGAAGGGCGACGCTCCATCTATGTAGGCACTCTCAAACAGGTCGCGGGGCAATTGGCTTATATAGTTGTATAGCAAGTATGTTGCCAATGGTAAGCCGAACCCCGTATGTGCGAGCCATATTGCCAGAAAAGTGCCGTTGATATGCAGGGCATTGAAGTCGAGCAATACCGGGATCAGCGCCACCTGAATCGGTACTACCAGCAATGCGACTACTATGCCGAACAGTATCCTGCGGCCGGGGAAGCGCATCCAGGCAAAGGCATGCGCAGCGAACGCAGCCATCAAGATCGGGATGACAGTGGCGGGTATAGCCACAACCAGAGTGTTGAGGAATGCTGATCCCATATCGCTGCCCTGGTCAACGGTTGTTGTTCCGTCAGGCGCGGTATATGTATATTGTTGGCCCGTCAGCACGCTTGAGTAGTTGTCGAAGCTAAAGTTCGCATTAGAAACAATCTGCTTTTCCTGTATGTTGACCAAACCGCTGCGGCGATTAGCCCATACTAACTGTTGCCCGTTGGGCAGCACCAACCCGGCCCGCAACTGGTCGTCGGTAACACTAACCCCGTTTACATCTACCGGACCCGTTAATTGATTGCCGGGCGTTATTGTTAGCTGACTGGCGGTAACGAAATCCTGGTGGGGCACAATTGTCCACCAACCTGTCGTCAGAATATCCTCGCGCGTACGGAACGACGAAATCAGCAGGCCCAATGTCGGTATGGTCCACACCACGCAGATCAGCAGTAACGCTACATTTACGATGATGTTGCCCCAGCGTATGCGGCGCCTGGGATTGCTCTGCGCTACGCGAGCCTGTGTACCGATGGTAGGTTGTGCAACAGCCATTTAGAATCCCTCCTGCTTGCGTAGTTGGCGCAGATTATAGTACATCACAGGTAAGACCGCTATAAAGAGCACGATAGCGATAGCAGAGCCATACCCGAAGTTGCGGTTCGAGAAGAATTCCCTGTAGAACTGCGTTGCTATCACGTTTGAGTCGTACTGTCCACCTGTCATCACGATTACTACATCGAATATTTTCAGGGTAAAGATAGCGATCGTGGTCATCACCGTTATGATCGTCCCCTGGATGTAGGGGATTATCACTCTGAAGAACGACTGGATCTCGCTCGCTCCGTCAAGACGTGCTGCCTCCAATAGTTCGCCGGGCACGCCTTTGAGGGCCGCCGAGAAGATCACCATCGCGAACCCCGTTTGTATCCATACCAACACCACAATCAGGAATAAGGTGTTCCATGGAGACTCTGTAAGCCAGGCCTGGGGCTGCCCGCCAAAGCTAACCACTATCGCGTTCAGAACGCCAATCTGCGGGTCGGTGGGAGGAGCGTAGGCGTAGATGAAGCGCCAGATCACGCCCGCGCCTACGAAGGAAATAGCCATAGGCAAGAAGATCATGGCCTTAGCGACCGACTCAAATCTGCTGCGATCGGCAAGCACTGCAATTAACAACCCAAAGATAACGCATAGCCCGGTACCGACAACGAGCCAGATAAGGTTGTTGACGAATGCCTGTTGCATCAGCCGGTTGGTGAAAACGGCAGAAAAGTTATCGAGACCGATAAAGTTGGTGGAACTCGCGTCGAAAAAGCTTTGCCAGAGAGTTTGCAAGGCGGGCACAAAGAGGAACACTCCCAGGAAGAAGACCGCAGGCCCCACGAAAACGTACGGTTGAATACGGTCGCGCCACTTGTTCGACAACGACTCAACCAGCACGTTAGCCAGCGTGAACAGGAGGGCAACTCCACCCACGCCCCAGACGATGGCAAAAAGCGCGATCACTATCTGTGGTGCAGTAGTAGTCTTAAGGAAGTCGAATCCAAGCCAGAGCAAGTAAAACAGGACTGCTAAACCGAGCAGCGCAATAAAGAACCGCTGCATATTTGCCGTGCCCTCAGCGGGTGGGGCCGGAGGCGAAGGGGATAGTTCCGTTGTTCGTTCCATCGCGTAACTCCTGGTGATAGGGTCTTTACATGACCTGGCCGCGTCATGACGATATCAGTAGAATCGGGATTTGCCTGGATATCGTCAGATAGCCACTATAATAAGCGAAATCTTATCATAATGGCTAGTAACGAAATGTAGTAAAGGTGGGAGTACGGACGACGGACAGCAGACGAGCCTGTTAGGCCGTCCGTCGTCCGTCGTCCATTGTCTACGGGTAGAGCTTACTTCTTGACGTTAGCCCAACCGTCCTGTGCTTCCTGCAGACCCTGGTTGATATCAACCGAACCACTTACGTAGTCGGTCATACCCTTCCAGAATGAGCCTGAGCCTACAGCACCCGGCATGAGATCAGAGCCGTCGAAGCGGACTGCGCTGGCGTCAATGAGGGTCTGAGCTACCTTGCGGTCCATAGGATTGCTATAGACTGACAGGTCGGAGTCCTTCTGAGGAGCCAACGCGCCACCTACTGCTACCCAACCCTTGACACCATCAAAGGTGCTGAAGAACTGCATGACTGCACGTACTTCGGGCCGGTCGCTGAAGGCTGACATCAAGTCGCCACCGAACTCCATAGGAGCACCGTACTGGGGATCCAGGGCGGGCAGCGGGAAGAAGTCATAGTCCACACCGGCTTTCATGCCAGGCTTGATGCTATCGAAGAAGCTGACGATGAAGTTGCCCTGGTTGTGGAGGTAGCACTTGGGCGGGTCGACAAACATAGGCTTGGGTGCATCACCGAAGTTGGTTGTCACGATCTGCTTGCGGCCACCGTATACGTACTTGTCGTTGAACCAGATGTCTGACCACTTCTGAACGGCATTCTTGACTATAGGATCGGTGAAGGGCAATGTGCCTGCAACCCACTTGTCGTAGTTGTCGAGGGAGGTGGTGCGGAGCATCATCTGCTCGGTCCAGTCGGTTGCTGGCCAGCCTGTAGCTGTGCCGGACTCGATACCGATACACCAAGGAGTGTCACCGTCTTTGACGATCTGATCCATGAGGGCTTGCAACGCTGCCCATGTCGTAGGAACCTTGTATCCTGCGGCGTCAAATGCCTTCTTCGGATACCAGACAAGGCTCTTTGCGTTCACACGCTGGAAGATACCGCCCAGGATCTTGCCGTTCGGGCCATTCACTGTGGCTGTGTCGAGGTAGCCCTGGTTGTAGTTCTGCTTCAGCCAGGCCGGATTGATCATCTTGTTGGCGTCCTGGACTTTACCGCTTGAAGCGATACTGGCCATGAGGCCCGGCTGCGGGAAGTCGGCGATGTCAGGAGGGCTTCCGCCTTGGACGCGTACGTTGATGGTTGTTTCAAACTCTTTGCTGCCCTCGTACTGAATCGTGATACCGGTTGCGGCCTCGAAGTCTTTCATCGAGTTGTTGAACTTAACTTCATCGTCCGTAGTGAACGGGCCGAACATGGTTACATTCTTACCCTTGTACGCGCCTGTGAAGGCTGCGGCCAATTCCGGCCCTACTTTGCTGTAGTCCATCATGGCGCCGGGAGTCGAACCCGCCATCGCTGTGGTGGCGGTTGGCGCTGCCATTGCTGTTGTAGCAGTAGGCGCTGCCATTGCTGTTGTAGCAGTAGGTGCTGCCATTGCTGTTGTAGCAGTAGGTGCTGCCATCGCTGTTGTAGCAGTAGGTGCTGCCATCGCTGTTGTAGCAGTAGGCGGCACAACAGTGGCTGTGGAGTCAGCGCCACAAGCTGACAACAGCATTGAGAGCACCACCATCATAGCCATGATACTAAACCATTTCTTTGCCATGTCTTTCCTCCAGTGATCTTACAGTCTTTGTACAATAAGCGATTGTACGCTGATTCGTTGGTTTGCTGCGCCCCAATAGAAATAACCGGGCGGCACGGCTGTTTGATAAGATAGGCTCTTCCTTCGAGGGCAAGGCTGCCAAATAGCCCCGTCCTCCTCTAATCACCTCCCTTCTGACGCGTGTCCAACCCTAAATATTCAGCAATTTTAGCCCAGGTTCTTGAATATAGGGCTTTTCTGAGCACACGCTATGCCAGGCAAATTCGTGGGCCTCGACGCCCTTTTACGGAGCGTCAGGGATGTTATGACATTCTACGTAGAAGCGCTCCTACGCCTCACTACCAATCAGGCCGGAACAGGATAATATCGCGCCTTCTAATTCTAAAGGTAGTGTCAGGTCTAATAACGCGTGCTAGAGCGAGTTGTTTTTCGTGGGCCTGATTGTGTGCCCGTTCTGCATTATAGAACATTATGGGCCAAAAAGATAGTGTTGGACCTTTATTTGACCGCCCGTCCGACTACCCCGGCGTAGCTACACAACCCCATTGTTGACGGGGCACGTATGCCTGCATACTGCCGTGGCTTTGCGCCGTTGAAAGCTGAAAGCTCGCGGTGGCGGGATGAAGGGTCGGGTATGCACACTTTGCACCCGACCCTTCATTCCGCCACCGCTCACATCAAAGCAAGATCATCTGCTCTCCGGTGTCTGGCAGGAGGGGAAGAAGGTGTTAGACACAATCTTACTCGCCTGTCCTCTTGTGGCGTTAGCACCCGGACGGAAGTAGGGTAGGTTGTTAGGTCCGCATGGCTCGCCTGTACCACCGCAAGGATAGCCGTTGAGTATGCCTCTGTCACTCAATCTCCAGATGAAGTCGTAGAAGGTCGAGCCTACGGGCACGTCCTCGTATTGCTGTGCACCCGGTGTCTCGTTGTACCCGGCTGCATTAGCATCTATCTTGGATAGCTGCCCACGCGTCACGTTGGCATTGGGTCGGAAGTAAGGTAGGTTGTTAGGTCCGCACGGCTCGCCTACTCCACCACACGGATAGCCGGTGACGTACCCTCGGTCTGACAGCCTCCACACATAGTCGAAGAAGGTCGAGCCTACTGGAACGTCCTCGTATTGCTGTGCTCCTGGGGGCTCGTTGAAGCCGGCGGAGTTGGCAGCAATCTTAGCGAACTGGCCCCTTGTAACGTTATTGCCGGGTCGGAAGTAGGGATCGGTGGTGGGGTTACAGGGTTCGCCTGCGCCACCGCATGGGTAACCGTTGATGATGCCACGGCAAGCCAGGCACCGCACGAAGGGATAGAAGGTGCTTCCGTCAGGTACGTCTGTGAACTGGATAGGACAAGGAGTGGGCGTTACTGCAGTGTCGGTTGCAATCACCGTAGCCGTACCTGTTGGCGTGAGTGTTAACGGAACCGGAGTGGCGCATGGTTCGATCAACAGCACGTCGTCAACCCACATGTGTGCCACATCTCCTGCTCCATCCTGGTGCACCAGGAACTCCACCCGTATCGTTTGCCCCGCATATGCTGCCAGGTCATAAGTCACATTAGTCCAGGTCTCAGT
>JBBRDO010000139.1:0-10640 GCA_038203825.1 Chloroflexia bacterium | reverse complement strand
TAGGCCAGATTGGAGATGGCGAGGGCCTCATTCCATTTGTCACCCAGGCCGCGGAACATCTCCAGGCTCGTGCTGTGGAGGTTGTATGCCTCGTTGTAGTCATGCAGGCAACGAGCAACGATGCCCAGGTTGTTGAGGGATTCGGCAATGCCCTGCCGGTCGCCCAGCTCGCGGCGCATGGAGAGGCTTTCTTCGAGAAGCGAACGGGCTTCAACATAGTCGCCCTTGTCGAGGGCCACGAGGCCCAGGTTGGAGATGGCGAGAGCTACGTACCAGCGGTCGCCCAGCTGACGGTAGAGGGCGAGGCTTTCGTTGTGGAAGGCCACCGCGCCTTCGTAGTCGCCTTGCGGCAGGGCAACAATGCCCAGGTTGTTCAGCATATTAGCGACGCCCAGGGTATCGTGCAGGCTGCGCGAGAGGGCGAGGCTTTCGCGAAAGTAGCTGCCCGCCTCGGCGAGCCTGCCGACGGCCCATTCAAGGGTGCCAAGGCCATGCAGCACCTTGGCAAGGAGGGCGGGGTCGAGTTGACCGCGGTGTTGGAGGGTGGTAGCGAGCCAGGTACGGCCTTCGGTGAGATAGCCTTGCAGGTACCAGAACCGGCGCAGCGCGCCCGCCAGGCTCACGAGCGACACGGTGTCGCCCGAGCGCAAGTAGTAAAGGTAAGCAGCGCGAATGTTGTCGTGCTCTGTTTCCAGTATTTTGAGCCAGGATGCCTGCTCGCCGCCCTCCAGATGAGGCTCGACACGCTCGGCCAGAGCGAGGAAGTAGCCGGCGTGAAACCGCTCGGCCTGCTCTTTCTCGCCACTTGCTTCGAGGCGCTCGGCGCCATACTCGCGCACTGTTTCAAGCATGGTGAAACGGTGGGAGGTGCCTGTAAGGTCGGGCTCGCGGCGCACCATGCTGCTGTCAACAAGGGCGGATAGGTGGGACAGCATATCTGTGTAGGAGATGCCCTGGACGGAGGCCATGTTTTCTGCGGCAAGGAGAGAACACCCACCCGAGAAGGCGGAGAGCCAGCAAAGGAGCCTCTGGGTGGGAGGCTGGAGGAGGTCGTAGCCCCAGGATATGGCGCCACGCAGACTTCTCTGGCGGGGCGGGAGATTGGAAGCGCCATCGGAGAGCATATCTAGACGACTGCCCAGGTGCTCCAGAATGGAGGCCGGGGGCAGAACGCGCATGCGATTGGCGGCCAATTCGATGGCGAGAGGCAGACCTTCGAGCTTGCGGCAGAGCAGAGTTACGGCGGTGGCGTTCTCCTCGGTAAGCTGGAAGTCGGGATTAGCGGCCCTTGCGCGCTGGACAAAGAGCATTACAGCTTCGTAGTCGTACAGTGATGCCAGTTCAGGGGTGTCCTCGGAGCGGGGCAAAGACATGGGGGGCACGTCGAATATATGCTCGCCGTAGATACCGAGGGCGTTGCGGCTGGTCACGAGCAGGGTTAGCAAGGGAGAGCCGGATAAAAGGGCGGCAAGCTTCTCTACGGAAGGCAGAAGGTGCTCGAAGTTATCGAGGACGAGCAGGACGGGCCGTTGTGACAGGTGCGCAATAATGGAGGGGAGCAGGGCGCGGTAGGCCGACTCGCGCATGCCAAGAGCGCGAGCTATCGCGGGGAGAACGTCGTGAGGGTCGCTTACCGTCGAAAGAGAGACGAAGTAGACGCCACCGGGAAAAGCCGCGCCCACGCGACCGGAGACCTCCAGCGCCAGCCTGGTTTTGCCGATGCCCGCAAGGCCGAGCAAGGTAAGAAGGCGCACCCCTTCGGTTTGGAGGAGGTCTGTTACAGATTGGATTTCGGAGGTGCGGCCAACGAAACTGGTAGCGAGCACGGGGAGATGGGTGTTGGCGGGGGGGCCGAGGGTGAAGGCGGTTGAAGAGGGGCCACCACGGGCGAAGCGAACGAAGTCGTCCAGGGAGTCGGTGGAAACATGAAGGCAGGAGGCAAGGAGCGTGGCGATCTGGTGGGAGGGGCGGCGCTCACCCTTCTCCAACTTCTCGATAGTGACAGGCGAGCACCCCACGCATGAGGCAAGATCCTGGCGAGTGAGGTCGAGGGCCTTGCGCTGGTCCTTGAGCCAGAGGCTGAAATCTGTTGTGTCATCTGCTTGCAAGTTAGGGTCATCCTGTGCTAATACGTGACGGGGAGCGTTTTGTACGAAAAAGTGTATGACTCATTATAGCGGGAACAGGCGCATAATTTAAGCATAGAATAAGGGTCACAAGAGCAGGGAAGGAATAGTATGGACGGACCTCAGAGAACGACCAGGACAGCCTATGGTGTGCTGGCAGTGGTAGTGTTGGCTGTCGCGGTGATGGGCATAGCGCTGACGCAGACTACGAGGGCACAAGCTCCTATCGCCAGTATGAGTGAGCAAGGCATACTGCAGGGGTGCAGCCCGGCATGGTATGTGGTGCCGAGCCAGGATGTTGGAGCGGACGAAAACAGCCTCTATTCCGTGGCTGCGATAGGGCCGAACGATGTGTGGGCGGTGGGGTCATACACGGGGACGGGCGGGTACCAAACACTCACTGAGCACTGGGATGGTGGGCAGTGGAGTGTAGTGCCAAGCCCGGACCCGGGCGGCTATAACAACTTCCTGGTAGGGGTGTCGGCGGTTGCCTCGGATGATGTGTGGGCGGTGGGCTCCTACAATGACGACTCCTACTATAGCACGCACCACCTGCTGACGATACATTGGGACGGCGCCCAGTGGAACGTGGTGCCCAATCCCGATCCGGGCGGCAACTATGAGAATTATTTGACGGCACTGGATGCGCGCGCCTCGGACGACGTGTGGGCGGTGGGGTTTTATAGACGTTATTCTCCGCTGTCGCTTGTAATGCATTGGGATGGGGCGGCATGGTCCGATCCCAACTTCTCGGGGGTCAGCGGAGCGGTGCTGTATGGGGTGAAGGATTTAGCAGCCGATAACGTATGGGCGGTGGGGTATAACGGCTTCCAGAGTCGTGCGCTGATATGGCACTACGACGGGAGCGCATGGACGGAAGTACCGAGCGCCGCGCCTGATAGCGGGGTCCATCTGTACTCGGTAGATGGTGTGGCGGCTAACGATTTGTGGGCTGTGGGGGATCAGGTGGAGCACTGGGATGGGAGCGTGTGGAGCACGGTTACAGCGCCGGGGGCAGGTACTTTGCAGGGCGTTAAGGCCATTTCGAGTAATGATGTATGGGCCACAGGGACCAGTGCCCTTCTACACTGGGACGGGACGGCGTGGTCGTTGGTGGCCAGCCCTGCCAGCGGCACTTTGGCGGGCATAGATGCGGTGGCTACGGATGACGTGTGGGCGGTCGGGAGCCAAAATGTAGGTGGAGTAGGGCGCACGCTTATCGAGCACTACACGTCAAACTGCCCCACGGCAACGCCTACGCCGTGTGCCATGGCCTGGACCGAAGTGCCAGGCCAGAATGTGGGTGCGGGCGAAAACGACCTTTATGCTGTGACGGTGATCTCGCCCGGCGACATCTGGGCTGTGGGGGCATATACGGGAACGGGACGGTACGTGACGCTTACGGAGCACTGGAACGGCGCACAGTGGAGCATAGTGCCAAGCCCCAACGATAGTCACTCTTACAACAACTTCCTGCGGGGCGTGGCCGCAGCCGCATCAAACGATGTGTGGGCGGTGGGAGACTACACCAGCGATCCTTACTATACCAACCACCATATGCTCACGCTGCATTGGGATGGTACTCAGTGGAGCGAAGAACCTAACGCTGATCCGGGGATTGAGCAGTACTGGCTCGTATCAGCCAAGGCCCTGGCGCCGAATGATATATGGGTTGTGGGCTACGCTCGCGGATCTTCGTGGCATGACGTCAAAATGCACTGGGACGGCGTCCAGTGGAGCCTGGATGCTAGTGATCCATACCAGTACATCAGGCTGCAAAGCATAGACGGGAAAACGTCGAACTACTTATGGGCCGTGGGAGAGAATGCATATGGGCTCCATGACTATATTGAGCACTGGAACGGCAGCACGTGGAATGTGGTCAACAGTCCCGACAATGGCTCGCTCACGGGCGTGTCGGTCGTTTCGGCCAATGATGTGTGGGCGGTGGGTAACGGGGTGGAACACTGGGATGGCACGGGGTGGAGCATGGTTACAGCGCCGAACGTGGGTACTTTGCATGGGGTCAAGGCAATATCCGCTAACGATGCGTGGGTTGTGGGAGATAGCGGCTTTCTACACTGGGATGGTAGCACCTGGTCTATGGTAGCCGAGCCTAATACCGGAGCGCTGGTAGGTGGGGATGCTTCGGCCTCGAATGATGTATGGGCGGTAGGTACGCAGATGGTCGGGGGAATAGGGCGTACGCTTATCGAGCATTACACGTCGGGCTGCGTGACTCCGGTTCCGACGTCTACGTCGACGCCCACGCTAACGCCCACTGCCACAAGCACGGCAACGCTCACGCCGGTAGTTACGCCTCCGACGAGCACGGATACGCCGGGGGCAAGTGGTACGGCCACAGACACGCCTACCGATACAGCGACGGGCACACCACCCACAGGTACCGAAACGCCCACAGCCTGCACGATCTCCTTCGAGGATGTACCGTTGGGCAGCACCTTCTACCCCTACATCGAGTGTCTGGCTTGCCAAGGTATCATCAATGGTTACTCCTGCGGTGGCCCAGGCGAACCTTGCAACGGCAACAACGACCCCTACTTCCGACCGGGGAATGATGTTACAAGAGGGCAATTCGCCAAGATCGCGGCTAATGCCGCAGGGTTCAACGAGCCTACCGGCGCACAGCAGTATGAGGATGTCGCAGTAGGCTCTACCTTCTTCGACTACATCTGGAGATTGAGCGACCGAGGGTACGTCACAGGCTATCCATGCGGAGGGTCAGGAGAGCCATGCGGACCTAACAGCCTGCCTTATTACCGACCGAATGCCAACGTCACGCGTGGGCAACTAGCTAAGATAGATGCTAACGCAGCAGGCTTCAACGAGACACCTGGTGTACAGGAGTATGAGGACGTGCTACCAGGCTCGACCTTCTACGATTATATCTGGCGTTTGTCAGACAGAGGCATCATCAACGGCTATACGTGCGGTGGTGGGGGCGAGCCATGCGGACCTAACAACCTGCCTTACTTCAGGCCGGGGGCTAACGCCACCAGAGGCCAGGCAAGCAAGATCGTCGCCAACACTTTCTTTCCTTCCTGCAACCCGTAGACGGATTGAGTAGCGACGACGGACTACGCCTATGGGTGGCCTGCTTGTGCGTCACGAGTTGCTAGGTGTGAGTGGTGTCGCCCCTACGGGGCTTGGGGTTTGTTTGTGGCTGATCCACAGGGCTTACGCCCTGGGCTATGCGTGTTTCGCCCCTTCGGGGCTGGCTGTTTCATGCTCGCGGGTCGCGGCCGCCCTTTAGTTGGCATGGTTGGGCCGGAGGACAATGCTGGAGGAGGGGCTTTCCTGGGGGTATGGGGTAGGGAGGATGATTCTTCGTCCCTAAAGGGAGACCTACTGCGCTCAGAATGAGAGAGGTAGGGGAGGGGCTTTGTTGGGAGTATGAGGGCCGGGAGTGATTATGTAGTTGGAGGTGAGTTCGCTATTGCCCTATGCGCGCCAATAGATAATAATTATAGATAATGACAAGCAAGAATGGATTGAGAGCAAGGGCCCGCACTCTTATTGCGAATGAGATAGTGAGGTCGACCATTGGCGCGCTGGTGACTATGGGGGCAACCACGGGCAGCGGTTTGTTGGTCTATGCAGCCGGCGTTGAGCCAAGATGGGTGGAGATAAAGCGTATCAGCCTGCGGTTGGGCGGTCTGCCCTCGGCCTTCCACGGGTACAAGATCGTGCAGATCAGCGATATTCACGCGGGCGAGTGGTTTCCACCGGAGCGGATCGCCGAAACCGTGAAGATGGTGAACAACGAAGACCCCGACCTCGTGGTGATCACGGGCGACTTTGTTACCTATACGTACCCTCACGCTCCGGCCGATATTGTGCCGAGCCTCAGCGAGCTATATGCGCGTGACGGGGTAATAGGCACGCTGGGCAACCACGACTACTGGGGACTTGGACCCGCCCTGATCAGGCAGGTAATGCGCGAAGCCGGGATCATAGAGCTGAGCAATAACGTCCACACGATAGAGCGCGACGGCGCGATCCTGCATATGGCGGGTGTAGACTCGGCTCGCGAGAAGATGGCCCGGCTGGAGATGACGCTGAAGAAGCTGCCGAAAGAGGGCACCGCGATATTGTTGGCGCATGAGCCGGATTATGCCGACGTGGCAGTACACGCCAACAGGTTCAGCCTGCAACTATCAGGCCACTCACACGGCGGGCAGGTAGTAGTGCCACTATACGGCCCACCCCGCTTGCCGCCACTGGGAAAGAAGTATTACGCAGGGTTATACCAGGTGGGCCATATGCAGGTGTACACAAACAGGGGTATAGGGGTAGTGGGCATTCCGGTCCGCTTCTTTTGCAGGCCGGAGATCACTGTGATCACGTTGGAGGGGGAGGACGAGTCGTAGATCGTAAGTCGCTGATCGTAAGTCGCTGATCGTAAGTCATGTGTGGTGCGTTGTGCTTCCCGGGGTATCAGGCTTTAAGTGTTACGAACTATGCAGAATCTCAAAACCACCATACCGGAGACAAACCACGCCGATGCTGTAGAGGCTCCGGAGTCGGAGGGCATGGTGGGGCAGATTTTGAGCCGTCCTATGACGCGGCGCGGTTTGCTTACAGCGGTTACGCGCTCGACGCTTGCGGTGGTGGCGACTAGCGCTGGAGGTAGCCTGTACGCAGCAAACCTGGAGCCGAACTGGGTTGACGTAACGCACGTGGCAATTCGGCTGCAGCGCTTGGCTCCTGAGTTCGCGGGTTATCGGCTCGTGCAGATATCGGACCTGCACGTGGGGGACTGGACCACACTGGAACATTTGCGATCTGTGGTGGCTACGGTAAATGCGCTCAACGCCGATCTTGTGGCGGTCACGGGCGATTTCATTACGCACATAGATTGGGTAGATCGGGCGGGTCTGGCAGATGTACTGCGCGGCTTGCAGGCCAAAGATGGTGTGGTGGCGGTGCTTGGGAATCATGACCACTGGTCGGACGCGGATGGGGTGCGCGCTATAGTGCGAGCAGCAGGCCTGGACGAACTGGAGAACCGCTCGCGCACCCTGCGCCGTGGCAGTGGCATGCTCCATATAGCGGGGGTAGACGATGTGTGGGTGGACCGGTCGGACCTGCAAGAAGCGCTCGCGGGTATACCTTCACAGGGCGCGGTAGTGCTGCTGGCCCACGAACCCGATTTTGCCGATACTGTAGCTCAGTCTGCACGGGTGGACCTGCAACTCTCAGGGCACTCGCACGGCGGCCAGGTGGTGGTTCCCTTCCTGGGCCCGATCCAGCTCCCTTTCCTGGGGCGCAAGTACCATACGGGACTTTACAGGGTGCAGGGCGCGGCAGGTGGCTCACCGCAGGGCCCTGCGCTACAGCTCTATACGAACCGAGGAATAGGGATGTTGTCGCCCCACGTACGCGTGGGTTGCAGACCGGAGATTAGTGTGTTTGAGTTGGGGACTGAGGCGTGATAAGTGATAAGTGAAGCGCACCGCCACACTTATCACTTATCACTTATTATTTGGGGACCTTTAGAATCGCGCTTGAGGCGGTGTCTACTACGTAGAGGGTGCCATCGGGGTCGGACCAGATGCCTGTGGGGAGCTTGAGGCCGCCGCCACCTTTCTCGCCTACTAGCTTGCCTGTGGAATCGTATTCAAGCACGGTCTTGGCTGAGGGAGCAGTTACGTAGAGGTTGCCCGCGCTGTCGAGAGCCAAGAAGGGCTCGAGGTAGGGGCCGGGGCTCCAGGCGGACGACTGCACGGGCCACTGGGCCACGGGCTTGCCATCCTTAGCGAACTCCTGGATGCGGTTGTTGCGGGTATCGGCCACGAAGACGTTGCCTGCGCCGTCAACCGCGATGCCGATGGGCTCGTTCATTTCGCCGGGCTGGTTGAAGGGATACTTCGACGCGATCTTGTCGGCGGTAAGCCCACTGTTGATCTGGCCGATGTTCTTGCCGCTGGTATCGAAGATGAGCACGCGCTTGTTGCCCGTATCGGTCACGTAGATGTGGTCGTCGGGGGTGATAGCGATACCGCGGGGACCGTAGAACTTCGTTGTGTCGTCGGGGCCGGGCGTAGTGTTCGGGTCGCCCAGGCTCAAGAAGCCGCCCCAGGCCAGCAGGAACCTGCCGTCCTTGTCGAACTTCTGGACGCGATGGTTCCAGGTGTCGGCTACATAGACGTTGCCTTGCGAGTCTGTGGCGAGGCCGCCTGGCCCTGTGCCTTCGCCGGTATCGTTCAGTTGGGAGAACTGCCCATCGCCGGTGCCCCTGCCGCCGAACATGGTGACGAAGTTGCCGTCCTTGTCGAACTTCTGGATGCGCAGGTTCTGGGTGTCGGCCACGTAGAAGTTGCCTGCGGAGTCACGCGTGATGCCGCGGGGCAGGTTGAACTGGCCGCGATTTGCTCCGGCACCGGCAGCATCGAACAGGTTCTTGGGGGTAGCCGTGAGGTCGACCTGAGGCTGGGTGGGGAGAGGGGTGGTGCCGGGGGTAGTGCCTGCGCCGGGAACGGGCGTGGGCGGCACAGCGCCGGTGTTCGCGGAGGTATCGCCGACCTTGTATATGGTGGTATCTTTTGAGGTGAAGACCGGGGTCAGGGCATACTTGAAGAGCGAATCGGTATAGGCTGTTACGTTTTCGGTGGGGCGATTGTTATTTGGGTTTTCACGTATGCCATGTTCTATCGCGCCCGATACGACGTAGGTCACGCCATATTGCTTGAGCAATTCAATCAAGCGCGGAGCGGTCAGGGTGCCGCCGTTGGGGTCGATGCCCTGGTAGATCGAGTTGACGATGCGGCGGCGGTCGCTGATCTGTTGGCGGGCGTCGGGCTGGTTCGTGCGCCAGAGGCTCTCGTGGGAGTTATCCCAGCCCACGAGAGAGGGTATGCCTGTGAAGGAGGCCATGCGCCCGGCCCAGTCGTACTCAACCGCGCTGCCTTCCATCAGCCTGTCGTTATTGCCGGAGTTGGCATTGAGCCACTGGATGGCGGCGTAGTCGTCGGGTATGGAGGTTTTCATCCAGGTTGCGCCGTCGAGGCCTTGCAAGGGCGCTCTGCCGATACCCTGCCTGGCAGCGGCACCGTAGTAGGTGTAAAGGGAGCCCGTGATCACAAGGAACAGGAAGGCAAACGCCCAGAGAGGCGCGAGGGTCATCCCGGCCAACTTCCAGCCGGTGCGCGGCACGTAGATGCCTGCACGCTGGGCCTGTACCTGCTCAGGACGGTCGCCGAGGGCGGCATACAGCACGCGCCACAGGCCGTAGGCAGCGGGGAGCGCCCATAGGATCCAGATCTGGAAGTAGAACTTGAAGAGGGTGTTCATGCGCATCTGGAAGTTGTCGCGCAGGAAGATCATTTCTATGGTGAGGCCGATCAAGGCGGCGACGCCCACCAACACGAGGGCCACGTTGCGCTCGGTGCGGCGAGGCTCAAGCCAGATTAGACCGAAGCAGACCGCGATCATGGGCAGTAGGAGCGCCAGCAAGGGGAACTTCAAGAGGAAGGTCGCGAGGAAGGTGAGCAGAAGGAAAGCGCCCCAGCCGATCATGATGCGGTTGGTGTCGCTGCCCGCGGCCTGACGGCGGCGCACATATATGGCGAATTCGTAGACGAGCCAGACGAGGAGCGCGAACAGGAAAATGCCGAAGATGACTACGAAGCCCAGGATGGTTTTATCGGCTGTGTTGACCAGCACCAGTTGGGAGAGCTTCTGGACGACCCAGCCCACGATGGGGATGTTTGCGACGCTGCTGGGCGCAGCGGTGTTGTCGCCGCCGACGAGAGATTTGAACGTTAGCTGGAAGGGGAGGAAGAGGAGGAAGGTGAACACGCCCAGTATGACGAGTTGCGCGACGACGGGCCTGAGCCAGCGCCAACCGAGGGCGAGCCTGCGGCCGGCTGCCATGTAGGGGATTATTAAACAGAGCAGGATCACGAGAAGGTAAGTGGGGAAGTCCCACGTGTTGGTTGTGTAGAGGGAGCCGGCGATAAGGCCGGCAAGGATAAGGGAGAGCCAGGATTCGAGGTCGGGCGGGATGCCGTCGCGCCACTCTTCGGCACGCACGACGCGCCTGCGAATGAAGGCCATGCCAACGGCGATGGCAAGGAGGACGAGGGGGAGGGCCAGCACATGCGGGTGGAGGTCAGCGAGCAGGAAGGAGAAGGCAGGGAACTCGTTGATCGTCTCGAAGCCGACGGTTTGCTTGGTGGCGTTGGGCAAGGTCGTGAAGTCAGCCACGATGCGGGAAGGCGCGAACCAGTTGTAAGAGCCGTCGGCGCGGTTGCACATGAAGCAGAAGGTAAAACCGTTGCCGGGAGAGAAAGCCTGGCCGGACTGGGAAGAAGGCCGGTCCTTGGTAGCGAAGGCTACTGTGAGGTTGCCCATCGCGACCACCATAAGGGCTGCTATCAGGGCGAATATATACGGGGAGAGGTAGGCGGGCACCTGTTTGGGCTCGCCACCGGGACCTACGGGGAGGTAGGCTGGGTCGGAGGGGGGCGGGGCAACAGCAGTGGGAAGAGG
>JBBRDO010000138.1:0-10702 GCA_038203825.1 Chloroflexia bacterium | reverse complement strand
TCGGAAGCGCCCGGCGTACCCGGCGTGTCCCCTCCCGTAATAGCAGGCGTGGCGCTCGCGTTGGGCGGGTTCTTCTTCTTCGCGGTTTACAAAGTCTTCCAGGCGCGGCGTGCTAAGCCGACCACGGGCCGTGAAAACCTGCTGGGCAATATCGGGCAGACTCGTACCGACCTTGCCCCTGAAGGCATGGTCTTCGTCGCAGGCGAATTGTGGGGCGCTACCAGCACGGACGGCTCGATACCGTCGGGCCAGTCGGTCCGCATAGTGGCCGTGAATGGCTTGAAGTTGAGTGTTGTCCCCGCCGTGCCCGTTGAGCAGGCACAGACATCAGAACAGGTAACAGAACCTTAGGAGGAAAACAACTAATGGATGCTTTACTGAGTTTGCTGGCGTTCCTTATACCGTTGCTCGTGGTGCTATTCGCCATAGCCGGTTCGGCGGTGAAGATAGTTCAGGAATACGAGCGGGGTGTGATTTTCCGCCTTGGGCGCTTGGTAGGTGCGCGTGGCCCCGGTCTCTTCTTCATAATCCCCTTCGTAGACAGGATGGTGAAGGTAGACTTACGCGTGGTAACCCTCGACGTGCCCGCCCAGGAAGTGATCACACGCGATAACGTGACGGTCCGCGTGAACGCCGTCCTCTACTTCCGTGTGTTCGATCCCGAAAAAGCTGTCGTAGCCGTGACCGACTTTGTGCGGGCCACACACCAGATCGCGCAGACAACGCTCCGTAGCGTTCTCGGTCAATCGGACCTGGACGAACTCCTGTCCCAGCGCGAGGCGATCAACCTGCGCCTACAGCAGATCATCGACGAGCAAACGGAGCCGTGGGGCATCAAGGTGGGCATCGTTGAAGTCAAGGACGCAGAGCTGCCCCAGAGCATGCAAAGGGCAATGGCCCGTCAGGCCGAGGCCGAACGCGAAAAGCGTGCCAAGATCATCCACGCCTCCGGCGAGTTCGAGGCTTCCAAGATGCTCACAGCTGCGGCCAAGGTCATCGGCTCAGAACCTGCCACCATTCAACTGCGCTACCTGCAGACTCTGACCGAGATTGCGTCCGAGCGCAACTCGACCATCATCTTCCCTGTACCTATCGAACTGCTCAGTATGATACCTCACGTACTCGGCAAGTCAACCAGCACCAACGGTGACATCCCTGTCCTGGAGGCCGACGTCGAAAAGGCGCTGGCCGCCGCAACCGGAGGAGATGTATCGTTGCCGCTTGCAGGGTCGGAGGGTGAAAGCGAGGAAGCGAAGCCCCGCGTCAGCCTTCTCCACCAGTTGAACGAGGCCGAACTTGAGCGGGCCAGGAAAGAACACAACAAGTTCATGACAGGCAGTATCCCCTCCTCCGCGGATACCGGGCCAACACTCGCCCCACCCGAGGACACCGACCCGGAGCAAAAGTAATTCCCGCTACGCAACACATATGTACTTAATAAAAGAAGCCCCTCGATTTGATGTCGAGGGGCTTCTTTTATTTCCTTTTCTTCCCTATCCTGCGTCAGTTACAGGAATTGAGTACCACATCATCTACGAAGAATGAAGTCACTAAAGATGAGTCCGTGGTAGCGCGGAATTGAACGCGAACGGTCTGCCCCTTCCAGGGTAGCAGGTTGAGATTGGTCGTCTGCAGCCAGGAGCCGCGCGCACCTGTGTTGTTCTGCGTCTTCAACGTACCGAGGAGGGCGCCGCTTGTGCTTCTCACCTCGACGTACAAATAGTCGTAGGGCGTACCCGTGCCCTCAGACGACGTCATGTACGACCAGTAGCTTAGATTGGCCGATGTAGCTCCTGCCGGTATGCTTACTGTTTGATAGACACTGTCGGTGCCGTTGTTATAGCCTCCGAGGTACGCCGAGTAGGAGCCTGTGTGCGGCCGCGTGGTGTCTATCAGTTCGTAGCCGCCCGAAGAGCTTTCTGACCACGAAGCCGATCCACTCTCGAAGCCGCCATTCGCTATTATGTTAGCGCATCCTCCCGTTGGAGTATTGGTGGCCGTAGGAGGCACCGGTGTATTGGTGCGAGTAGCTGTAGGCGGTACGGGAGTACTCGTGTTGGTGGCTGTAGGCGGTACCGGTGTGTTAGTGTTGGTGGCGCCTGGGGGAGGAGTATTAGTGTTGGTGGCTGTTGGGGGCACCGGTGTATTGGTGCGAGTAGCTGTAGGCGGTACCGGTGTACTCGTGTTGGTGGCTGTAGGCGGTACCGGTGTACTGGTAGGCGTAGCAGACGTGCCGCAACCCGGGAACTTGAACGCACCGACACGTGTTTGCCAGTTGGCTGTACCTGTCGTGTGGATATACTCAGTGGTCATCCAGAACGTGCAGTCGTCGGTGGGGTCCACAGACATCATTGCATAGTCACCCCAGCGTGAGCCTGTGCCTGTCTGCGATCCTGCCCCCGCGATGAGTGTGTTCTCGCCCTGTGACATTTGTCCTAGCGGGTCGGTAGACAATCGGCCTGTGTAGCGTATAGAGGGGTAGGTCGAGGTAGACGATGCGCTGTAGACCATGCCCATGTTACCCTGCCCGTCCATCGCTACGCTGCCCAACCACCTGTTTGTGCTATCCGGCGCATAGGTTCCTTG
Source organism: Chloroflexia bacterium (assembly GCA_038203825.1). Taxonomy (GTDB): domain Bacteria; phylum Chloroflexota; class Chloroflexia; order QHBQ01; family JADMIH01; genus JADMIH01. The sequence continues at coordinate 8,116 of JBBRDO010000138.1, read as the reverse complement.
CTGGTAGATTGCAGGTGTGCCATTGGGGCTGCGCACCTCATACCAGCGAACGCCTGCTATGCTGCTGCCCGAATTCACTGAGTGATTCATCACAACCGACTCGTGATCTCCCAGGTTTCGGTAGGCAACGCGGTACATCAACCTGTCGCCCAGTCCATCCAATTTGACCGACGTTCCGGGCTGTGGAATGCAACTGCGACTGGTAGTGCAAAGGGCATTATAAGCAGCTGTTGTAAGCGTTGTAGGCCCTGTGAGACTGGAGTTCGATGGCGTCGTCCAGTTCACATGGAACTTGAACTCATAGAGTCTGCTGGCGCCCGAAGAGAAGAAGAAGTTGGGCGAGCCGCTCGGCGGTAATGTTGCTCCATCCAGGTCCGAGGGGAGGAGCGTGCCATACGTGCTGCTCGTATTGAATGACTGGTAGGTCGAAGCCAGACCCTGGAGCATATTGGCGCGGTTGAACACTACCGCGGCACCGCCGCTATAAGTGTTGCCGGTGAAGCGGTTGGCGCCCATATAGTATCCGTCGGGCCATACACCCAGGTGGGGATAGTCGTAAAACACCGTCGTGCTAAGCTGGAAGAAGTAGCGATAGTACGAGCCTGTCGGATCGGGCGAAGTAGAGATAGCTACGCACTCGCCGTAGGGGTTAGCTGCGGTGAACTGTGCAATGAGCCACCTGTCGGCCATCGAGTCGTAAAGCGCGATGGGGTCGCCGTCGTTGCGTGTCTGGCACGAACCGCCGAAGCCCGACCAGATAGTGTTGGCGTTCACCGGGCCGTAAAGTGTACCGCCGCTCTTGTTGAAGATCTGGAGCGAGAGGTTAACTATCTGTACATAATGGTTTGGGCCCACATCGCCGTTGGTGTCAGGTGGATAAACGCCATTCCGATTGGTAACACCCTCGAAGTTTTGAGCGGGCGCCGGCGCCATCTGCTGGTTGCCGAACGTGTATTGGACCACCGGGTCGGTTACAGGCGGAAGTGGGGTATTGCCTGTATTCTCGCTCCCTGGTTCGGTCATCTCGCGTATTGTGCTGGGCTTCTCATATGGAACAACCGGGATGTCGCGCAGGGGCGGCGACACATCGTGCATCACATCACTGCCTGTCTCAAAGGGTGATGAGTTGGTCACTCCGCTGTTTCCGTCCGAGTTATTGCCAGCTATAGACGCCATCCGGGGAGCGTTGCTTGCGGTGGTGGCAGCTGCGGGCGCTTTCTGCGTGCCGATCCACACCCCTGTTTGCGCGATGAGCGTTATCAACAGCAGGAGAACCGCCAGCTTCAAAAGGGGACTACGACGGGTAAACTTCATTCCTTCTCTCCTTTGGTACTAAACCGGGCAATTGGTCATACTGGCAAGGCGGAACAGGTATGTGTGAATGTATAGGCTTCTACCGGTAACTAAAATCAAGCCGTATAGTAGAGACAAAAGGACCACAAGCAACGATGTGTGAGGGATTATAGTATCCTGCTCGCCCGCTTAGCTTGTGGTCCGTTAGCTGATGTAGAATGTGATAGAACGCGCTGCTCCGGTAAGGTGCCTTGCCTGATGGTTCCCTCACCTGCCTTGCAGAAGCGGTGAGGAATGTATGAGAGTATATACTCTTTATTCTACAAATACAAGTATATTCCCCCGATTTTCCAACCAATCTAGGGGGTATTTTAGTACTAACCCCTCATCATCGTCCTCATAAATTACGAAGACATAACACAGTTCAAGCCGGCAGGGAGGGACCCATCCTGCCCCTCCACACCCCTTACTAGCGCTTCGGAACTTTTGATATACTTCTTTATGCCCTCCGACATAGATAGCCTCAGACGAAACATCGAGCTTTTCTATCACCCGGCCTACTTGCTGCACGATACGTGGCAGCACCCCGAAAGTCCGGCCCGGCTCCGCGCAATCCTGCGAGTGCTTGAACAGCATGGCTGGCAAGAGAGCGACCTTTTGACGCCCGCGCCGGTTTCACGTGCGGTGCTAGAGCGCATCCACGACCCTGCCTACATCGACACTATCGAAAAGATAGCTGCCTCCGGCGGTGCCTATTGGGACCTGGACACTGTCATCTCCCCTCGTTCATATGATGCCGCGATGTTGGGCGTTGGTGCCGCCGTGGCTGCCGTGGATAGCGTCATGCGCGCCGAGGGTCCTCGCGCTTCGTTCGCCCTCGTGCGGCCTCCCGGTCACCACGCTCTGCGACGCTCTGCTATGGGTTTCTGCCTCTTCAACAATGTGGCAGTGGCAGCCGACTACGCCCTCGACCGCTATGGCCTGAGCCGCGTGATGATAGCGGATTGGGATATTCATCACGGCAACGGCACTCAGGATGCCTTCTACGACAGGGATGATGTGCTGTTCTTCAGCACGCATCGCTATCCGTTCTATCCCGGCACCGGTGCTCTCAACGAAACAGGCCTGGGCAAGGGAAGGGGCTACACCGTAAACGTGCCTTTGCCTGCGGGCGTAGGCGACCGGGGGTACGCGCAAATATTCAGGGAAATGCTCGTCCCTCTTGCGCGCCGCTACCTCCCTCAGCTTATAATCATATCTGCGGGCTACGACGCTCACATGTACGACCCCCTTGGCGATGCGTCGGTGAGCGCGGCGGGCTTTGCCGAGATGGCCTCGGTCGTTCGAGAATTGGCCGATGAGATAAGCGAATGTAAAGGCAGGGTGGCGGCTGTGCTTGAAGGAGGCTATAATATCGAAGCACTGGCCGCGTCGGTAGTCGCCACAATAGACGTCCTGGGCACACCTTCTAGCGGCAAGTTCCCACCGGTCGACGCGGTCGTAAGTAGCAAAATACGAGAACCCGATATCTCACAATTGATCAGGCGGGTTCGTGAGGTCCACGGGCTCAGTTGATTCTTAATTCCAGCCTCCTGGATAGTTAGCGATAGATACCGGTAGACAACACACGACGCATACAGAGTAACAGCAGGCAGACGGTCGGCCATACAGGGTCGACGTCCTCTAAATACCACAGACGGGAGAAAAAGGCATGGACATGCTCAAAACATCGCGGGACGAGGATAACAGGCGTCGGGATGAGGCCCAACTGTACGGGCTGCAACAGCAAATAGATGAGCTGCGCAGACAGCTCAAAGAAAACCTGGCACGCCAGCAGTGGTTTGAGGAATTATATAAGCAAAACGAGGGTAAAGTGTCCCAGGTGCAGCTAGCGCAAGATCGCCTTACGCACGATGTAGCGCAATCTATGCACGCCCGGCAGATGGAAGATACTCGCATGAAAGCGCAACTGGCCGATATAAGCCAGAAGGTCGACTCGCCCGAGAAGCAGTTCAAGGAGATACGAGCTCAGTTAAGTGAACTGTCCGAATCTCGCAAGAATGACCGAGACCTCGACTCCGCGGCACAAATTCAGATGGACGCGGTGCAAGGGCAGATACGCGAGCTCAACGCGCATATCGGCCAGGTCAGCGACTCGCAAAGGCAATTGCGCGATGTCATACAGGAGCTGGATTCGGCCCTCGCCGAAGTGCGCCAGGAGGCCCTACACGTATCCGAGCTACAAACGAAGGAAGAACAACGGCTCCGCAGGAACGGCATGGAGCTACAGGGCATGTTCGAGACACTTCGCCAGCAATTCGCTGATGTATCGGCCAAATCGCAGAGGGTAGATGATGTGCGCCGCCAAATGACGGAACGCATGGAAGCGGTCGAAGAGAGGCTCGGTACGGTCGTCACAGAAGGAACGTCGCAAGCAGTCGATCTGGACAGAATCGAGAAAGCTTACGTCGAGCAAAACCTGAACCACCAGGAACGCCTGGAAGCCGTTCGCTTACAACTGGAAACACAACTGAGCGAACAAAGAGGCATCAACGACCAGCGCATGGACAGGATCATGAGCCGCTTCAACGGCATCGACGACCGTCTCCGCGATCTCGAACAGGGCCTGGCCGAGATGCCCAGCCGCTTTGACGCCCTCGAGAGGCGCGATGACCTGATCGGGGTGGAAGCAGACATGATCGAGGAATGGTTGGTCGGGAGGCAGATTAAAGCTCTGGAGGACATCCTTGAAGAGGCTCGCAAGCGCCGCTCCGAGCGCTCCTCCACTATCAACGTGAACTCTCGCCTCAAGCCCGCCCCGGCTCCCGGCTCTGTGTTCAACCCTGCCGGCTTGCTCAAGAGCGTGCGCGACGCCAAACCCCCAATGAACAACACCGCACCCCCAGAAAGCCAACAGACAACCGGCGACCAGGATCAGGCGAGCGGTGGTGGGCGACCCAAGATCGGTCGGTAGCTCAGGCATGAGGAGCGAATTCCCGGCGGTCGGTTGCTATGCACAATTGAGTTGCATGCGTCATGGATAACGACGCGCCCTCGATCCGAAGCCCGAACACCAGGGTTCAAACCAAGAAATGGTTGGGCCAGCATTTCCTCCGAGATATGAGCGTGCCTCCCCGTATAGCGGAGGCTGCTGGGTTGCAACCCGATGACTGCGTAATTGAGGTAGGGCCGGGCCTTGGCGTCCTGACCGAAGAACTGGCCCGCAGGCTCGACCCCGCGCGCGGCAGGTTGGTCTCGGTCGAGCTCGATAGCGACTTGCTCCCCGGCTTGCGCGAGCATTTTGGTGCGCAGGCTCAGGTCTCTTTCGTCCAGGGAGATGTGCTTGACATCGCGCCCGAGGAACTGAGCGCCGGCAGGCCATATAAGGTAGTGGCCAATCTTCCCTATTACATCACCTCGGCCATCTTGCGCCACTTCCTCGACGCACGGCACAAGCCGCAATCGCTGACCGTGATGGTCCAGCTTGAAGTGGCCCAACGCATGGCCGCGAGACCGCCCAATATGGGCATCCTGTCAGTCGCCGTCCAGTTTTACGGTGAGCCGCGGATAGCATTTCGTGTTCCGCCTGGCGCCTTCCGCCCTCCACCCAAAGTCGACTCGGCTGTCGTCCAGATCCGCGTGTATGGGCCTGATGATAGGCTCGTTCAGCCCACAAGTGAAGCGTCATTCTTCCGGGTTGTGCAGGCGGGCTTCAGCCAGAAGCGCAAGCAACTGGTAAATACCCTGGCATCGGGCCTGGGTTTGCCAAAAGATACCGCCAGGCATATCCTCGAGATGGCAGGCGTCTCACCCGACCGCCGTGCCGAAACCCTCAGCCTGGCTGAGTGGGCATCCCTCGAACACGCCCTGGCGCGCGAGGCCTGAAGCGCTTGCGTGAACCTCGTCAGCCGTCATTTCTGCCTGTCAACAGCATGACTTCCAATTTGCGAGTCTCACGCTTCATACCTCCGGCGCTTCTCATCTGCGCACTGATCCCCTATATCTTCAGCCTCACAAGTTATTTCCTGTCTGATGACTTTGTGCTCCTGGACTGGACACACAACCACGCGCTGGCCGCCGTGCCCGCATTCTTCGATCCCAATACCTTCTGGTTCTATCGTCCCCTGTTGAAAGTCTATCTCTGGGCAATGCAAGTGCTGTTCGGGCTAAACCCCACACCCTTCCATCTGTTTTCTCTGCTGGTGCACGGACTAAACGGCTATTTGCTTTACACTCTTACGCTTCGGCAGAAGGCGAGCGGAGGTGTGGCTGCGGCTGCCGCCCTGCTTTTCATCCTCGTTTCCCATCACGCCGAAACTGTTTCCTGGATAGCCGCTACGGGCGACCTGTTAGCTGTGGCCTGCATACTATCGGCGCTCCTCATCTCGTGGCAGTATATGCAGCAGGGAAAGCTCCTGTATCTTGTACTTACGGCGTTGCTTTTCGCGCTTGGTCTGTTCACGCGCGAAACAACCATAGCTCTACCCGTATTGTTCATCCTTAGCGTGCTCATATTCAATCCTGTACGAATCGGAGCGCAAACCAAAGAGAAGCTAATGCGTACTATCGTAACCCTGTCAGGCTATGGCATTGTGCTGGCTACTTATACGCTGGTCCAACTTATAGGCCGCACCGGCAGTCTAGTGGAGCGCGGCGGTCTTGCTTTCCACTCGCTAGACCCGGAATCTATCCTGCTGGGCATAATGGACTACATACATGGCTTATTGCCTGGTGGCTCATATCTGGCTAGCTTACCCCTGGATGTACTTAGGACGGCAGTGTGGCTTGAGGCCTTTGTACTCGTTGCGGTGGCTTTCACCCTTTGGAAGACCGGGCAACGGCTGGCTTTGTTTGGTTTCGCATGGATGCTTATCACGCCCGTCGTCTTTGTACCCTTCAGTGTCCCGACCGACCGCTATTTCTATCTGCCCTCTGTTGGCTTTGCAGTCTTCGTCGCTGCCGCCGCATACAGCCTGCTCGAAGCATTAGTGAAATGGCGCGCAATGAGGTCGCCCAGATTTGTAGGCACATCTTTCACAGTCGTAACCACTCTGCTGATACTACTACAGCTACCTCCACTGTTAGCGAACGAAGCTAATTGGCGTTTCGCGGGTAGGGCAAGTGCTACCGTATTCTCAACTACGCTACGCTCTGTTCCCGACCCGCATGACTACTCGGCCTTCTTCTACACAGACCTACCGCTGAGCCTCAACGGAGTACCGGCTTTCAGCAACGGTCTTCAGCAAGCCGTCCAACTCCTTTATGACAACTCCACTATTGCTGCCGCCTCGCTCACTTGTACTTCCCTCCAACAAGCCCAATTGTTGCGTTATAGCTACTTCTTTCGCTATGACGTCGCGGGTGACGTAATCCAGTTCACGGATAAGACCGGTTGCGCCGGGCAGTAGCAGCGCCTCCTCTATAAAACGTGATTTCCCACCTCTTTTTACTGTATTCCAAATCCAGACACCAAACAGGGAACTTATTCTTCGTGCCTGACGTCATAAAGAGGCAGAGGCAAATCGAGTCGCCTCAACCGAGAAATGAGTTGTAATGGAGGAATACAAAGTGAAAGCCACAAATAGCAAGTCAGTAATTGTCGCAAGTGCAGCCCTTTCGGTCCTGCTGGTGCTCGGTGCCCTGTTTACAGCATGGCTCATCTCGCGCCCACCCGGCTCCGCGGCAGCCCAGACCACAAGCACAACCACCCAGCCTGTCGCCTCGCCGCCGTCGCAGATAACAGTCGTCGGATCAGGCAGCATCAGCGTCCAGCCCGATATTCTGCACATCACCATCGGTGTATCCAAGCAGGAAGACACCTTAAAGGCCGCCCAGGCCTCCGTCGACGCTGTATCAGCCGCCATGCTCCAGGCTTTGAAAGACGCGGGCATTGACGCAAAAGACTACTCTACCAGTCAGTACTCAATCGACCCTGTCATGAACTTCAACGACCCGAAGAATGGTAATGGCACCTTGACCGGCTACCGGGTAACAATCACCTACGATGTAACCGTACGTGACCTCTCCAAGGTCTCCACAGTGATCGACTCGCTGACCTCGGCGGGCGCGAACACAGTCTATGGAACCTACTACACGTTCTCAGACCCCAACGCCCTGGGCAAGAAGGCCTACAGCGACGCTATGGCAGATGCCCATGACCGCGCCCAGGCTCTGGCCTCCCTCTCCAACCTGACCCTCGGCAGGATCTTGAGCATAAGCGAAGCCGGAGCACCTTCTAGCCCCATCGCCATGAAAGGCCCTGCCGGAATGGGCGCAGGCGGTGCCGGAATAGTTCCCGGCCAGCAAACAGTTTCCACCAGCCTGGTAGTCGTCTACGAAACCCGGCAGAAGTAAGCAACGGGCTATCTGCCCACACAACTGAAGCAAGAGCCACCCCACCGGCAGGGGTGGCTCTTTTTGCTATCGTGGAGTAGGCAAGATAAAGTTCCTCTGCCCACTGGGTCGTGCGCAACGGAACCACGCAGCCTGCATAGGTGTATTCTCATAAAGCACAATTCGCAGGAGCGCTCATGATTAGCACCGAAGCAGCCCCGAGTAAGCAATCAACCTCCACATCCACAGACCTATCGAGTATTCCTGGCCAGTGGAGCCTTCTCTGGAAGGGGTTTCGCAGGCATCGGCTCGGCATGATAGGCTTGATAACCTTCACCCTTATGGTGCTGGCGGTTATTTTCGTGCCCATCATAGCCCCCGACCCCTATGGAAAGGTAAACCCCGACGGCACGCTCTGGGCAGCGCCTATGGGTGCTGTTGACCACTCTAACGGCCATGTCTTCCTGCTCGGTTCAGACAAGATCGGACG
>JBBRDO010000137.1:0-10791 GCA_038203825.1 Chloroflexia bacterium | reverse complement strand
CAGGACGTTGACGAAGTTCTGGATCGGGGCCTTCATAGCACCCATCAGCTGGCCTATATACTGCTCTTTGCTCAGGATCTTTGTGAGGTCGCTCACCTGGTCCGCGGTGATAGTTTTGCTGCCCATCAGGCCGCCGCGAATTTGCAGTATCTTCGATGTGCGGGCGTAGTCGGTCAGCACCTTGCTTGCACCTGCTATGTCCTCGCCCAGGAATGCGATAGCCGTCGGGCCGTCCAGCATAGGGATCATGTCTTCCAGGCCAACACGGTTAGCTGAAAGCTCGGCCAGCGTGTTCTTCGTAACGTGGAACTCCACGCCCTTGTCGCGCAGCTGGCGGCGCAGGCTCGTGATGTCTGCCACCTTCAGCCCACGGTAGTCGGTAAAGATCAATACCTGGCTGTTTGTGAAGAGCTGGTTTAACTCCTTGACCTTTTCTTTCTTCTTCTTAGTTGCCATTCCTCTTCTCACCTCCCCTCGGTGTAATTTGCGTGCGAATTGCCGACCTGTCCCTTTTCGGGAGCCAAAATCTGCAATAAAAAAGCCTCTATGCCTGTTAGTTGTCTAACCGAGGCATGGGCTGTATGATGCTCCATCAAGCCGGCATCACTGGGCGATTGGACTCGCTTGCGGCGGTCCGACCCCTGGTGGGCCTTATAGCTTGCCTCGGCGGGCTGGTATATTATGCGCTCTTACGGGCGCGCCGGCTGTCTCAGGCTATTCAATTTTGCGCCCAACCCATTTCTGAGCCGAACACCTCATTATACATCATCGCTGACGGCCCGTCAAATTTCGACCGGTGACCAGTGGCTAGTGGCTAGTGGCTAGCAAGACGGCTGACGAGGTAACACTTATCACTTATCACTTATCACTTCTGGTCACCGGTCACCGGTCACTGGTACAATAACTATATGACAGGTGATACTGACGCATTCGACACAATCATAGTGGGCGCAGGACACGCCGGGTGCGAGGCTGCGCTGGCCTCGGCTCGCATGGGATATCGCACTTTGCTCGTGACGATGAACCTCGATACCGTGGCCCTCATGCCGTGCAACCCTTCCGTGGGCGGCCCCGCCAAGGGCCATGTCGTGCGCGAGATCGACGCACTGGGCGGCGAGATGGCTCGCAATACCGACCGCACATCAATCCAGATACGCATGCTCAACGTGCGCAAAGGCCCCGCCGTGCAGGTGGCTCGCGCCCAGTGCGACAAGAAGATGTACGCGCTCTCTATGAAGACCGTGCTCGAAACTACGCCCAACCTCTACCTCAAACAGGCCACGATCTCTGGCCTCTTGCTGGAGCCGCTCGACGCTAACGCCCGGGAAGAGCATCTTGCCCCCACCCTCAGCCACGAGGTGGGCGCTGCCGACGCCGCTTTGCGCTCTCCCGCCGGCAGGCTCAAGGTGGTGGGCGTAACCACCGCCACAGGGCGCACCTACCTGGCCCGCTCCGTCGTCCTTACCACCGGCACGTTCCTGCGCGGCCGAATTATCTCGGGCGAGTTTACTTCGTTCGCGGGCCGCTCAGGTGAGTCCCCTTCTATCGAACTATCGGGCGCGCTTGGCGAGCTAAAGTTCCCTCTCATGCGCCTCAAGACCGGTACTCCCCCGCGCATTGATGCTCGCAGTATCGACTTCTCCCTGACCGAGTTTCAGCCCGGCAGCCCGACCCCCATCTACTTCAGCCACGAGCGCATACGCGCAACCGAACTTGAACCGTTAGCGACCTATCCCCAGGCACCGACGACGGACGATGGACGACCGACGACAGGAGACGGGCTTAACGTCGTCCGCAATCACTGGCGCACTCAGATGTGCTGCTACCTGGTGCACACCACCCCCGAAACTCACCGGATCATACGCGACAACCTTCATCGCTCGCCCATGTTCAACGGGCAGATAGAGGGCGTGGGGCCTCGCTACTGCCCCTCTATCGAGGACAAAGTGCATCGCTTTGCCCACAAAGACAGTCACCAGCTCTTCCTTGAGCCCGAAGGTTGGCGAACCAACGAAGTCTACGTGCAGGGCTGCAGCACATCTCTCCCCGAGGATACCCAGTGGCAGTTGATCCGCTCGATCCCCGCGCTGCGTAACGCCGAGCTTATGCGCATAGGCTATGCCGTCGAGTATGACGCTGTGCCTCCCAGCGAGATCACGCCCTGGCTCGAGAGTAAACGTGTGGCGGGCCTCTTCCTCGCAGGCCAGATCAACGGCACCTCGGGCTACGAAGAAGCCGCCGGGCAGGGCATCATGGCAGGCATTAACGCCGCCCTCTATTGCCGGAGATCGGCGAACGGGCTTGGTGCGACGGACACTCCCACGAGCGACCATGGCGCGGCGGCACCGGAAGAGAAACAGGCCGCCCTCATGTCCGATGTGCGTGCAGGCAGGCCCCTCGTCCTCCCTCGGCACATGGCCTACATCGGCGTGATGATGGACGACCTCACAAGCATGGAACACCGCGAGCCTTACCGCCTGATGACCTCGCGGGCCGAGTACCGCCTCTTGTTGCGCTCGGACAACGCCGACTTACGCCTAACGCCTATTGGTTACGCGCTCGGCCTGGTCAGCAAAGAGCGTTACCTACAGGTGCTTCGCAAGCAGGAGATCATCGCCGGTGCACTGGCCCGGCTGCGTGGTGGCGTGGTAACGAACGCGGTCGGCGAGCGGCTCCATTCCGCGGGCCACCCTGCACCCGAGCAGGGCAGGCACACTACCATGCTCGAATATATGCGCAGGCCCGAAACCCCCTATGAGGCTTTGTCTGTGCTCCTGCCCCATCTGGACACCGCCGATCCGGTGGTGGACGAGGCCGCTCAGCAGACCGACATCGCCGCCAAGTACGAGGGCTACATTGCCAAGCAAGAGCTAGAGATTGCGCGCACCCGCAGGCTGGAAGAGCACGCCATCCCCGACGATTTCCCTTTCACCGAAATAACCGCTCTCAAGACCGAAGCCCGCGAGAAGCTAACCCTCTTTCGCCCCGCCACTGTAGGCCAGGCCTCGCGTATTGCAGGCGTCACTCCAGCCGACATAGCGGTGCTGCTGGTGCACCTTAAACGCAAAGAAGCCACCCGCTAGCTCACGGTTGCCGCTTCAGCACCAGCATCTCGCGTTCCTTCATGCCCCTCAGCATGCTGAAATAGGGGTACTGCTTTACCACCCTATATCCAGCGCGCTGCTGACTGTCTATTACGTACTGAGGGTCTATCACCTCATAGGGTGGGAAGATGCGCCCTATCACCGCCATATCGGGATTCGGGTAGCGTGCCATACTGCTTTCGCCCAGGAAGAAGCCGTCCCACGCGTAGCCGTTCTCTATCTTGCCTATGCCAACGCCGCTTGCCAGCAACTCACGGCCCGCCGTCCAGCGAACACTCATGCTGGCGTAGTCATCGACATGCACCAGCGCGCCATAACTCGCCACTATTACGAGCACCAACAGCGACGGGACCAGGCTGCGCCAACTGCGCCCCTTCACCGTATACAGCGCCCCCGTGATAACGAATGGCAGCACCGGAACCCAGTAGCGATCGAGGAAGCCCCCACTAACCAGATACGTGCCGAGGAAAAGAATCGTGCCCACCAGAAAGAAGAAATGCGCAGGCGCAGGCTCAATCTTACGCCGCAATAGCCCCTGCACCGTGGGCCACGCGCGCTCAAATATGCTGTAAAAGAGCCACGCGGCCAGCGCAGCACCCAGGCAATACAGCAATGTTAGCACTGTAGTGTTGCTGAACACGTAGCTCAGCCAGGTGTACGAAAGCTCGTTCAGGTCGCTCTGACCCTGGCTCACCAGTCCCAGCTTGACCTGCCAAAGCGCGTACACGACAACCGCCGTAACCAGCGACAACCCCAGCGCGATCCGCCATCTCTTCGGCCTGCTCCATAACGGCACCATCAGGCCGGGCAAAAAGAGCGCGAAATAGAGGAATCGGCTTGCCCGTTGCGCCCATTCTGCCGGGTGAAGCAAGCCGAGTAACTCTTGCCGCCCCACGCTGCCGCTGAACGTTGGACCAAAGCCCGCACTCCATACGTAGTATCCCATAGCCGAGAGGATGGGCAGCCCCACTACGGCCAGAGCCCTTGTAACGCTTAGCTTTCGGGCCAGGATAAACCAGAGTAGAGCCGCCACCGGTATCGCCAGTCCGAACTGCCGCGTCAGGAATGCGAGCGCGGCGAATAGACTCCCCAACAGCAGCCAGACTAACGATCCTTGCCTCCTGATTCCCAGCAGATAGCAAAGACACGCCACCAGGGTGAGCGCCGTGAATGTGATCTCGGTCATGTACGTATAGCTGAGGTAAAGGTAGAACGGATTGAGGACAAGCACAGCGACGCCAAGGCCGCTGAAGGCGGGTGTAAAGCCCAGCACGCGCAAAATCAGGTAGAAAGCCAGCGCGCTCGTTATGCTCATTATCATACTGGCGAGCGTGAGCGCCGTGAAGTTCATACCCAGCGCCCACGCGAAGGCCGCCCCCCAGTAGACGTGCGATATGAGCGTGGCCTGGGCGTACTGCGAAGGCGCAAACCCCTGCCCCGCCACGATGTGCTGTACTGAGTTGGCATACGTCCAATCGTCCAGCAGGGCGAAATCGCGGGCCGAGGGCATCAGCAGTATAGCCACTACGTACGCCAGCACGATCACGCCCATCGCCAGCCAATCTGTGCGCGTGAGGCGTATCATCGGCATCTCGATGCTCACGCTTTTCACCTGCACGTGGCACAGGTGCCGCACAAAGGCACGCTGTATAGATCGGGGTTCAACACGCCCGTGACGCGCCAGCCCATGGGCGCCTCTTCAAGCGTGAAGTCGCGAGCCACCAGCGGCGGTTCTGCCCCCGCGAAGGGCGCCACGTACACCGCCAGGCCCGCCGACAGGTCGCAGTAAACCCCCTCAGGCCAGTCTACCGGGTCGCCTGAATGCAATGTCAGGTCTAGCCTCATCCCATACACGAACCTGTAGAAGCGGACCACCGACAGGTCTTCCCAGTCCAGGTAGAGCGTCGCCCCCTGCGGCGCCGTATTGAGCAACTGCAATGCTTCGTCCCGTTTGCCCGTCTGGCCGGCCATGTCAATGTTCGGGTAGCGTAGTGTGGCGGCATACACCAGCGCCACCACAAACGCCATTCCCACCAGCCCTACCGCAATCGGGTACGACCGTCTGTCGTCCGTCGTCTGTCGTCTGTCGTCCGCTCTTAGCAACCTTGCCATACTTACGGCCATCCACCCCGCCCCAACCGACGTGAACAGCGCCCAGATCAGGTACGTTGGGATGAAGTAAAGGTAACCCACGAGCGAATAGTTCATCGAGAAGAGGAAGTTGCCCGCCAACATGAGCAACAGCAGCCCCGCCTCCGCCCGTCTGTATCTCAGCAGTGCGACTACTCCCACGAGCCCCACCGCTATTCCCACGAGCGTGTACTGGTCCGAGAGTTGCCCAACGCCGAACAGCACGCGGTCCCACTGAGTAGCCAGGTCCGTGCCGAAGCCGAACACCTGGTTGTGGAACGGCCCACCTGAGAGCAAATCGAAGAAGTCCTTCCACGTCGTGGGCGACCCCCAGTAGTAAGGCGACCCCCACACGAACCTGTAGACCAGAAAGAGCAGCGGGCTAAGCCCCGCCAGCAAACAGAGCCCGCCCAACAACAGGCGGCGCACAGTGCGCGGTGGGCGGGCGTTCCCGACTTTGCCCTCGCGCCAAACCTCCCGTTCGGCCAGCAAAAGATAGAGGCCGTATGCCGGCAAGAGCAGATAAGTAGTGGCGTGGTGTACCAGGCTCAGGCCTATCAAAAAGGCCGCCAGGTAGAACCAGCGCGGGCGTCGTGTAGTGCGCCAAGTTATCAGTGCGTAAAGGACTGAGGCCACCAGCAGTGAGTTGAGCGCATAGCTGCGGGCAACCAGCGCCATCGACCAGGGCGTAGGCGAGATAGCAAATAGCGCAACTCCCGCGCCCGCCATCCACCACACCCGGCCCCACCCTGCCAGTCTCAGCAGCTTGAGCGCTACTGCATATCCTACGCCCACAGCAGCGGCCATGTACACGGCGGAAGACAGGTTCACCCTGTATGCTACGTCGCCAAAGGGTAACAAAGTAAACAGCTTGCCCAGCAATATGTAAAGAGAGTAGCCCGTCGGGTGGGGCACTCCCAGAATGGCCGCGCTGAACTGGAATTCTGCGTAGTCGCCCGGCATAACCGAAGGCGCGAGCGTCAGCACATAAAGTACAAGGGCACCCAGCGTCAGCGCCCAGCCAATAACGGCGGGTGCATAGCGCCTCGCGCCCAAGGTGCTGTATTGCTCGGCCCTGCCGCCGGCGTTTTGCGCGGTGCCGTCGTCGCCCAATTGCTCGCTTACAATCCCCATCTCTGAGAGGCTATATACCACACGGCAGGGCGATTAGCAAGGACGCCTGTGACCCAATTCTCACTTCACGGGCAGCACAGGCAAGATGGCTAGAGCATAGTTAGCACGCAAGTGCTCAGTCTATGGACGGCGCTGTTCCGACTTCCTCCGTACGGTCGGAAAACAAGCCCAGCATCTGCGCCACCAACAGGACCATAACGGCAATCGCTGCAGCCCCGGCGCTGACGAGGAAGACCGTCTGCGGACCGGCCGCATCGAAGACTGCACCGCCCAGCAGCCCGGCACCCAGCGGCGCAAGACCGGAGCCACCGGCGTTGAGAAAGCCCTGATAGGTTGCCACCTGCCCGCCTGGTGCCCACTCGGCGACTAACCGTACTGTCGCCGTGATAAACAGACCATATCCGGTGCCTTCGAGCAATGCCGCGAGCAACAGCAACTCCGGGCGTGGAATAATCGCCAATCCGACAAACGCCCCTCCCATCAGCAGACACGATAACGCCAGCGTGAATGGTCCCCCTACACGTCGCACGACCTGCGCGGCCCACAACATGGCCGGTATCTCAATCGCGGCGGCGATAGCAGCATAGACACCAACCAGCGTTTGCCCGCTCAAGCGGTCAATATAAATAGCCGAGAAGGTACGCGCCATTACCATCCCCAGGCTCATAAACACGGAGCAGATCAGCACAGCCCAGAAGAGCCCCGCGCCGGAGGCCAGCCGCAAGGGCCGGCGCTCCACTTTGGCGCTCGATCCTTCCTCACCGAGCAGTCGCGCCGCAAACATTGTCGCTAAGAATAGCAGGCTCGCCAGCGGAAACATCAGCCACAGGCCGAACAGAGGCCACAGGATGCCGCCCAGCAACGACATTGCCACCCAACCGGCCGAACCCCACAGGCGCATCTTACCGTAATTGATTCGATGCCGGATCGCCATCTGTGCGATGGTGCCGTCGGAGATCGAGCCGACTGTGCTGCCGATCAGGCCGTTGCCGCCCACCACCGCCAGCAGAACCGCAAATGGCTGTGCCAGCGGTATGAGCAGTGTCGTCAGCGCGATCCCGGCAAGGCCGGAGATCATCATCTGCACCTGCCAACCGCGCCGGTCGGCCAGCGCGACCAGCAGCGGCGCGGCGAATAGCGCGACCACCGGCCCGACCGCCGTCAGCAGACCGATCTCGCGGCCCGAAAGCCCGCGGTTGGCATAGAACACGGTGATAAAGGGTAAGAAGGTAGCGCTCCCACTCGAAATACCGAGGTAAAAGAGGCTGCCGCGCGCTGTCGGACTGATCCGCCTGCCCCACGGCCCAAATATGCGTTGGTTCACGTCTGCTCCGCGAGTATTCCGCCGATCTCGTCCAGGTCCATTGGGTTAACCCCGATTCAGTGGACGCCTAAATAGGTTCGAAGTGTAACTTCTCGTATGTTTCCAGGCTAGAGTAAACCACAACTGGGTGTCGTCTCCGTCGATTGTACCACACCACTCGATACAGCCCCTTCGGTCCTACTCCTATACCCAAATGTGATTATTTACGATTATTTTGTGGCGCTTAACGTGCGGCTTGGGGCAGCTAACCTGTATAATGGACCTGCAATATATGGAAAATGTTATATCAAAGATGATTGAATCACTTTATGTTGAATATCTGCGCCCGTTGCACATTCGCGGTGAGGCTATAGATACGCAATCCGGGTGCCGTCCCGGTTTCCTTGGCCCGCTATTGCAGGCGAGGTGGCTCTAGGGTGCGTATCGGCGTAATCTCTGACATACATGGCAACTATGCGGCCATGCGTACCGTGCTGGACGAGATTGGCGAGGTTGATTCCCTCTGGTGCCTGGGCGACCTTGTCGGCTATGGTCCCCAGCCTAATGAATGCATTGAAGCTCTTTTGGACTATCCCCACCTCTGCATCCCCGGTAATCACGACTGGGGTATGCTTGGCAAGCTGAATACCGACGCCTTTAATCGCGACGCTAAATACGCCCTCGACTGGACCGTCAAGACCATCAAGCCCTCGAACCGCGAGTACCTGGAGAACCTGCCTGTCACCGTCAAGACCTTCGGCCAGGTGTTCACCATGGTGCACGCGTCACCCCGTGACCCCATGTGGGAGTACTTGCTCGATCTTTTCGACGCCGCCGAGTGCTTTCCTCTCTTTTCGTCGCGCTACTGCTTTGTGGGCCACACCCATGTGCCCCTCGTTTTTCGTGATATGGACGGCATAGTAAAAGCCGCGATCCCCGAGTCGAGCGAGACCATAGAGCTGAACGTGTGGCCCAAGCTGATGGAGCGCGACGTGGCGGGCGGCCCGCGCATGATAATCAACCCCGGTAGCGTCGGCCAACCCCGCGACGGCGATCCTCGCGCAGCCTATATGGTGCTCGACATCCCCGACTCGGCCACCAGCGCCGATTGGGACTGGACAGCCCAGTTGACCTTCTGGCGCGTAGAATACCCGATAGGCGAGACGCAAGACGTCATGCGGCGCAACGGCTTCCCTCAAAGGCTCATCTCAAGGCTAGACGCCGGTCTCTAACGAGTCGTAGATCGTAAGTCACAGATCGTAAGTCACAGATCGTAAGTCACAGATCGTAAGTCACAGATCGTAAGTCACAGATCGTAAGTCACAGATCGTAAGTCACAGATCGTAAGTCACACGTATTCTTAACCCTTCTTAAAACTTCGTGTTCTTTGTGATCTCTGTGCTCTTCGTGATCCCTATTCCGTCCCCGACTTACGATCTGTGACTTGTGACTTACGACTCGTTAAGGCGTAGCCGTCGGCGCGATAAAGGTATCCACAAAGCGCTCCCAGATGTTCTCCGACGCACCGGCGTCTCTGTACATGAAGCGGATCATCTTGTTATCCGTCCACAGTGCCGAGCCATGTTCGAACGCCTGGAACGCGCCTGTTACGCCTTGTTCCGGTTCTATGGCCCAGCCCAGGCGAGCGCGAACCGTTGCGTTCTCGGCCCATAGCTTCCCGAACCCCCTCACCGGTATATACTTGCCGTCAGGCGGGCTGCCAACCACAGTGGCTTGCACGTAGGGCGTGCTTGTGGGGGTTCCTGGCGTAGTAGTGGCAACTGGTGTCCCGTCACTCCACGTGTCGTCGTACTCGGCCCATACGCCCACCGTATCCGTGTTCGGATTGCCGTAGAACACATATATCTTCTTGATGTCCATGCGCCAGAACATATAGCCGCCTTCAAAGCGCTCCTGCGCTGCCGCAGGCAGAGAGAACTCCGCCGCAGTCGGGCAACCTATGCGGTCCCGTACCTTCGCGTTCTCGTCCCATATCTTGCCGAACCCGTTGACCGGCATGAGCGTGCAAGGTTGTACGGGTGTCGGTGTGCTCGGGACGACTGTCGCTGTTTCCACCGGCTGAGTGGCCGTCGCGCTTGGCACAACCGTCTCTGTCGCAGTGGCTGTCGGCTCTATTGAGGGTGTGTCACTGGGTGGCACCACTGTATCCGTTGGAACGGGCATCGGCGTGTCCGTCGCCGGCACCTCTGTTGAGGTAGCCGAGGGCTCTACTATAACTGTCGCTTCGCCCTGTGGTGTGGCCGTAGCCTCTCCTCCGTTTACCGGTGTGTTAGTGGCTTCCTGTGTTGGCTCAGGCGTATCGCTCGGCACAGTCGTGCTCGTGTACACCGGGGGCACCGGCGTGCTTGTGGGCGTGGGTGTGTATTCCGCCACACTGAACCCAAGCATAATCGACTTCGTATCCAACGGAGTACCCACACCGCTCACTATCACTCTAGATGCGTCTATAACGATGCGATACTGCCCGCCCGCTTCCCATACCGGCTGCGGCGCTATAGTAAGTACTCGCGATTGCTCGTTGAAAGTCTTTGTTGTGGACACACTATCCGAGATTGTGCCGTGTACCAGCAGCACCTGCGTATTGTTTGTTACGCTCTCTGCCAGCACCGATTTCGAGAACAAAACCTGCACTTGCTGAGAGTAGTCGGTGTATGGCCCACTTGAAGCCAGTGTTGCAAGCTCTGTACTGCCGATCCTGCCCTGCACCAGCATGATTACCGCTACCATAATACCCAGCGCAGCCACGAGCAGAGCAGCAGGCACCGCCCGTGCCCAGCCATTACCGAGGCTCGTTGCCAACGTAGCGAGAGCAGGACGCCTTTTCACGCCCGCGCCCGGGAAATCTACAATCTTGCCTGGCGCTGCCGGTCTGGACGGCGCGCGCTTCGGAATCGCGCCCTGCGCCTCTATTGCGCGCCACACGTCTCGATGGAGGCCGGTTGGCGGCATGGGCATGGCCAGGTCGCGCATTTCACTGCCGATCATGCGGTACTCTGCCAGTACGCGCCTGCAGTCCTCGCACCCAGCGAGATGCTGCTCTACCAGCGCGCTTTCTTCCGGCGTTACTTCTCCGTCGTAGTAGTATGAAATTAGTGGCCG
>JBBRDO010000136.1:0-11075 GCA_038203825.1 Chloroflexia bacterium | reverse complement strand
TCATCTTTCAGCTCGTGCTGATCGCCCTGATGATACCCTTCCAGGTGATCTTCATCCCCCTGTTTGTGACTGTGCACGACCTCGGCCTGCTCAACACATTCGGCGGCCTGATCATCCCGCGCGCCACCAATGCTTTCGGTATCTTTATGCTCAGACAGTTCTTCATGAGCCTGCCGCGCGACCTTGACGAGGCCGCCCGCATCGACGGCGCCGGCGAGTTCTATATCTACAGCCGCATCATACTGCCCTTATCCGTGCCCGCTATGGTCACGCTCGCAGTGTTCCACTTTATGTACAACTGGAACGACTTCCTTTGGCCCCTGCTGATCACGTCAAGCACCGAGATGCGTACCCTGCCCGCCGGGCTCGCGCTCTTCATGGGGCAGCACGTTGTCGAATACGGGGTGATAATGGCCGGAGCCGCGATGGCGCTTGCGCCCTTGTTTATAGCGTTTCTGTTCGCCCAGAAATATTTCGTAAATGGCATTGCCCTCAGTGGCCTGAAGGAGTGATTTCTTGACTGCATCAACCGACGCAAGCACAAATGCCCTGTTCAGCCTCGACCCGGAAGGTTTCGCCTGGGCTACAGGTATAGAAGATACCTTTATCGGACAGACCGAGCGCATCGGTGAGCGCGTGCTTGACGAGTACACGCTTACTGACCACTACCTCTACTGGCGCGAAGATATAGACCGCGCGGCCGGCCTCGGCGTGCGCGCCATGCGCTACGGCATCCCCTGGTACAAGGTCGAGCCCGCGCCCGGTGTCTTCGAATGGGAATGGGTGGACCGGGTACTGGAATATATAGTGGGCAAAGGCATCGCGGTCGTCGTGGACCTTATGCACTACGGCACACCCCTCTGGCTCGACAACCAGTTCCTCAACTCTTCCTACCCGCAACGCGTGGCTCTGTACGCCGCCGAGTTTGCCCGTCGCTACAAGCACATCGTATCCCACTACACGCCTCTCAACGAGCCCTGGATCACCGTAGCTTTCACGGGAGTGCATGGTATCTGGCCGCCCTATCTGCGCGGCAACGACGGGGCTGTGAAGATTCTGCGTTCGCTGACACGGGGTATCGTCCTCACTATTGAAGCTATCAGAGCCGAAGATCCCCGCGCCGTAATTGTCAACGTTGATGCCGCTGGTGAAGCCCTTGCTTCTACCCCCCGTCTGGAAGAATATGCCGCCTTGACCACGGCCCGCACCTTCATAGCCACTGACCTGGTGACAGGACGGGTCGACAGCAAACACCTGCTCTATAATTGGCTAATGCAAAATGGCATGGACGATGCCGACCTGGCCTGGCATGCCGAGCATGCCGCGCAAATAGATATCGAGGGGGTAAACTACTACCCGGAAACTTCGGTGACGCTCGTCGAAGAGCTCAACGGGGAGATAATCAGCCGTCGCTTCGACGGTGGGGTCGATGGTCTGGCGCGCTCTATTCGAGCCTTTGCTCATCGCTATGGCCGTCCCCTCATGGTCACCGAGACCAGCACCAACGGCACACTGGATGCCCGTGCCCGGTGGCTGGAGCAGTCGGTTGCCCTGGTGCCGCGCCTGCGAGCGGAGGGTGTGCCGTTAGTGGGCTATACCTGGTGGCCTTTGTTCGACCTGATAGATTGGTCCTATCGCCACAGCGCGAGGCCCCTCGAGGAGTTCGTTACGCGCCTGGGGCCTGCCACCCTGGACAGCAGCCAGATAGCAGCCATGATCAAGACGATGCAGTGGACGAGCCTTGAGCAGCTACCATTGCAAGCATATGTTGCCCCCATGGGTCTGTATGAGCTTCGCATGCAGTTCGACGGTACTTTCGCCCGCGTGCCCAGCTACCTGGTAGATGCCTACAAGCGCGCCATCTCAGCCGGCCCGCGAGCAGTGGGAGAGGTCGGCTCGACCGCTGCTGCACTTACTCCGACACGCACACCAACCACATAGACGCGGTAGTGTCAGAATTGACGCCGCACAATCTCGCCCAAGGAGGCTGATGGTGTTTCGGCCAGGCCACAGCCAGGGCGTTGCTTGCCGTTATGCTGCCATCAGCAGGGTATTGCAGGACGACCACGAACCAAGAACATATGGCCAGGTCTCGCATTGCCCTCATAAAGTCTCCTGGGTTATATCGCAGACGGCACAGGAAAACCAATAACACAATGCCGGTGCGTTCGTTGAACCTCCCGGAGCAATGGGGGCATCGGAAAGTGAGGGGACCAAAAGAGGTTCTGCCAGATAGTTGCCTGGTTGCGGTGGAGCCGCAAAGAGGGCAGTTCACGAGGCTGCCTTGTGGATAAGATTCTATCTACCGCAAGGGATACCGACGAACCGTCTCAATACGAACCCGTGACCTCACTTCTG
Organism: Chloroflexia bacterium; assembly: GCA_038203825.1. Taxonomy (GTDB): domain Bacteria; phylum Chloroflexota; class Chloroflexia; order QHBQ01; family JADMIH01; genus JADMIH01. The sequence goes on along the minus strand of JBBRDO010000136.1, from coordinate 8,717 downwards.
CCGCTTCCGGCTATGACATCAACCCTCTTGCCCCACTTTGGAATGGTCTCCTAGTCGGGCGACAGCGTACGTAAGCGCATCGTGTGTAAGCATAGAGCCACCCTCACTCCATGCCGCCTGAAACGCTTCCGGGTCACACTGCTCCAGCGCTGCAGCTACGTTCTGCTCATACTTTTTGATGAATAGGACGCCCATAGGCTGCTTGTTTACTCTACGCATTGGCTCGGCGGCTCCCCATAACCAGGCTGCTTCGAGTGGCCTGCCCAGTTTATAGCTCAGGGTTGCAATGCCCTCAAGACAACTAACTATGACCTGATAGTAGTTTTGTTGTTGCAGCAACGGCAAGAGTTCGCGGTAATATTCTCGCGCTAACGCGAAGTCTCCTTCCGCCACCGCCCGCGACCCCATGTTCGCGAGTACATGGGCAAGACTATTCTTATGTCCAAATGTGCGGCATATGGCAAGAGCTTCGTCCTGATAGCGGCGCGCCGCCTCGTATTCCTCGTGGTATTGAGCTACGATCCCCAGGTTATCAAGAGCAAACACCATATTGCCGGGGTCATCCATCTGCCTGTAGAGTGTCAGGCTCTCCTGGTACATTGCGCGAGCATTCTCCACGTCGCCGCTCTTCCAATATACAACCCCCAGATTATTGAGTGTAAGCGCGACTTGGTTGTGACCTATCTCACGATTAAGTTCGACTGCTTGTTTGTAAGTCTCTACTGCCTGGCCGTAGAGGCCCTGATCACCTTCCAGAATGGCTATATTGCTGAGTACGGCCGCCATTCCCTGCTTGTTGCCGAGCCTGCTCAGTACCTGCAAAGCATCGTTGAACAGGTGCAGAGCGCTGCCGTAGTCGCCAAGACTCGATGCATGTAAGCCCGCACCATTCAGCAGCCTGCCCCGAATCTTCAGCAGGCGCGCCTCCAGCTCGGTAGGTGTGCGATTGTCTGCACCGTCCGCGTTGCCCGGGATGTTATGCCAGAGCACGTGATCGCCCAGTGCAAGGGCTTGCTCGATCCATGCCTGTCCTTCCGCAAAGTAGCCGCGCCAATCCCAGTAGTAGAAGAGATAGGAAGCCATCAGCGCAGCGAGTTCCGCTATCTCAGGATCGTGTCTGCCCGTGCTGAGCAGCCAATTTTGAGCAGCGAGCAGGTTGCTGTAATCTGCGTCCAGGGCGTTCAACAAAGGTAACTGGCGGGGACCGGATTGGTTTGTAAACGCCTGCTCGGCAAGAGAGAAGAAGTAGCGAGCATGACGCAGCCTTATATGCCACTCCTCTTCGCTCTCCGCGAGCATGTGCAGGGCGTATTCCCGGATCGCTTCCAGCAGGCCGAAACGTGTTTCACTGTCCGATCTCTTGCTTTCTCGTTTCACAAGGCTTTTGTCTACAAGCGAGCGCAAAAGAGCCTCCGAATGCTGGTACTCGCTATGCTCTTCAGCGCGCCCTGACCATATGTGTTCGGCGGCCTCACGGGTGAAGCCTCCTACGAAAACACTCAATTTATGCAAAATCGCTTGCTCGTCATCGGAAAGGAGCTTGTAGCTCCACTGGATGGCGCTCCTGAGGGTTCTCTGCCTGGGTGGGAGGTCGCGCCCGCCTCCGGCGAGCAGGAGTAACTGGGCGCTCATCGCTTCGCGTAGCTCACGCATACTCAGGTCGCCGGCGCGAGCTGCGGCAAGTTCAATCGCGAGCGGCAGGCCTTCGAGCCCGGCGCAAATGGCGGCCACATCCTGCGCATTTTCGTTGGTAAGTTCGAAATCTGAGGCGGAATATTGCGCCCGATCTACGAAGAGCTCAACGGAGGGAATCTTGAGCAGAGCGGAAGGCGAGTAGCTTTGTCCTTTGGCAGGGGTTGCCAGTGGCTGGACCACGAAGCGCCGCTCGCCTCTCACGTTGAGGGCTTCGCGGCTTGTGATCAGGACCTTAAGCCAGGGGCTCGCTTCGAGGAGTTTTACCACATCTGAAGCCGCATCCAGGAGATGCTCGAAGTTATCCAGCAAAAGCAGCATTCGGCGCTTGGATAAATATTCCTGTAGCGCGGTGCTTATCGGCGCGCCTCCGGTTGCCGTCAGGCCAACCGAGCGCGCTATTGCCGCGTGGACATCGTCCGGGTCCGTTACAGGCGACAAATCGACAAAGTAAATACCATCCTCAAAATGCTCAAAGAGGCTTGAAGCGATTTGGGTGCCCAATCGGGTCTTTCCGATGCCGGGTGGGCCTGTTAGCGTCAGAATGCGCACACGCCATTGCAGAAGGTGGTTGCGGGCTTCTTCCTCGTCACGCTCGCGTCCGATCAGTGGGGTGAGCAAGTAAGGCATGTTCGTCTTATGCAGGTGGACCGCGCGCCAGGGCGAGCGCGTCGCGGCTTCGCTTGTTGGAGCTTCATCAGTGAGAGAGGATGCCTGGCCTGCCCGCGCGAAAATCACGAACGCCTCGTGCTCATCAGCCGGTATCTGGAAGTATTGAGCGAGCAATAGAGCCATCTGGCGCGATGGGCGGCGCTCTTCGGATTCCATTTTGAGCAGAGCGATACGAGAGCAAGCTATACGGTCGGCAAACTCATCATGGCTGATACCCTGTGCTCTGCGTCGTTCCTTGAGCCAAGCACCAAACGTGATCCCGTAGTTCATGCGGGCGTCCTTCCAAGGAGGAGAGGTGCAGGCTTCGGACCTGCAATACTTTGTATAAGTTCAGTATACCAAATTTGGTCCCATACACGGCTATGATGATAGTGGTGATAGCGCAATGTGCCCCATTCAAGGAGATGCAGGTGAATCCACGCCGTCAACTAAAACGCTCAAATCTCTTTGTGGTGCGCATCTGGACCCACGATGAAGACGACCGCGAGGGGGCGATCAAGTGGGAAGGACAGGTGCGAAGGGCAGTCGATGGCGAAGCGCATCACTTCGATGATTTGCAAGGTCTACTCGACTGGTTGACCCACAACCTCGAAGGAAACACAATAACCTGGAGCGGCAATACCGGCATTGACCGGCCGGCAGGACACCCGGAGACTAAAAGGAGAACAAAATGAACACTGGAACGAGAATCGCGGTTGGCAAGACATCGAAAGTTATGGTTGGGCTGACCATCTTAGTCGGCACACTTGGCTTTCAGGTAAGTGGTGCCAACGCGGCAGACTCCCGTACCTTCCCGCAGACTGGGAAGACCATCAGCGGCACCTTTCTCGACTACTGGGACACTCACGGCGGTCTGGCGCAGCAAGGCTACCCTATAAGTGAAGAGATGGAGGAGGCAAGCGACACAGACGGCCAGACGTATACAGTGCAGTACTTCGAGCGCGCTGTGTTCGAGAAGCACCCCGAAAACGCCGCGCCGTATGATGTGCTTCTGTCGTTGTTGGGCAGTAATTTATACCAAAGCAAGTACAATGACAACGCGCCCGGCCAGCAAGCCAGTGAAACCAACGCTCGCACTTTCCCGGAAACAGGCAAGACCCTGGGTGGAGTATTCCGCGAATACTGGGAGCAGCATGGCGGGCTGGCGCAGCAGGGCTATCCTATCAGTAACGAGTTCCAGGAAATAGATAAAGATGGTGTACCGCGCACAGTGCAGTACTTCGAGCGTGCCGTGTTCGAGCTTCACCCTGAAAATGCGGGCACGCCAAGCCAGGTGCTGCTCTCTCTGCTGGGTACGTTCCGCTACGAGGGTGGAACAGGCAAGGGCGGTACACCACCCCCTACGCCACCGAATACACCTGCCGCTCTGAATGTACCGGGGTGGACGCATATCACTGTTACCACCAACAAGATCGCGATCTTCTATAACGCTTCCACAGGCGTAGCTAACACAGCACGCTTAGGTACTGACGGCTCGCTCACGCTATTGAATCACTATCCTGATAATTCCGGGGGCATTGATGAGTTCGGGACGGATTGGACTACCATGGAGGCAGGGCCGAATAGCCAGGTGTTGCTCTATAATGCATCGACCGGGCTCTTCCAACTCCTGAAAGTGGACGACAAGGGAGTGGCTAAAGTGACGGCCAGGTTCGGTAGCGTGGCTGGATTCTCGAAGATTACGATAGACCCTGTGTCCGGCATCATGTTCTACCAGAACAAGGACAAGGACACGACTGCCGTTGACAAGCTCAATCCCGACGGAACATTCACCAACATCAAAGCAGAAGGCCCCGCGACCGACGGAATCGCGAGCCAGTTAGTGGCTCCCATTGTTGTCGACGGACTCTGGTACCAATATGCGCCTGATAGCAGGGTGGTAGCTCCTTTCACGATAAACAGCGCGGGCGAAAGAGTGGGGGCCGCTATCCCCGCGGATGCCGGGACAGACGTGACTCAGATTGTGTCGGACTACAGTAGCCATGCCGTGTTCTACTCCAAGAGCCAAGGTCTGTTCACGACAGCAAAGGTACTTAGCCTCGATGGCCAGCCTGCACAAGTTCAGATAACGAACGGAACGCAAGCGGAGAAAAGTTGGAGCATCGTTGCCGCAACACAATCCATTTTCTTGATCTGCTACGATGACGAGGGCAACATACAGACAAACTACGTCGTCCCGGAGAACGGCGCGATTGTTCCCCTGAAATCGTACGACGCGGGCAAATAGCAATATCACTTGGCAAAGAGGCTTACGACCGAGGCTGCAAGCCTCTTTGCCAAGTGATCAATTCTACGATTCAATATTGGCCGTATCGAACCAGGAAAAAGAGGACGCATCGGCAAGGTTGGTTCGATCCGGAGCTTCCAGGAGCCTGAATTCAAAAGGAGAATAGCAATGAATAAGCGTGTCATTCTGTATATGGTGGCTATGTTATCCCTGCTGGCGGGCATTCTGGGGCCGACCGGGAGCGGGGTGCGTGCAGCGGATTCACGCTCCTTCCCTGAGACGGGCAAAACTGTGTCGGGGCGCTTCCTCCAATACTGGGAAACTCATGGTGGCCTCGCGCAACAGGGCTTCCCGATCTCTGAACAGATGCAGGAGAAGTCGAGCGTAGATGGCAATACGTACACGGTCCAGTACTTCGAGCGCGCTGTGTTCGAGATGCACCCTGAGAACACGCCTCCTTATGACGTACTCCTATCGCTGTTGGGCGCCTCTAGCTATAACGAGAAGTACGGTGGCAATGCTCCCGACCAGGTGCCGTTCCCCGACAATCCACTTACCTTCCCTGAAACCGGTAAGACTATAGGTGGCCCGTTCCGCACGTACTGGGAAACGCATGGTGGCCTCGCGCAGCAGGGTTTCCCGATTTCGGACGAGTTCCAGGAAGCTGACAAGGATGGTAATCTCCGCTCTGTCCAATACTTCGAGAGGGCGGTGTTCGAGTACCATGAGGAGTTCGCGGAGACCGAGAACGAGGTACTTCTGTCGTTGCTCGGCACCTTTTCCTACGCTCAAAAGTACGCCCAGGGTGGTACACCCCCACAGTCCGGCGGAGTGCCGCCGGGAGGGGCGCTTACGATCGTCGCCATAGGCGACAGCCTTACCGAAGGACAGGGCGATAGGCCGGAGGGAGGCGGCTATCCGGCACGTCTCCTGGCATCGGTCCGCGCCATACGCCCCGAGGCGCAGATGACTAACCTGGGTGTGTCGGGCTATACATCCCAGCAAATGGTTGAAGAAGAGTTGCCTGTCGCTCTCGACGCCAGCCCGCAAATCGCGCTGGTGTGGATCGGCGGTAATAATCTCTGGAACAACGGCGGGCCTGAGAGCGAGGCGTCCGACCTGAACATTTTTGGGGCCGATATCGATAAGACCTTAAGCGCGCTGACGGCGAAGGGAGCCAAGACGTTCATCTCGCTGGTATACGACCAGACGAAGAGTCCGTACGCTACGTCCCCCAATGGAGCTGCTCTCGATCCTGAGGGCGTAGCGCATATGTCGCACCTCGTCACCGAATTCAACAAGATCATCACGGCCAAGGCGACGCAATACGGGGCGACGACGGTCGATATGTACAACACCACTATCTTCACCGATCCCGCAACCCTTGCCGAAGACGACGCCCACCCCAATGCGGCCGGCTACGATCTGGTAGCGCAAATATGGTTCAAGGCCATCATGCCTGTGCTGAAATAGTCATCGCTTGCCGGTGGCGCGATGTATCCCATAGCATGCGACCGGCACATAGCTTCCGATGCAACAGGAGACATACTTTGAAAAAGCGAACTTCGCTGAGCGCAGTGTTCACGCTACTGGGGCTGCTTATGCTGCTGGCTCTTGCGGCGTGCGACGGGGGAACGCCTCCAACCGTAACGCTGGCCCCAACCCAGGGCACAGCCGCCAACCAGCAACTACAGGCCACGACCGAGGCGCTTCAGACTATGGTTGTGGAGCAGGACGCGGATGCGCCAGACCCGACCCCGCAAGTCACAACTGTTATTGCGAGCGAAGCAACATCCGAACCAACCACTGAGGGCGCGCAAGAGCCTGAAGCAACGGAAACACCCGTTGCTGCATCAACAGAAGAAGCAACGGAAGCACCCGTTTCTGCATCAACAGAAGAAGCAACGGAAGTGCCTGTTGCTGCATCAACAGAACAGGCTACCGATGTAGCTCAAGCAGGAGAAACTTCTGTTGTCGTTGCGCTTCCCGAAGGACCAAAGGTACAGCTTGCCGGGCACCCTCGCCTTTTGGTAACTGCTGCGGATTTGCCCAGGTTGCGCTCGTGGGCTGTGGATAGTAACCCAATATACGCCAACGGCCTCAAACCTGTATTGGAGCTGGCCAAGGCCGATATGGACGCGGGGACGGCGGTAGCTCAGGACAACGCGGGTACCCGATATACGGACTACCCGAACGAGATGTTCGCCGAGTTGTTCGCTTTCGCGTCACTGATAAGTAACGACGAGGCCGAACGGGCAGATTACGCCAAGCGCGCCCGCACCATGCTTATGCGGATTATGAATGAGGCTGCGAAGGGGTATGCCGATGGGCAGCCGTACCGCGATATTGCTTTTCCGACCAGCGACCGATCGAGGTGGCAGGGAGAGGCATACGGGCTGACGGTGGACTGGATTTACCCTTACCTGTCGGCAGAAGACAAAGCCACGATACGCAAGGTATTTCTCCAGTGGTCGAATACAATCGTGACGGAGGGCTACCGGCATCCTGAGCCTGTGGGTGTGGTGAACGGTCCGCAACTGCTCAGCGACAAGAATACGTATAGATGGGCGGCGAATAACTATTTTAGCGGCAATATGCGCAACATGGGGTTGATGGCGTTGTCGTTCGACAGCGCGGACGATCCGGGAGGGGAACTCGCCAGGTTTTTGAATAACGCGGTTGGGTCGCGCCTCTATATGGCCGATTACGTGATGCGTAACGACGCGGCTGGGGGCATGCCGGCAGAGGGTTTTGAATACGGAGGGGCGCAACTGGGATACATTTTGCAATTCCTGTATGCACTGCACACGGCGGGGCAGGATGATACATCGGTGTGGGGGCAGCAGGTTTCGATAGATAATCCCTTCTGGAGGAACTTTGTAAGCGGAAATTTGCATTCGTACAGTCCCGCGCCTCTGAAGCACCCCGAATACGGGGAAGTTTTCCAGCCTGCTTTTTATGGGGACGGAGAGAAATATTTGCCGCCACCCGACTTTATGGAGGCTTTCGGTCCACTTGCGCTGTATGCCAGGTCAAGGGGCGATACCAAGGTAGTAGACCAGATACGCTGGATCGAGACGAACATGGCACCCGGAGGCGCGGAGAAGCTGTTGGTGCGGGCCAACGACTCTTACAGCTTTTTCAACGCGATCATGTATTTCATGCTGTTCGATCCAAAGGCTGGGCCGCCCGCCGATCCGCACAAAACGGAACCACTCAACTTTTACGCACCGGGAACGGGGCACATCCTGAGTCGGACCGGATGGGATCAGAACGCAACATGGTTCAATTTCGGCCTGGGCTGGGCTGATATAGACCACCAGCAGGCCGACGGCAATAGCTTCGATTTCTACCGCAAGGGAGAATGGCTTACCAAAGAGCGAGTGGGGTACGAGCTGTTTAGCTCGGACTACCACAATACTGTGACGATTGAGAACAATAAGCCGGACAGGTATGTGAAGGAAGAATACCTGGGCATAGAATACGACCGAGGCTCGCAGTTGATACTGGTGAGCAACGGAGGCAAACTGCTTGCACACAGCTTCGGCCAGGGATTCACTTACGGGCTGGGCGATTCTACGGGGCTGTACAATTCGAACTATGAGGACATCAATGACATTGCCCACGCAAGCCGCTCGATCGTTTGGTTGCATCCTGACTATGTCGTTGTTTACGACCGTGCTACTTCCAAAACAGAAGGGCGATACAAGAGATTCTGGCTGCAAACGCCGAGGCTGGCGGCGGTATCGGGCAACAGGGCTACTATGACGACGGAAAAGGGGCAGCTTTTGTTCAATACCACCCTGTTGCCAAAGGACGCCGCCGTTGATGCTGAGAAGCCGGATGAGTTTGGGGCGGCAAACACCGCGCAGGATGAGCCGATGCAATTTCGCCTGAAGGTCGAGGCGCCCGGCGGGCCGAAAAATGTGCGCTTCCTGAATGTATTGCAAGGCGCGGATGCCGGGGCGAGTCCTACTGATACGAATCTGGTAGAAAGCACCAGCGGCACTGCTTACGCAGGTACGGTGGTGAATGGAGTAGCGGTGATGTTCCCGGTTGATCTTGGGGACAATTTCGCGGGGATGACCTATGAGGTTCCGTTGGCTACAAAGGCTCACCTAATCAC
>JBBRDO010000135.1:0-11099 GCA_038203825.1 Chloroflexia bacterium | reverse complement strand
AGAAGATCGTGACGTCCATGTCCATGGCTGCCGCTGCGGTGGCCAGGATGAACGGGGGATAAGCCGCATCGAGGGTGCCGTGTGCGGCGATAATGGCCAGCCGCTTCGCGGTCTGAGGCACCTGGGGCTGGAGTTGAGGTTGTGGTTGAGTTCCTGTTATTGTGTCGCGTCCGAGGAGATCCTCGGCATTCTGTGGCATAACGTCTAAGGTAGCATGTGGCGCAGGCATATTATTCTCCTTACTGCTTGAGTGAAGGTCCAGGCATCGCGCTAACACAGGCGGGGGATGGCATCGGGGCTTGTGGCAGAGCAGTGCCCTGTGACCTGCACAGGTTACTTGTTCTTCTGAATATAGAAAACGTAGGTTCCGTTGACCATCTCTGATTCCATGAGATAGTAGCCGGTCTTTCTGGTAAAGGCTTCTATGTCCTTAACCGAACCGGGATCAGTCGCCATCAGCTTGAGCACTTGCCCGACCTGCATTCCCTCGAGAGCCCTTCTGGTCTTGAGGATCGGCATGGGGCAGGCAAGACCACTGCAATCGAGTACCTGATCGGTGATTATACTTATGGACATTGTGTGTACCTCCTTCTGTTAGCTTTAGAGCACAGTTGTCAGGTTCATGAGTTAGCCCGCGATTGCCGTAGCCATCTCGGCGAGGCGCGTGGCGTAAGCCATTTCGTTGTCGTACCAGGCGGCGATGGAGAGGAATCGTCCACCGAGCATCTGGGTAAGGGGCAGGTCGACCAGGCAGGAGAGCGTCTCACCGACTATGCGGCTGGAGGCCCACTCGTCCTCGAGCACGCCCATGATTCCTTTGAGAGGAGCCTGGCTGGTGGCTTCGCGGAAGAAATCGTTCACTTCGTCGCGGGTGGTGTTCTTGCCCAATAGCACGTTCAGCTCGACAATGCTTCCTGTTCGTACGGGCACTCTATAAGCTTTGCCGGTGATGTTCAGGTCGGGCCAGATAAACTTGAGGGCTTTGGCAGCGCCTGAAGAGGAAGGGATGATGTTCTCGGCGGCGGCCCACGAGTCGCGCCTGTCTTTCATCGGTTGGTCGGTGAGCGCCTGTGTGGCTGTGTATGCGTGTACGGTTGAGAAGAAGCCGGACTCTACGCCGAAATGTTCGAGGAGGACCTTGACGACAGGGGCAAGGGCGTTAGTTGTGCAACTGCCCATGCTCACTATGTGGTGCTTAGCGTGGTCGTAGCTGTCGAAGTTGATGCCGGGAAGGATCACAGCATCGCAGTCCTCGAAGGTCTTGCTGGCGGCACTGATGAGGACTTTCTTGGCTCCATGGTCAAGGTGGATCTGGGCGCCCGGCCTCCTGGTGGCTCTGCCTGTGCAGTCGACAACTACATCAATGCCCAGCGCGCCCCAATCGGGCAGGTCTTCTTTGGTATTGAAGTAGGGGATTTCCCTATCGCCTATGCGCAAGGCTTCGACACTCTTCGGATTATTAGCAGACAAACTCACATTCTCGGGCCAGAGGCCGAAGTTGGTATCGGCTTTGAAGAGCGCCGCCAAAGTCGGCAAATCGGTAATGTCGGAGATGGAAAGCGGGCTGAACAGTCCATTGCTGAGGGCGGCTCTTGTCGTTAGCCTCCCGATTCTGCCGAATCCGTGGATTGCTATCTTATTCATAAAGAACTCCTTTGCTACTACTCATGATAGGGAGTTAGATCCTCCCGATTCCTATAGTAGAGAGTAAAGGTAGAATGTCACGTATATGCAGGTAGACGAATGGTGACAATCCTCTCAGGCCGGATGTGTGCACGCATGAGGAGGCTGAATTTGCTGGGAGTTATAGGGGTTGGGGGCGCAGAGGAGCAGGCACACCAGGTGGTGAAATCAGAATGGTGAGCCGGGCTATGAGGTGGGAAGTGCTGCCTGGTAGGGTGTTTAAGGGCAAGTCGTGGACGGGTAAGGGGCGGGGAGGGGGATGTGCCGTGTGTCGCCCCTACGGGGCTTGGGGTGTGTTTGTAGCTGATCCGCAGGGCTTACGCCCTGGGCTATGCGTGTTTCGCCCCTACGGGGCTACCTGTTTCATGCTCGCGGTTTGCTGCCGCCTTGCAGGTAGCACGGTACTACGGAGCACCAAGAACTGGTCAGCCAGGGCTTCGCTGTTGATATACAGGCCCGGATATTGGCCTTCTAGTCGAGCAGGAGCCGCGTGAGGGTATCCGTAAGCCACGCCTCGTAACGGTGATCCGACCACCCACTGTCAACAGTAAGCAGGTGGTGGACTTCGGCGCTCGTGAGAGCCCAGGTGGTCTCGGCCGCATCTTCTATTGTCAATCCATCTCGCAATGGGGTGTTGGCGGCCAGCCACCGGACGAACTGGGTTATGCCTTGCAGGCGATCTTGCAATATGCCGCGAAGCAGTTCCGCGATATCGGGTTCTGTTTCTGCTGCGGTGCGCATGATCCCGAAGACGGGACCCATGCGCCCCATGATCTCGCGCATATCGTGCGCAAACATCTCTACCTGACGGTGCTGGTCGGGCTCGCGCCGAGCCGCCTGGGGCCCTTGCCGCTCGAGAAGGGGCACGGGCTCATCATCCCCAACAACTGACACGCCGACCAGGCGGGATAGCACTGCTCGTTTGCTGCCGAAGGTGGCGTAGAGAGTTTCGACGGCCACGCCGGCCTCCTGGGCTATTTGCTCAATAGTGGTGCCCGTGTAGCCGCGTTCCATAAACAAGCGGCGAGCTGCTTCGATAATCTCGCGCTGGGTCTCGCGTGCGCGAGCTTGCCTGCGCGAGGAATCGTAACGGCGCTTGGGTTTGGTCTTAATTTGGTCGGCCATACCTATTGATTCCCGATCTATTTTGATGTAATATAGCTGTATTGATTATAGCAAAACTGTAATCAAATTGTAAGGGGTCGAACGGGACGTCAGATCAGGCGTTGTGCTCCACACAGTATAAACCATTTGGATGCAGTACCAGAAAACCGACAGGGGGTCAGAACATGTTATCAGCAGTGCAGACAAACCAACTAGAGGATCAGACCGGGGCCCAGGCAAGCAGTTCGGAAGCGGAAGGGGAGCGAAATAAGGCGCTCGTGCAGCTTCTATTCGACGAAGGCTTCAGCAAGGGGGATCTGTCCGTTGCGGACGAGATGGTCGCGCCGGATTGCAAAGAGCACCAGTACTTCGGCCCGAATCACCCGGATGGACCGGAGGGGGTCAAGAACGTGATAAAGGATCTGCGCAGGCTCTTTCCGGACTTCACATTGACCGCTGACAAGATGGTTGCTGTGGGCAACGAAGTGTGGGTTCGGGCAACAGGGCGCGGCACACATGGCGGCGAGCTCATGGGACGACCGGCCACGGGCAAACAGGTAACGGTGGATGTGATAGACATCTGTCGCTTTGAGAACGGCAAGTTAGTCGAGCACTGGGGAGTGCCGGATAGGTTCCACATGATGGTCCAACTGGGCATGATACCCACGCCACAGTAAGCAGCAGTCCAAGCACGTGTGCTGCATTGTGTACGGGACCGAGGGAGGGGTCAGGAGTGGCAACCGGAGGATAGCGGAGCCACTCCTACCTTCGTAGAGCCCTATGTTCCTCGCAGGAGTTAGCCTCTCCAGGAGCGAAGGATGCTCCAGGCAAGGAAGGCTCCCAGCGTGATGGCGACCACAAACCCGACTGCGAACAGGAGGGCTACCCACTGATCGATGCCGGGGATGCGGTAGACAGAGAGAAGCACAGCCAGGCCATTGATGAAGGCCGCGGCGATGATACCGAGCACGATGCGATTGGCCAACTGCTCGAAGCGTCGAATGACAGGGTCCAGGCCCTCGGGTTTTATGCCCACCTGGAGACCGTCGCGCTCGATCTCGCCGATGATACGGCGGATTTGCTGGGGTAGCTCGGTTGCCAGGTGAGCCATGTCGAGACCGGCTTCTCCCAGCCGTCGTGCCCACAGGGCGGGTGAATAATAGCGGATGGTGAGCCACCTGGCGTAAGGAGCGAGCAAGGCCGCCATATTAAAGGTTGGGTCGAGTTGGGTGCCTAGCCCCTCGCTCATGACGAAGGTTTTGATAAGCAAGGCAAGGTTTGACGGAATCTGGAGATGGTGGCGGCGAACGATCTCCAGGGTGGCGTTCAGGACTTCGCCCACCTTTATCTTGCCCAGTTCCATTCCGTAGTAGCGTAATATCATACGATCCAGGTCGTGGCGCATGAGGTCCCTATTGACGGCCCCACGAGCGATGCCAAGTTCGAGGAAAATGTCCACCAGGCTGACAGTGTCATGACCTGTCACAGCGAGAACGATCTGTGCGAGCTGACCACGGGTGCGCTCGTCAACGTAGCCGACCATGCCGAAATCGATCAGACCAATGCAGCCGTCGGGCTCGATAAAGAAGTTGCCCGGGTGGGGATCGGCGTGGAAGAAGCCGTCTTCGCAGACCATCTTCAGGATGATGCGCGTGGCGTGTTCGGCAAGGGCTTTGCGGTCGATATGTGCCGAGTCAAGCGCGGCAAGGTCATTGATCTTGAGGCCGCGAATACGCTCGAGGGTAAGGACTCTGGAAGTGGTAGTGTCCCAGAAGACGCGCGGAATGCGGATGCTTCGATCTCCTGCGAAGTTGGCAGCGAAACGTTCGGCGTTGTGCCCTTCACTTATGTAATCAAGCTCGGCTCGTAATGTCTCGGCGAACTCGCGGGCGAGGCCTGGCAGGTCGTACCGGCTTGCGGCGGACCAACGCCGGCTGGCGACCTGGGCGAGATCCTGAAGGATTTCGAGGTCATTCCTTACCTGTTCAACCACGCCCGGGCGTCGAATCTTTACGACGACGTCGGTTCCATCCTGAAGGACGGCAGCGTGGGCCTGACCTATGGAGGCCGAGGCCAGAGGCTCGGGGTCGAAGGCGGCGAAGACCTCTTCGATAGGCCGCCCCAGTTCGGTAGCCAGCATTTCCCGCACTACGTCGAAAGGCACCTGTGGTCCGGAGTCCTGCAGCTTGGAGAGCTCGGCCAGGTACTGTGTTGGAAGGAGATCTGCGCGGGTCGATAATATTTGCCCGAGCTTGATGAAAGTAGTCCCAAGTTCTTCAAGGGCCATTCGGACATGGTCGGGCGGGGAGAGGGAGTTGCTGCGGCGGGAGCGAGCGCCGAGAGGCCTCGGGCGCAATGGCAAGGGGACGATGCGGCTGAGGCCGAGGATGCTTGCCAGGTAACCGAGCCCGTGATGAGAGAGGACACGCGCGATCTGTCGATAGCGCTTAGCTTTGTCGCCCGGCACTGTATGGCCGCCTGCTATCTCAGCCCTATCTACCTGTACTCGCGTGGCTCTCGCCATTTGATAGCCTCCGCTTTCAAAGTCGCCGCGCCAGCCGGAAAGTTGCCGGATGGCCCGGCAGATCTTCAGCGGCGGGCGACGCGCGGACTCCGCCACACTAAGAATATGGCAAACAGGTGGAATCTATCGTGTACGGAGGTAAAGAACAGGTAACAAAGCGCAATGCACAGGCTGGAGGTCCACTGCCGTGGCATGGCCTATTGGGCAGTGGCTACCAGCCTGTGTATTGCGCTATCATCCGTCGCCCGGAACTTGTGGAGGCTCAGCACGTGGCGGCTCGTCCTGGAGTTACGCCATGGTTCGCGCGGCCCGGCGCTGTTCCTCTGTGCTGTCCATGTTGTTCCGGCTGTCAACACCCCACAGGCGTGCGGCGATGTCCAGTGCGATCAAACTCAACACTATTAGCAGGATAATGAAGATTTCCATTTATGACCTCCTCTGCTGAAGGTACCTGTTACATGATCTGAAGGGATCAATGGTCCTTATGGTTGCGTATCACTTTCTATCAGGGGTCTGGCAGTTGGGGAAGAAGGTGTTGGCCACTATCTTGGCTGCCTGACCTCTTGATATGTTGTTGCCTGGCCTGAAATATGGCAGATCATCGGGCGGCAGGCAAGGCTCGCCGGGTCCGCCGCACGGATAGCCACTGATGATGCCGCGCGAGGCTAGCCGCTGCACGGGAGCGTAGAACGTGTTACCGGTGTCCACATCGGCGAATTTCTGGCAGCAAGGGCTATCGGAGTACCCCGCAGCATTTGACACGATCTTGGCGACCTGGGCGCGGGTGGCGTTAGAGTTTGGGCGGAAGTACGGGAGGTTGTTGGGGCCGCAGGGTTCGCCGGGTCCGCCGCAGGGGTAGCCACCGATGATGTAGCCGTGGCCACCGTCGGCCCTGCTGAGGCTGTTGATCCAGGTGTAGAAGGTCGAGCCGGGAGGAACGTCCTCATAGAACTGTGCCCCAGGATCTCCGTTGATCTGGGCTGCCTGGGCTACTATCTTGGATATCTGCCCGCGCGTGGCGTTATTAGCCGGCCTGAAGTTGCCGTCGCTGTAGCCGCTGACTATACCCCGGCATGCCAGGCACATAATGGGATCGTAGAAAGTATGCCCAACCGGCACGTCGTTGAAGGTCAGTGTGCAGGTCGGGGGCGCGGCCGTTATGCTGGGTATGATGGAAGGTGTTTCGGTAGGTGTTGGCGTATTTGTCACTGTAAGGGAGGATGTGGGGGTGGGACTGGGAGGCGGGAGGTAGCCGAGCGCCGCCGCTGCTTCCATGATGGCAGTCGCGATGTCGGGGGAGTAGTGGTAACCGGTGTCATCGAAACGGTTACCACCCAGCACGCGCACGTCTGCCCAGTAGAAGTCCTCCTGGTAGAAGAAGTTGTAGGGAGGCATGTTTCCTTCACCGTGATAACCTGGGTAGCCGGCCCACGAGAGGTCCTGGAAGATCGGGTAGTAAGTCTGGGCGTGCTGACGCCGCTGCTGCCAATTGGCCGAGGCGGCACCGGGATCGCCGTAGTTGTCGACGCTGCCGAAACCGGAGTGACCCGCAGCCACAGGACAGCCGAGAGTGCGATGACCCGGCGTGCCCCCGATGGGGTCGCAGGTCCAGGACGGGTGGTTATCGCGCACGTATTGCAGGATGTCCCACTCGGGTTCACCGATCGGTGTGAGGGTTGGCGTGGCCTGGGGAGTATCAGTTGAGGTGGGAGTGGAAGTCGGCGTCACGGTGGCGATCGCAGTTGCCTCCAGGCAGATTGGCAAAGGTGTCGTGAAGGCTTCTGCGAGCCAGCAACCGTCAGCAGAATTGGCGACCGTGTGAATTCTGTACCATGTATAGCCACTGGGGAAGCCGTCGGTGTGCGAAACACTAAAGTCGTTGCTGCCCGGGGCGAAGTAGACGTCCGGGTATACTGCGCTGCCGAGGCTGGTCCAGGGACCGTTCGAATAAGGGGATATTTCAAGAGTGTTGGTTACGCTCCCCTGGACCGAGTAGCCGCAGTTGTTCGTAATTGTGGAACCGAACCACAGGTTGTACTCCCACAGGCAAATCGAGCCGGGAACGGCCGTCAGATCTGTGCAACAGCCGGTTGTGGGAGTATTGCTCGGCGTTGGCGTCATGAGGGGTGACTGTGATGTGCCTGTTGTCGGGCGGGCACCTGCTGACATGGTCCCGATCAAGAAGAAGGCGAGGAAAGTCAGAACAAAGAGAGCCTGAAGGATAACTGCGCCTCTAAGGCGGATGGGTACCCTTGTTCTAACCGGCCTGGTGGGCTGAGTATTGTGCGTATCCATGGCCTGTTTCTCCTTTCAGTCGAGATTCACTGGCATTTGATGGGCGAGGGCTGCATCAGGCCAGTTCGCCGTGCATGCTCGCGTATTCAACCGCTGCGGCGCCGGCCGACGTAATTGAGTATCTCCCTTGTGACCTGCTCAGCAGCAGCCAGAACGTCAAGTGAAAGACCATCACCCGGCTTGAAGCACTCGGCCTCAATGCCGTAGACAATGAGCCTGGCAGGCAGCATATCCAGGGATTCAGCGAGGTGGATGGCGTCGGCGAGGCCGAGAACGCGCAAAGAAAAGGAGATGTCCGCTGGTATGACCTCGTCGCATCCTGTGCTCGGGCCAACCTCGAAATGGTGGATGGCCCCGACTCCCTTGCCGTCGACGACAGCGTCCACAACAAAGACTACGTCAGCCGTTTGCCATAGGTCCATCAGGTCGAGCACATCTTTGGTCTCCTCGACCACGCGGACAGCAGCGCCGCACTCTTCCCGAATACGCCGGGCGACATAGAGGCCGACCTGTTCATCATGCTTGTGCCGCTCGCCCACACCAATAACGAGAATGTGCGAGGAAATGTCGCCTGGGGTCACGTCAATAGACAGGTCTTCCTGAGTCGAAGGTACATCCAGAGTGAAAGTATTCATCCTCGTCCTCCCACGGCTGTAGTCCTGGTCAGTAAACTGCCCGTGGCCACGCGATCCATGGATTGTGCGTTTCGGAACGGTCGAAACGCAGACTCTCGCGAGTTGATTATAGCGCGCGAAGGTGGTGCGCGCGGTATATACAGGTAATAGATTGGTAAAAGTCTGGAAGTTGGCAGATTCAAGGCATATTTGGGGCGATACCGAGTGGGAAGTCGGCGTGGCACACGACATATCCCCCTGAGCATAAAACTGATACTGTGTTGTCTGTTTACGAACGTGGGGCAATGTTCAGCGGCACAGAAGAAAGGGCGCATAGTTGTGACGGTTCTTGTGACAGCCGGAGCAGCATTTACGGGCTTATAATGTGCCAATCGAGCTTGATAGAGCTACACCAGGATAGGAGTTGTTCTTTATGCCCCCCCTACAGATCAGGATGCTTGGCCGCTTTTCCGCGCAATTATCGGGACATGTGCTCGGGGGAATCGACCCGGGCAAGATGCAGAGCCTTTGGTGTTTTCTGCTGCTCCACAGGGACCGACCCCAGTCGTGTGAGGCTCTTGCCGGCCGCTTCTGGCAAGACACAAGCATGGGGCAGGCCAAGAGACAGTTGCAGCACATGATATGGCATTTGCAGGTTGCTCTTGGTGACGAGGAGACCCCGGCGAGAGATAGAGTGCTGCTGGTCGAGTCGGACTGGGTAAGCATCAACCAGCGGGCGGAGCTATGGCTGGATGTGGCGGAATTCGAGCGTGGGTTCGAGATGGTACGGGGCAAACATGGAGAAACGCTGGATGCCGATATGTGGCAGGCGCTACAGAGAACCGTTGCGCTTTACAGGGGTGGTTTGTTGGAAGGATGTTACGAGGAGTGGTGTGTGCTGGAGCGCGAGCGAATCGAGGGCATGATGGTGATTATGCTCGACAAGCTGATGGATTATTGTGACATACATGCCCTCTACGAACTGGGGGCAGAGTATGGGGAGCGCATATTGCAACATGATCGTGGGAACGAGCGTATCTATCGCAAGCTGATGCGCATACACTATCTCAACGGGGACCGCGCTGGTGCCATGCTTCAGTATGAGCGCTGCAAGGCTGCCCTCCTGGAAGATCTCAGTATTGTGCCTGCTATGGATACCAGGCTTTTGTATGAGCGCATCAAGTCCGACCATTTCGACGAGGACATGGTAGCTGTGATAGGCCAGGCACCGGGTCTCGCCCCCATCCCGGCTGTACCGCCCGTCCAGATTGGGATGGAGCGCTCTGAGTACTCAGCCGGCCAGGGGAGCCACTTTGAGGAGTTAGAGACTCGCTTTACGACCCTGCAAAGGCAGGTATCAGAGACGATTCGGGTGCTACGGGAGACACATAAGATGGAATATCTCTCGCCCCGAGATGTACGTGGCCGCGATATATGGCGCTGACCAGGATCGCGTGACGCTCATTTGCCATTTGCTGACGTGGCGCAGATTCGCGAGTTTATGTAGACAGACCATTCCTGGCGGAACCGGCGGTATAGTCACAATAGGAAGGGTGGCGGCCAGAAGTACTTACATTGGCCTGAGCTTTCATATATAATTATCCCACGATTCACTATGCAACGTGTCACTATAGCAGTACCCGCATTGTTGCTGCGATAGCTAGAGCCTGTGAGGTCTACCCTCGCTGGTCTATCAGGGCCTGTTATGAATGACATATCTCACTTCTCCTTCGGTCAATGGCTGAGGCAAAAGCGTAAGAGCCGCGATTTCACGCAAGATGAATTAGCGGACCGTATAGGCTGCTCGATCGAGACGATCCGTAAGATCGAGGCCGGCCGACGCCGTCCCTCGCGCCAGATGGCCGAATTGCTCGCGGTCACTCTGGGAGCGCCCAGCGAGGATGTGCTCCAGCTGGTAGAGATGGCTCGCACGTCGGACAACGCGGAGAGCATGTTCGGTGAGATAACCACTTCTTTTCCGCTCAACGGGCGGGAACCACACGCCAGGGTTCCGAAGAGGCCCAACGTACACCTGCCCGCCCAGCGCACCACCTTTATTGGCCGCCAACGCGAGGTGGAGCGCGTGCTTGACCTGCTAATGCAGGAAGATGTGCGCCTGATCACACTTACAGGACCACCAGGAATAGGGAAGACGCGCCTGAGCCTGCAAGTGGCAGCCAGCATGGGCAACTATGTTGAGGATGGTGTCTACCTTGTGGCTCTCTCGCCACTTTCGGACCCTAACATGCTGCCTTCAGCGATAGCGCGGAGCCTGGGGGTCAAGGAAGTGCCCAACCAGTCCGTCATGGAAACGCTCGAAGAGTACCTGTCAAACAAAGAGATGTTACTTGTGCTCGACAACTTTGAGCACATTGTACCGGCGGGGCCGCTGGTTGCGGACCTCATAACAGCTTGCCCTGAAGTGAAGGTGCTGGTCACGAGCCGAACGGCGCTTCACCTGTACGGCGAATATCAGGTGGCAGTTCCACCTCTCGCCATGCCCGATGCCGACGCGCCACAGTGGGAGAAGCCGGATGAGGGGGATGCGCAGGAAGGCCCGAAGGCCGAGGAGCTGTCCCGGTACGAAGCTGTTGCCCTGTTTGTGCAGCGGGCGCGGACAGTGATACCAAACTTCGATATCAATGAGAGCAACGCAGCCACCATAGCCGAGATATGCCGCCAGTTGGATGGTCTGCCCCTGGCCATTGAGCTTGCGGCTGCGCGCATCAAGCTGCTGCCACCTGCTGCGATCCTTGAGCGCCTTACGAGCAGGCTGAACCTGCTTACATCGGGTTCGTTGGACCTGCCGCCTCGCCAACGAACGCTGCGTGGGGCAATTAACTGGAGCTACGGCTTGCTCGACGAGCCGGACATGATGC
>JBBRDO010000134.1:0-11134 GCA_038203825.1 Chloroflexia bacterium | reverse complement strand
GCTCGCCTCCGGGGGTTTTCATCATAATAACCCCTTGTAGTGGCGAGAGTACTGGATCGCGGCGCACGCGCTGGGTCTGGCTCGGCCAGGTTAGCCCCAGGGCCTCGGCGATGGGTCGCAATGGCACCATGATCGTGCCGTCCTCCATCTGGGCGGCCGCTAGTTCATCGCCGTAAAAATTGACCGTCTCCTCTCGCACTGGCACCAGTCCCCGCGAGGTATTCTCCTCCATCGTTGCTCCCCTTGTACCATACTGCCATGACTGCCATGCTGATCGCCGACAAAGTATACCACAGATTTCTTGTGTATTTTCTAGTCATTCCACGCACGGATAAGCATGGTAGCCACCACAGGCCTACGCGGTACCCTTGATACAGGCGCAAAGCACAGCACGACGGGTTCGCGGCCTGCCACCGCGGTTATCAATCCGTTCGGCTATGGTGGGCAGTATACGGACGCCGAGTCGGGGTTGCAGTATCTGCGTGCGCGGTACTACGACCCCGACTCGGCGCAGTTTGTGAGCCGGGATCCTCTTGTAGGACTGACGCGCAGTGCCTACGGCTACGTCAGCAGTAACCCGTTGAATGGGACTGATCCGACTGGTCGGGGTATGTGGGACACGCTGTTTGAACTGCTCTCACATGTTGCTGGGCCGATCGGCGGCTGTCCAATCCAAACCGATGTTGAAGAACATGGATCACCTGCGGACTGCGTACATCCTCAAACTTCCAACGCCCCGCCACCTTTCGATTCACATAAGGGGACGGCAGTATGCAATTCAGTCGACGACTGCTGGTATACATTCCCTGGCGGTCCCGCGCCACGCACGATCTACGTTCCGGGCCAGAAATACTTAGTAAAGGGACCTTTTGGCATAGACCACAACGTCTCCGGGAACCCGTTGTACGGGCCATCCGGCTGGCGGTCAACGATTAGTGGGGCTTCCGGGGAGTACCGTTTCTTTGACCCGGCACGCGTGCCGGGAAATCAAAATTTCGTGTGGACCCCGTGTGAGGGTGGGCTCGATCAACAGACCGGGCCGGGCCAGTGATAGCGCTCTCGCTAGTGCGTGGTCGACCCAGCGTACTCATGGTCGCGTCTCCGGGCGCTCCCAGTGACCGCATGTGGTCCTGATCGGGTGGTCACCTGCGCCGCTTGGCGGAGGCGCAGCGCAGGCCGCGACGTGGAGTCGGGATCCGCCGCCGACCGAGGGGGCCGCGACGTGGAGTTGCAGCACTCCGGCCATGCCGACTGCGCGGGGACAGCCGGCTCGCTACGATCTGCCTTCCGGTGGCCGCGGCGCACCGTCAGGGGTCCGCTGCCGGTGCGGGGGCGGTGGCGTGGTGCAGCGCGGCACGATTCGCCTGGGCGATCCTGTCCACCTTATTGTAAAGGGCAGAATTATCTTGCGTGAAATAGGCTCTTCGCCAGGTTTCGTGAAGATAACGTTCCCACGACCGCAGGCGGCATGTGACAAGCGCTGGCGGAGCAAATCGAGGCTCGCTTGCCTGTACATCTGGCACTCATTTCACGAAACCTGGCGAAGAGCCTATTATGCGCCAGATAATTCTGCAGCTTACACTTTCCCCTTCAACTTTCATCTCCAGGTAGGCCGATTGACCCATAGGTCTCCTTTCCAACCTATCCCGCCTACAGCGGGTATCTAACAATAGGTGATGTGGCGCACCCTCAGATACCATCGAACACAAAGCAGGATGATTTCTGCCTGTTAATGCCGATATTTGAATAGCCTCGGTTAGTGCTGAGTAGGTCGGGTGGGCATGTCAGGAGCTCCGGTTGCTAGAAACAGTGGTCAGATAGTTCTACTCTAGCAGGTCCGATAAGTTGTTGCAACAGAGCCAAGACGGCTCTGTTGCAACAATTAGTAACCCCGTCCCGCTTTCCCTGCTTCTATGACAGTCGCAAGTCACTGACTTGCCCCGCGACTAACTTGCAGCTGATGTGGATTACTCTGCTGGGGATTGACTTGCTCATGCACGACGGCTGATAATAGGCGCATATGCATTCGCCCGTACTAATCAAGCCAAATACTACAGATCTAAATGTGATCACCATTGACAAGTTTCTGCCCTTGCTTGTCCAGCAGGCAAGCAGCACGTCACAGATCGGCATTGATCTCCGCGAACTGCGCTACATTGACCTCTTTTCGGCAATAGGTATACTCCTCACCTGTGATAATCTGATAGATACGTACGGCTGCCGCATACATCTTGAACTATCTGAGGATGGTGCGTGCAATTTCCTTCCGCATATGGGCTTTCTTGCTGCGTTGCCGGCAGGAGTCGATACGTCGGACACGTTCAGTCCTGCACGGCTACAGTGGGAAGAAGCACTACGCGGCGATGATGCTAAGTTCCTGGAGCTTACTGCGTTGACCTCACAGGATGTTGTAAAGTTGGAAATTAAATGGCACTGATTCTTGTGGATTATCTGTCAGTAGTTTGACTGGTGTAGTACACTGCCGACAAGAGCAAGTGAGTCATTGATCAAAACAGTTCTTCTCTTCGCCTGAGGTTCCCGAGATGTCGTCATCGCCTCTTACGTTTAGTACTTCTGACCATGGATAACATGGGTGCTAATGATCCCGGTAGTGCTAACGACGTTGATGGCGCTAATGCTACAGCGGTGCCAGCGTTGACATACCTGATGGAAGAGGAACGTAACAGGGCCTTCGCCCGCTTCCAACTGCTTCGCCCCCTCCTTGAGGCTGGAGTACCTCTAGCCACACTGTCCCGCCAGCACCAACTACCATTACGCACTATGCACCGCTGGGTTGCACGTTACCAGCAGCAGGGGCTGGTCGGCTTGGCTGTAAAGCGCAGAATTATCTTGCGTGAAACAGGCAGCGCTTTCTTGCGTGGCACCTTGGACAAATGAGGAGTTGGCTGCTATCGTCTGGTCGTTTGCTACCTTATACTATTCTGCTCGGACCGGATGCCCTTCCTCCTCTATTCGGTGCCTATACCAATCACCAGGCTTTCCTTCTTCCGCCTGTAATTGCAAAACCTCGGTGGGGGCATGGCCCACGCCTACTCTGGTATGCCAGCACTGTGTAGATACAGGGACATACCCATAGGCGCGAACCTGAGGAGCTAATAGGCAGCTTGCGCGCTCCCTCTTATGGTGGAGACATTATTTGTCTGTGGTGCGCGTAGTGTGTTTCCAAAGTAACCCTTCCTCGTTCAGGTTACTCGGAGCCAGCCTTGTCATGCGGTCTAGTCCCACAGCTTTTCCTGACTGGACGCGTCAGGACTATTTTCGCCTGTGTTCCCGGTGCTCGCCTGCAATTTCTTGTGCCGCCGGCGCTTCTCGTCTATGAGGGGCTTGATGGAGGGTTCCGGTGGAAGGTCCTCAGGCATGATGCCCCCTATCTCTTCGATCGCCTCGCGGACCTTTCTGCCCACTTCGTGGTGAGTTTGCATCGCTCTGCTCTGGCCGATAATACGCTCGTTACGTAGCTTCCCCTCGGTCTGGGTTATGCGGAAATCGTTGGCGGCCAACTCCTCACGCCCCATGCGGTCCAGCACTTCCTCGTTGCGTCCAAGCCCTTTTTGCGCTTTGATACCGTCTACATCCAGCCCACCGTACAGACCACGATACCCGGCGTTTTGAAACTCCCCAAAGCTGCGGGTGAGGACGCCTGCCTGCTGAGCGGCTTCGGCTAACTTACGGTTGTTTTCCGATACTCGCTCGCGCATCTGTAGACGCTTCTGCTGGTCCTCATACAACTCGTGCAGTTCGTTGCGTCTTGTAGCAACGGCGAAGTATGCCTGGGCTGCGGCGATCTCCCCTTTGCGTGGATCGCCGTTCTGCGCTATCAGATAGCAGGCGAAACGGCTCAGCGAGTAATCCTTCACCTCGCGCTGTGCCCCTTTGCCTGTCTGGATCATCTTCGTGGCGTCACGAAGATGATCGACTACTATCTGGCCGACCTGCTCACAGGCGGTCTTCGCACGCTTGATGGCTACTTCGAAGTTCTCCCACCTCGTGTAACCAAAGAGCGGTGCAAGATCGCGTGCGCTCCAGTATTCAGCCTCATATGGACTGATCTTTCTTATTGACTCAAAGTCAGGGGACTGGCTGTTCATAAGTGCTCCTTACTATGCCTAACAAAACTGGGTTGCCAGCCTGTAGAGACGCAATCCTCTATCTATCCAGCTTTCCCCGGCCGTGCAATCCTGCACGCAACTGGGTGCCGACCTCTAATATTTCCTCTATACACGTTGCAAGCGTTGCTCTCTCTCCAGCAGCCATCTCAGGCAAGGCATGCTGCCAGCGCGCCAGGATAACACGCACCGTGCCCATCTCCTGCTGCAACCTCGCTAAAGGTGCCCTCTCCTTCTCTGTATCTGTCGATTGCTTCGGCCCATCGGTCGCCTGCTCGGACATCCTTGCTAAAGCATTCGCCACCGTACCTGAGGCTGCTGAGGGCGTTGGCATACCTGGCATACCTTGAATGCTCATGGCATCATGGGTCGAGGGCTCAGCACTCGTACTGGGAGCCGCAGTCGCCGACGTGGTCACCGTGCGCACGATCTTACGCACATCTTCCGTGTTCAGCTTTCCAGCCGTCACGTCGTCGATCAATGGTTGGCGCTCCTCCGCAGTGGCGAGCTTACCGATCTCCCTTGCTATGCGCAGCGTGTCGGGGCGCTGCTCAATCATCCGCTGCACGTCTTCCGGAGCACGTAATAGCGCGAGGCGGTCCTGTACGTAACTCTTATCTTTGCCGATACGCTCAGCAAGACGGCGTATCGAATAGCCGCGCTCCTCTATAAAAATATGGAAGGCCCGCGCCTCCTCCAGCGGCTCAAGGTCGCGCCGCTGGATGTTCTCGGCCAGACCGATCTCGAAGAGCTCATCGTCGGTGTGCTCGGCGACTTCGCACGGTATCTCCGTAAGCCCGGCTAACCTCGCGGCTCGCAACCGGCGCTCACCAAAGGCCAGCTGGAAATACCCGTCCTCCACAGGATCGGGCCGTACCCGTAAGCGGGTGATGAACCCCTGGGCCTGGATCGCGGCACTCAGCTCCTCAAGGTTGGTAAAGCGCTGGCGCGCTTGGAAAGGGTTAGGGCGGATGCGCTCTATGGGCAATTCCTGGATGACGGCCCGCCGCGGGGGCAACAGTGACGCTACCTCTCGCTGACGCGCTGCTTCGTCCTCTGCTGTGGGTGCCTCGCCAAAGAAGCCTCTACCTTTACGCTGGGGCATTGGCATTGAGCACCTCCGCGGCCAGGGCACGGTAGGCGCGTGCCCCCTCACCTTGCGGTTCATACCGCAGGATCGTCTGGTGACTGGCCTGCGACTCGGGGAAGCGAACTGAGCGCTTGATGAAGGTATCGAAAATGCGTACCTGCTGCCCAAACGTCTTGCGGACATACTCTGCAGCCTCGCGGTTGATGATGGTTCTGCTGTCCACCATCGTAAGAAGGATGCCGGTGACGGCCAGGTTGGGGTTGAGTCCGGCCCTCCTCATAAGCTGCACCTGGTCCAGTATCAACGCAACCGACTCGGTGGCGAGATACTCCGCCTGCAACGGTATAAGGACCTCATGCGCCGCTACCAGAGCGTTCATCACCAGTACCCCAAGATAAGGAAGCGTGTCGATCAAGATTACGTCATACTGCTGCGCTACCGAAGCCAGAAGCTTCTGCAGCACAAACTCGCGCTGGATCGCTACAGCCAGTTCATCATTCGCGAGATTGAGGCGCGCACTCGTCGGCACCAGATCCATACCCGCTGACGTTGGGCAGATCGCCAGTTCCAGCTGTGGTTCGTAGCGAGTGAGGAAGTATTTGATGGCGCTGTAGATGGTATGCTCAAGCTGGCTGGGACGCAGCCCTAACGACTGGGTGAGGTTGCCTTGAGGATCAAAATCTACCAGCAGCACCCGCTGTCCTTGCTCGGCAAGTGCTGCGCCCAGATTAATAGTAGTAGTGGTCTTGCCTGTACCTCCTTTGGGCACAGCTACGGCAATGATGCGAGCCATAGTTTCTCCTTTGGGCACCGTAGACGTAAAGGAGGTAGAAGCACCTACTCTGTGACCCCCTTCTCGTAGGAACCGCTCTACCTCAACCGGCGGCACCAACCACTGGTTGCCTACGTGCCGTGCCGCCAGGCGCCCATCCCATGCAGCGCGGCGCAAGCGTGTTGCTTTCACTCCAAACTGCTTTGCGGCCTCCTGTAGAGGTATAGAGTCTTCCATCAGGCTCCTTTGCATAAATGTCCGCTGTCCGATGTCCGAATAGCCATGACAAGCAGCCATCAGACCTGCTCTCAAGCACTTTATCACAGTTTCACAGTTTTAGGAACTTGTGGAAAACTCATCTTCTGCCTGACCGGACCGGTGGGTGTGGGGCATAAATTCGGGTGTATGTATATACATACACCCTGACCACACTGCCCTACTCCCAACCCGGTGTTGCGAACGATGCTGAGCTGCCGTATACCACGGCCACGTCGGCAGGTCAATCTCCTTACACGGCGGGCGAAAGCTTCAGGAGAGTTGAGCTCAGTCTCTTGTATCCTGCCCAATTAGATCACGCAATGTTGCATAGTAGTAGGCCATCTTATTGTTCAAAGCATCCCAAGTAGGTCGACTCTGATACCGGCGCGTGAGCTTGCGCGCCTCGTGCATTAGCTCGACAAACTGCTGCTCCTCTAAACCGGAACTCTGCCACAGGTTCAGGGCCTGCTTCATGTTGGATGCCTCATGAGCAGAGTCACCCAGTTCGATCGAGAAGTCACGTGCGACATCGGCTATGTAAGGCGAATATCCTGGTATGCCCTTCTTCGTTTCGTTCGTCACACCTTTATTTTTTTGAGAGAGATGATTCGAATCATCTTCTTGTATTTCTTCTAGTTTTAATGATTCTACTTCGGGTAAAGAGCCCTTCTGTCCCCTCGGTAAAGTGGTGTTCTCAGGGGCCATAGCACGCTTGCTTACCCGACCGGTAAACCCGTGTTCTAAGCCCCCTGTAAACCCTTGTTCCACCTCCCCTGTCAATCCTTGTTCTAAGCCCCCTGTAAACCCTTGTTCTATCCCCTCTGAACTGTTGCCACTTGGAGCCCTTGTGCTCGAAGCTAGAGATGATGGTGTAAGTTCCCCAGTTGGTTGAGGTATCGAAAATCTGGAGCGTCTGACCTGCCGCTGGCGTCCGCTGGCACGGCCTTGTGTCTCCTCCTCGGAACCGGAGTCGGGGTTCTGCTCTTCGCCTTCATCAGTCGACACCACCTCTTCTTCAGTAGGCTGCTCCGGTTGCAGTTGCTTGCGTATTGCCTCCAGCAACCCGCTGAAGTCGTAAGCGTTGGTGTCCTGCCCGTTCTCACTATATCTGTGTACCAGGCGCAAGTACTCCGCCTCAACAAGGGTGGACTTGATGTTAATGAGATGCTGCCTGCTATAGCCCGTTCGCTCGGCCATCTTGCGCAGGCTAGGGTACGGCAGCGCAGTGTCCCACTGGAATGAGAAGATGTAGCATACAAACCAGACCTGCTGCGGTGACAGCTTTAGCGCTTGCTGATGGGTGAATAGTGCGCGCGGTATGGCGGCCACTCCATGTTTGCAGATTACTCGCCCATATCGAGCCACGAAGCTCGGATCGTACTCGGCGTAATCCTGCTCCCCTGGAGAACTTCCATCGCCGCGTATGGGATTATCCGCTTGCCCATCTTCCGCTAATAGCTCCTCCATACGGCGGAACAACTCGGAAAAGTCGTAGGCATTGGTGTCCTGATCGTTCTTCTCTCCGTGCCTGGGAAATATCTGAAGGTAGCCACAGTTGTGGAGTTCATTGCACCGGTACTGCAAAACGCGCCGTGTTACGCCCGCGCAACGTGCCATCTTATTCATGCTCGGGTACGGCAGTTCGGTATTCCACTTATGAGCCAAAATATAAGAGACGAACCAGGCTTGTTGAGCGGTCAGTTCGAGCTTTCGCTGGTAGTGGAACAGGGCCGACGGGATCGCTGCGATCCCGTCGCTGAGGATCACCTGGCCGAATCTTGCGGCGAAACTGGTACCCGGTACTGGCGCTGTTGAAGTCCTGCTACTATCGCCCGGGGCCTTGTAGGTCTCCTTTCCGGGAGGTGCGGTGCTAGATCTCCTGTATTCTCTGCTATTTTTCGGCATTAAAATGCTCCTCACCCTCTTGACAGGTGGGGAGTCGTGTGCTACAATCTAGGTGTTCGCAGGATTATAGCTCAAGATTCCGCCGCCAAGTGGGTCTTACAGCACCAGAGATTTTTGAAACCTGACCGCGCCAACGGTCGGGTTTTTCATTTGTCTGCGATGCGAGTATCCAGTTGTGTGGACTACCCTCTTATTTCGTCAATTGTTGCTCCATATATTGTCACCCGTATTCTGTCCTCGGTATTCCAGGCTTCCATGCTCTTCTAAGGCGCTAACCCGCAAAGAGTAGGTATACGCTCGGCAATGTGCTCGCCTCGCCAAAGGCGATGCCTGATCGTCACGCGCGCTTGTTGTGAGCCTGGACGTATCTGTCTATGTCTTCCTGGGCAAGCTCTTTGTCGCTCGACACCAGGTAGGAGCCGTTCCACATGGAGGGCAGCTTCTTCAGGTCGGGGAACTCGCTTCTGAGCGTTGCTGCGGTCGCCAGCTTGAAACGGTATACGATCTGAGACGGTGCGAGCTCGGGAGTTGCGAGCACCTGCAGGTGCACGTGGTCGGGGTGTATGCTGAGCCCCACTATCTCCAGCTCCATCTGCAGGGCGCTCTCCTTGAGCAGGCTTTGCAGCCGCTCCTCGGCCTGCCCGACCAGCACAGGTCTGCGGCGGCGCACGACCCACACCAGGTGGTAGCTGAGCCGGGAGAGGCGCCCGTCCTCGTACCTGAAGCCCTCGGGCCTCACGATAGGATTGTATCTTGGAGTGTGAACAAATGTGCTTGTCATAGACATAGCTTAACATAAGAATGGCGTCCGGGCAATACACTTATGCACATCCTTAAAAGCAATTCTTTCGCCTGCACGTGTGCGAAGAGCTTCGGCGTGCCCCATGCCGCCGGTCCTTCTCGGGCTGCGTTTGGTAGAAGGACCATTTTACTGGCGCCACGAAAATGGTCCCTGGTCGTCATTATCCTTCCTCCTGGGCTGAAGGGGGGTGCCATAGGGGTGCCATAATGGCACTCCTTAAGGTGAATACTCCGCACGCCCTAAAGGGCGGCGGCTTCTAGAGATTGGTTACTCATGCGTTGTATCCCCAACGCAAGAATGTTCAGAGAAGCGTTCAGGTCTCTATCAATATGCAAACCCCAACAAGGACAATCGAATATCCGTTCACTGAGACCCAACCGTTGCTCAGAACTAAGGCGATGCCCACAAGCATGACACGTCTGGCTGGTATAAGCGGGGTTGATAGCAACAAACTTGCGGGCGGCCCAGGCCCATTCTGTCTTCACCTCAAGCAATTGCCGGAACCGTGCCCACGCTGCGTCCGAGATGGACTTACCAAGACATTGATTATGCAGCATCCGGTTGACTTCCAAATCCTCAACCGCTATCAACCCGTATCGGTTGACTATCCGGCGGGAGTGCTGATGCGAGAAATCGCTCCTGCACCAACCTACGCGCTCATGCACTCGGGCAACTACCTTGCGCCGTTTGGCCCTTTGTGGCGTTCCTTTCTCTTGCCTGGACAAAAGGCGTTGGACTTTTGCCAGGGCCTTCTCCTCAGTGCGAAAGAAGCGTGGGTTCTCAATCTCCTCACCACAAGAGAGAGTAGCAAACGTTTTGAGGCCAACGTCTATACCGACCTGCTCCGAGGACACAGGCAGCCTGATAGGCTCCCACTCGCAAGAGAATGTGGCGTACCACTTGCCCGTACTGCTCTTGCGGATGCACACCGTCTTGGGCGTGCCCTCTATGGGACGTTCAATACTACCTTGAGCGGGCCAACTTTGGACAGGTGGAGTATGTCGCCAACCAAGCGACAACCGGAAGGAGCTTGCGGGTAGCAGAAGCTATCATACCGCCCATAGCCTCTAAACCTTGGGTAGCCTGGTTTTTCACCCTTGCCCTCATAAGACTTCCGTATTCTGCGAAAGAACGCTTTGAAAGCAAGGTCTATCCTGACAGCAACGTTCTGCAAACTTTGGCTAGCACTTGCCCAAGGGAGGGCCGTTCCTTTTTCAATGCGGGCAAAAGAGCATGCTGGTCATACAGAGTGAGCGAAGTTTGGGCTTGCTCCCAGGCGTTCTTGCGCTGTTCAAGAAGCCGGTTATACAGCCAGCGGCATTCCTCAAGCATATTACCCATCCGGGTAGCCTGCTTGCGGGTAGGATATATCCTGTACAAAAAGGTTTTACGCACCTACTGCATTTTAGCACAAAACAAGCTTTTTATCGACCTTTAGCGCGTCTGACCACAGCCAATGCGGAGTAGTTATTCAGCAATGCGTGGCTTTAGAGGTTTTCTGTAATTTACAGGTTGTTTGCGCCAACTGTCACAAGCTGAAGACCATCCTGAGTGGTGATAAGCGCAGAAGACATAAACGGTAGCTCTATCGCCATGCATTTGCAAACTGGCACGCCCCTTCTCCTAAGTTACTGGAGTAACTGAGCGTGCCACTCGGCTCACCGTCGCCTGATCCCAACACAAGTGTCCCCCTGTCAGGATAGACCCTGCTTTCAAAGCGTTCTTTCGCAGACGTGCCCCAAGTGCGGTAGTATCCGAAAGCA
The DNA here is from genome assembly GCA_038203825.1 of Chloroflexia bacterium. Classification (GTDB taxonomy): domain Bacteria; phylum Chloroflexota; class Chloroflexia; order QHBQ01; family JADMIH01; genus JADMIH01. Next base: position 417 of record JBBRDO010000134.1, on the reverse strand, counting down.
AGAACTTTCGGAACGTTGGCACAAATGCGATTGTGGGATGAGTTGTCCTCGTGATGTAGTCGCTGCTTTAGTGATCCTTGCTCGTGGATTAGCGAGCATCGGTATCCAATCCGTAGAAGCTACTCGGCTTTAGCCGACGTAGAGTAATCACTGAGATGGGCTGTTTGGGCTGCTCTCTACCGATTCGCTCTCTGCCCGCCTTTCAGGAGGTATCTCCGCTTCTGCGCCCCCCTGTAATAGCTCCAACTCCGCCAGTTGCTTCTCCAGGGCCTCTTTGATCTCGGTGAGCTGCCTGCGCACGGTGGCTCGCTCATCGGGAGGGACATCGGCGATGCGAGTGCGATCCACCCAGTTATGGAATTGCTGCAGTGGCCGCCAGCGAAAAAGTGGCCGCCTGGCACCCGCGCTACGCGTACC
>JBBRDO010000133.1:0-11219 GCA_038203825.1 Chloroflexia bacterium | reverse complement strand
GTTGAGGCTGAACATCATTCCACTCTGGGCGTGCTCGGCGATGTGGCAGTGCGCCATCCATAGCCCCGGGTTTGTGACTTCAAGCAGGATATCTACGGTCTGTCCGGCGCGCACGAGCACAGTATCTTTCCACACCAGGTTAGACTCCGGCTGCCCGTCTCTAGACAGGATAAGGAAGCGACCTGCTCCGTGGATATGGAACGGGTGGTGCATAGGGTGATCCGACTCCATCTCATTCACGAGCCTGATCTTCACCCTGTCGCCCACCGTGAACGCCCAGGTGATGGCTCCGTTTACTGATCCGGACTGCCGGTCGATCAGCTGCCAGATCATGTTGCTGGTGTTGGACGCGCGGTTGATCTCTGGCATCAGGTCCTCCCACTCGAGGCCGTCACTTTGCTCGTGCCCGCCCTGCTCGCTGTGTCCCGTGTGCGGGTGCGTTGCGGCAGGCGTACTTGGGGCCGCATTGTTGGCGGGCAGAAGTTTCATCCCGCACTTTGGGCACGTTCCCGGCACCTCGCTTATTATTTCGGGGTGCATAGGGCAGGCAAACGCAGGCGGTGGTACCGGTGCCGCAGCCACGGGCAGCAGTCTCATCCCGCACAGCGGGCACGCTCCTGGCTCCAGAGACGTGACGGTGGGGTGCATGGGGCAGCTGTATGAGGTCGCTTGAGCTGCCTCTCCCCCGTATAGCAGGGGCATAGAGGCCACGAACGCGAGCACCTTGTCGGGCTCGCGCTCAACGTCATAGCCGATAGTCCGGTGCTCGGCGGTGAGTTCCGGATCAGTGCGCAGCACCGCGTACGACATCAATGCGGTTGAGGCAGTGCTGTTCGACGCTCCGGCGACCGCGAACGCCCCAAGATCGTAAACGTGATCCGGCGTGCGATGCTCAAGCCGCACATCCCCTGGAGTGTCGAAGAGCACGTCGATGACCGCACGCTCGGAGGGCGCGAGCAGTACTTCACCGACGAAGGTCTCGCACTCATAACGCCCGCTGTCGCCCCCGACCAGCTTCATTCGCGCCCCACGCACTGCGAAGTTGAATATCCGCGTGTTAGCCGTATTGACCAGATAGAGGCGCACGACCTCTCCCACCGCCGCCTGGCCCGCAAAAGTGGTCTCGCCGTTAATCAGCAGGACGTTGCCAAACCGGCCCATCGCGGTGAAGTTAGGGCCGGACTTCGAGAACGCGGCGATATGTCCGTCCTCCACCAGCAGGTCGTCTAACGTTATGCTCAACTGCCGGCCGGCAGCCGGCCAGTACGCGGGATCGGTGGGCTCAACCACGATTGTGCCGTACAGCCCCATTTCGAGCGTGTAGTCTTCCCTGATGTGCGGGTGGTACCAGTAGATACCGGCGTCCGGGAACTGTACCTTATAGGTGAAGGTGCCCCCGATAGCGATTGGTGCCTGCGTGTCGTGCGGAACCCCGTCGTAGCGGTTCTCAAGGCGCAGGCCGTGCCAGTGCACGGTAGCCTCGATGTCGCCGTCGTTCACCACTTGCACTGTGATCTCCGACCCTTGCTGAACGTGGAGCGTAGGGCCGGGTATAGAGCCGTTGTAAGCGAGCATACGCAGGGTCGCCTCCCCGATCTGTTTGGCGACACTGGATGCCTTGAGGGTGTAGACGTCCCTATCTCCCAGCTCTACGATCTCTGTTGGAACCACCATGGGGAGCCCGGTCGCATCAGTCGAGAACGTTTCGTGCTCAGCGTGCCCAGCGTGCTCAGGATCCGCCATCCCGTTGTGAACGTGTTGTGTGCTTGTCATTTTGGTTACCTCTTTCCTCAAATTTGTATGGCCGAGCCATCACTGTCAGATATTCTTGGAGTGGGTATCTCCCATTTCCTTGCGCCGCTCCGCACTAAGACACCTGTATCCTCAGGACCAAAGTTCGATGGCAGCAGCTTTCGTAAGCCATTAATGTGAGTGTTCTCATGGCCACTCGTGCCTCTATATTCTTAGAGGGCCGCTTCCGTGCCCAATGAAGGGGCGGGGTGTGAGGATGGCGATACGCTTTCCTCCTGTTCGTGCACGCCCAGGTCCGCCACGATGCAGTCCTTAATCTTCCCAGCATCATCGCCTACCCCGTTCGCTTCCAGTATTGCCTGCCGGTGGCGCCGCCTCCTACTCGAAGCGCAGCGCCTCGGCCACGGGGACCCTACCGGCCTGACGGGCTGGCAAGTAAGTCATAAGCACGGCCGCTACATATGTCGTCAGGATAATCACCCCGAGACGCAGCCACGGGAGGCTGAATTCAGCGGTGCCTCCACTGAACGCAGGATCGTGCGTCATCAGATACGCCAGCACAACGCCCAGGATCGCTCCTATGGCGATGCCCATCATCGCGATAAAGGACGACTCGATCATGAAGCCTAGCTGCACCATCCGGCGCTTGAACCCGATGGCCCTCAGCACCCCGATCTGCTGCCGGCGCTCCACCACCGAGCGGATCGCGATCACGCCCAGAGCCGCGATGCCCACCAGCAGGCCGAGACCCATGTACACCTGGATTAGCGTCATGAAGCCCATGATCGTGGCATTCAGCTCATTGTACGCCTGCGTTTGCGACTTCGCCTGCATCGCGTTAGTTGCGAATGCGATCTCTACAGCCTGCGCGGCCGTGACCTCGTCGACTCCCGGCGCCAGCTTGAAGTAGTACTGGCCCGGTGCAACGGCATGGCCCGCGACCCTCTCGAGACCGGCCATCGAGGTGTACAGGGCAGCGGACGCTAACATGTTGTTGGTGTCGAGTACACCGATGACCTTGTATGCGGCACTCTTGCCGCTGATCGGGCTGCGCAGAATCACTGTTACGGGCTGCATCGACTTGTCATCGGACTTCAGGCCTTCGATCATGAAGGGGAAGCTCTCGCCGAAGGCTTCGCTCGTCTGGACGGTGTTGGCGGTCACCACAGCCAGGCTGGGGTCCTTCGTCATGGCCTCCCAGATTGCGCGATCATTGGCGTAACCCTCGGCGCGCACCTTTATCTTGTACTGCGAGTTAGCCATGAAGTAGGAGTCTGCGCCATTGAGGATCACCGCACCGTACGCCTTCGTCTTCAACACCCCCTGCTGCTGGCCCTCAGCCGAGTACATGGCGACCATGCCCACTCCGGCGACCGTGTTACGCAAAGCGGGGTCAGCGGAGAGCTTCGCTGCAAGCTCGTGTGCCTGGGGTGCGTTGTTCTGGTTCGCGGTCCCCTGCACCATGTAACCGCCTGCCCATTGGTTGATGCCCGCAGCGTCTTTCGTGAAGGAGGAAGAGACGACCGCCATTATCACGAGCGAGAAGACGACGAGGGCGAACATAGCTGTGGTGAGGCCAGTGCGAAATGGGTATGCCAACGGATAGGCGAACGCGGTCTTGAGCACCGGCGCGAGTGTCTTCGAGCGGCGGAAGAGCGCCGCGATGCCTGTGATCAAGCTGCCCGCGTTATACATAGCCACCCATACCGCACCGGTCACGAGTATCATCCCGAAGAGGAAGAACATCTCTATCCCACCGCCAAGCTCCGCGAGCCGCTTGATATAGCGGTCCAGGTAAAAGCTGCCGAGGCACGCCGTCATGAGGCCCAGGCCCGATGCCGAGTAGGACAACCGCTCAGGCACGCCCAAGCGACGCGCAAGCATGCCCGCCGAGACGATGGTCATAGAAGTGCCAACCCAGAAGCTGAGGGCATTTATATTCACCCAGCCGATCACGGCAAGCGCTAGGGAGCCCAGGAGCACCAACCCCCACACCGCAGTAGAGCGGGAGCGAGCGCGACGCACTTTCATATCGGGCAGGTCACGGATCGCCGCAACAATGTTCAGCCTGGATACGCGCCACGAGCTGAACATTACTGTCAGGAAGGTGACGATCATGCCCAAACAGTAGGCGACGATCATGCTGCGGGGCTTGATATCGAAGCCGAAGCTCGATCCCCCCAGACCGGCGAGGAGGTTGCCCATCCAGCTTATCAGCACCCAGGAGACGCCCACGCCAAGAGCGGAGCCGACGGCACCCGAGAGGATCGAATAAGCAGCCCCCTCCGCGAGGAAGCTCTGGATGAGGTGGCGGCGCTTCGTCCCGATGGCGCGGCTGATGCCCATCTCTGCCCGCCGTTCAGCCGCTAGCATCATGAAGATCAAGAAGATCAGCAACACGCCGACCATTACGCTGAAGAGGCCGAACACTAAGAAGATCGTGGTGAATATGTTGGCTATGCTCTCAGCCTGCCGGATGCCATCTTGCTTGGAGGGCACCGGTATGAGGGGAGTGCCTGCGGTGGCGGCCTTGACGGTGGTCATGGCGGCATCAGTCCCGGCCTCGCCCTCCTCTACGCTCCCACGGTTGGAGACGAGGATGGAGGTGATCTGGCCTTCCAGCCCGGCGGCTGCTTGCACAACGAGCAGTGGCGCGGTCACCTGGGGTCCTGTACCCGCCAGCCCGCCATTCGGGAGAATTCCGGCCACCTTGAACTGCACGGGACTGGGACCGGCGTACACCTGCACTGAGTCGCCTACCTTCAACCCAAGGGACTTTGCGAGCTTCTCATTGATCAGCACCTCGCCTGCCCTGAGACCGGCAAGTGTTGCGCCGTTCTGTGCTCGGAGTTCCTGAAAAGTCTGGTCCGCTGGCACGCCCATGATCTGGGCAGCGGGCTCAGTCCGCACGCCGAATTTTGCGGCGGCCTGACTTACGAGGCTCGGGATATAACCGTCGATCGAAGAGTTCCCCGCAAGGGCGGAGGTGATCTGAGCATAGACGGCTTCGGAGAATGGCGTCATGCCGGAGGCGCTCCCTACACCGCCTGCTCCTTTGATCGCCACGGTCTCATCGATAGGGCCGAGCTGGTCGTAGACACCCTTCTTGACCGAGTAGTTGAGGGAATCGCCGAAGCCGAAGGCACTGCTTATGCTCAGCGTCGAAAGCATAAGCCCGACCACGATCAAGACGGTCTGGGCCCTGCGCCGTGGGATGTTGCGGACGCCGATGCGAAACATGACCCGCTTGAACAACACCGTAAAGATCACAGGGGTCATGAGTATCCCCAGAATGGCGGCGAGCCCTACGGCGAGGCTCCCCATCGGTATGCCGAATATGTTTTCCATTATTATCTCCTCAGTCCTGGTCAGGTCGTGACAACCGGCCCGTGATAGCTAGACTATTAACCCGTCGCGCATGTTGATCACGCGATCGAGCATCGCCCCGATACGAGGGTCGTGGGTGACGAATACGAACGTCTGGTCGTTCTCTCGGTTGAGCTTGAGGACAACGCTCATTACCTCATCGGCGGTCTCGGTATCGAGCGCGCCGGTCGGCTCGTCGGCCCAGACGATAGATGGCTTGTTCACGAGGGCGCGGGCAATGGTCACCCGCTGGCGCTGGCCGCCCGAAAGCTCTGCTGGCTTGTTGCGCGCCCACTGAGTCATGGCGACCATCTCAAGGGCTTCGAGTGCGAGACGCCGCGCCTCCCGGGCAGATGTTCCCGACACCAGGAGGGGGAGCTCGACGTTCTCGACTGCCGAGAGCACGGGAAGGAGGTTATAGCTCTGGAAGACAAAGCCCATCTCCTTAGCGCGGTACTCGGTCTTCTTGTCGTCAGACATCCCCTTCAGTGGCGTGCCGTCGATGTGGACGGCACCCGCCTCGAACTCTTCCAGGCCCGCCAGGCAGTTGAGCAGCGTGGTTTTGCCACAGCCCGAGGGTCCCATGATGCCGACCATCTCACCCCGTTCGACCCTCAGGTCCACGCCTCGGAGCGCGTGCGTCTTGACAGCACCTGTGTCGTAGGTCTTGTGTATGCCCTGTGCGAGCACAATCCCGCGGGCTGCTTCGGCGGCGATCACTACGCTTCCTGGCTGCACCCGACCGCCAAGAAATCCGCGCCTAACTGTTACGTCCAATGTTGTGTCTATTGCTGTTTCTATTGTTGTGACCATGGTGAATACTTCTCCTTTGTCCAATTGCTGAAACTTGTTTGAACAATAATCGAGTTCCATGCAAGCTACTTTATCCAGGTTGCCTGCATCAACCTGCTATTTGACAACGGGTGCAGGGGCCTGATCGGGCTCAACGCGGGTCAGCGAGATCAATATCATTCCCAGGTCACGCACCTGTCTTAGCAATCCATGGAGTGCCGCCTGATCGACCACCGGGCCGGTTAGGAGGGTATCCCCGTTATCTTCGAGCGTGATGGTGAGACCCCCAAACCAGTCCGTCCACTGGGGGCCCACATGGCCCTTGATCCGGATTTCATAGATCATCGGCTGGCGTGGGTCACTTGCGCCGCTTGTTGGGTTGAACTTGTTTAGCATGATCTTGTACCTGTCTATACCTTTATTAGCAGACCATCCGATAGATGAACCATCTCGGCACTTACAGCCCATAATTTCCTAGCGACCGCCATATCGGTGGCTTGTGGTGCTGCTGACTTCACATGCGAGTCGTAGAAATACTTCCCCGTAATGCCCTCCACGTTCGGTGAAGAGGCCAGGTAAATCGACGTTTCCGCGCCTTTTGCCGGTGAACGCCCCACGAGCGGGGCTATCATGCCGACGAGGGCGGCCATGACCTTGCCGTTGTTCTTCCCGAAACCTGTCGACGTAAAGCCCGGATGCAGCGCATTGACGGTTACGCCCGTTCCTTCCAGGTGGCGGGCCATTTCTACCGTAGAGAGGATTATCGCCAGTTTTGCATTGGGATACGCCCCGTATCCATAGGCCCGTTCGCCTTGAAGGTTGTCGAACTCGATTTTGCCCGAGGCATGCGCACCCGACGACACATTTATGATCCGGGCCGGGGCACTCGCTCTTATGGTATCCAGCAGCAAATTTGTCAGCAGGAAACAAGAAAGGTGGTTAAGGGCAAATGTCATTTCGATGCCATCAACGCTGAGTTGGCGTTTCATGAACGCGGCGCCTGCGTTATTGATCAAGACATGAAGGTGGGGGTACTGGCTCTTGAACTCGTCCGCTAGCCGCCGGACTTCCTGCTGCGATGATAAATCGGCCAGCAGGGAGTGTACGTTCTTGTTACCGCTGGCCGCGCGGATTTCCTCGAGAACCTGAGCGGTCTTAGGGGCGTTGCGCCCTACAATGACGACGGTTGCGCCCAGTTTGGTGAGTGCCAGAGCTGTGCTTTTCCCTATCCCATTCGTGCCGCCTGTAATCAGGCAGATCTTGCCTTCCAGGCCTTTCATGGTTGTATTTGTCATCATTTCCCCCGCTTATCCTTTCGTTGCGTCTCGTCAACTCAAGTAGTATCTGCCCAGGTATGTGCTGAATTCTCACCTGTCTGGGCCGTGCCTGGGCAGTCAAGCTACCTTTTAGATTGCTGCCCGACTCTGTTCCATGCTTATCACCACTTTTCCTTTGGCGTGTCCTTTGACAAGATACCGAACCGCTTCGATACCCTCACTTAGCGGGTAGCTTCTATCGATGACCGGCACCACTTTGCCGGCTTCAAGCAGTTCCTTCACAAAACCCAAATCCTTGATGTTTGGTTTCGCCGTCAAGTTACCCATTTTCTTGCTCCCGGTCCTTGATATCCATGGTCCCAGGAGCATAGCCTGGAACATTTGCTTTTCGGAACCTCCAGTCATGACATACGTTCCGTTTGGACTGAGGGCACGCCTGTAATCTGAAATAGAATTATTACCGTTGGCAGCAATAATTAGGTCATAACGTTGCCCGTTTAGAGTGAAATCTTCCTGGGTGTAGTCAATGACATGGTCGGCACCAATGGAGCGCATGAGGTCCACATTAGCTGTGCTGCACACGGCTGTTACTTCAGCCCCGAACGATTTGGCAATCTGCACCGCGAATGTACCCACACCGCCGGACGCCCCATTGATCAGAACCTTCTGTCCCGTCTGGATGTGTCCCTTATCGCGAAGTCCTTGCAGGGCAGTGACCGCGGCCAGAGGGACAGCCGCTGCTTGCTCGAATGTCATATTGGCGGGTTTCAATACCAATGCATCTGCGCTGACACATACGTACTCGGCAAACCCGCCCCAACCAGACCCGGATAAGTCCCCGAACACCTCATCGCCCGGCTGAAACTGCTTGACGCCACCGCCAACCGCTTCAACCCGCCCTGCGATGGCAGCTCCGAGTATCGTGTTCTTGGGCTTTAGAAGCCCGTAGCCCATCAGGCGCATAAGGAACGGCTTACCGCTCAGTAAATGCAAGTCCGCTGCATTTACTGACACTGCATGAACCTTTACAAGCACTTCACCGTCCTGGGGAGTGGGCGTTGCTACTTCCTGGACCTGAAGAACGTCGGGTGATCCGTATTCGGTACCTACAATTGCTTTCATTTTGCTCTCCTTCATTATTTCGGATGTGCCTAATTGACCTTGGTTGAAACCTGTTTTGACAGACGAGAAAGCGACTGCACTCATGCATACAATCGCTTTCATCAGTATCAGACAGTTGCGCCTTGAGCGCGCGCTACATTGATACGACTGGCTTCGGGGTTAGACCACCTCCATGCATACCCGGCTATAAGTGCAGTACACGCGATCTCTATTACAGAGAAGAAGACGTAATACGAAGTTGGTACGGCAACAAATAGCGTCATGGTTAAAGTAGCAGTCATTATCGAGCCTGCGATGATGTTGGCCCAGCGATTTGCCCGATAGTTCAATATCCGAGACAAAAGAACCATCGAAATCGGGATCATCATGTATATGGAACCTCCCAACAGGAAGCCTTCAGTCAATTCAATGGACCCGTGTTTCACAGGATCCATTAGTGTGACAACATCACCGTAGGTGTAGGTGAGCATTGCGAATAGCCACAATGACGAAAGTAGTGTTCTCGCACTTACCTTTTCGTTGGTCTTCTCGGTTGAAACCGTTTCTTGCTTAGTAATCATCGTTTTTCTCCTTTTTGACTATTTCCGATATTGACAAGGGCCGTTGAGTTGGACTTACCCAAAAGTATGGCTGCCCCTTCTGCTACTAGGGGCTGAACGACGCTAGAAATTTATCAATGGCTCATCTCCTTCTTTCAGCTTGTTGTCTCATTACCGTTTTTGACACCTTTCGCATCCGCCTTATCTGGTTGAACCTGAACATCAATGCTGTGCGCTCGATGTATAGGTAGCATATCGGTTACGCGGTATTGCCGTATAGCTACCAAAGTATTGTTAGAGGTATTGCTGTGGGCTTGCTGAGAAGGGTTACGGAGAAGGAAGTGGTAGATAAAACCAAAGTCTCGTCTACCACTTCACGGCGTTCTTTGTGCTGCCAGTTTTGGGGCAACCGGCGTTTCAGGTAGTCGCCTCAGGCCTGAGCGCCCGTTATCGCAACCGCGGCAGGGAGGATGCCCTTGGCTGGCTTCACGGTCTTCACGCCGACAAGAAGCAGGTATCCGAGCAACCAGATCTCCGCGATTATTGGCATGATGATGAGGAAGAGATGCATCTCTTTCTCAAAGGCGGGAACCAGGAACGCCGCGAACGTGTCAAGTACGTAAGATGCGGTGGCCGAGACCAGCACGATGCCCAACGCCTTGGGGAACAACCCTGATTTGTAAGCTAGATACCCCATCGGCGCCAGCCATAGACCAAAGAAGATCTGCGCGATGAGGGTTCCAAAGTGCTGGATGTCTAGCAAGAGCAACACCAGGGCATTCGAGCCCGCGGTGCCGAAGGCGGCCGCATAAGAGGTATTGGTTGCAACCTGCAAGCCCTCAAACAGGAAGACCGCATTGAGAGAAATGATCCCAACCGCGAGTGCGACGAAGACTAGCATCGACCTCGCCACGCTCTTGTTCACATGCTTGAGCAGTTGGTAGAGGGTCAAGGCCATTAAGACAAAGAATGTCGCATCTACCAGGTGGGCGAAAACACCGATGCGCACAAGTTCGGGGTTCGCGAGTACGTTCCTGGCCGTGGCGGCCGCGTCGCCGCCGACATAGATACTGGGATCCACATATCCTTCGGAAAAGCCGCCTGTTATGCCGACGAGCAGGTAGAAGACGCCAGCGATTCTCGCGAGGAGCTTCGGTGATTTCATGGTGAGCTCACCTTCAGTGGGCCGGGGGATTATGGTTGAGTTCGCTTCTTCTCTGGTAGCCATTGTTTTTCTCCCTTTGACTATTCGGATTAGTTTTGGTACTGACGAGCTTCATGGAATCAAGCTTCTTACCTATTGGCCTTATAGGCCTGTGGCGCCTAATGCGTGTAACCAATGAGACAGGCGGCATACTGCCGCCTGTCCACTCTATGCAGTTTCCAGCGATCTTTACTCGGCTGCGGGCTGCCGGATAGGGGGCTTACCCTGCCAGGTAGCGCACAGCGAGAAGAAAGCGCTCTACATGTCAGCCGTGATGGGGGACGGCTTGAAGCCCCGGAAGGTCAGGTAGACGCCCAGCGAGAACTCCCACGCCGCAATCGTGATGCCGGCGACAACCGTCGGCGCGGACACCGCTCCGATGAGCCCGAACAGGACGGCAAACCAAACAGCGAGGAGCAGAGCCGCTCCGATGAACCCCAACACAGGAAGGGCTCGTGGCACCAGGCGCGATTGGTAGAGCAGGGACCCGAGCAGGACAGCGTTCACACTTGGGATGAAGCTCCCGCTCAAGTGGAACATCCAGGAGTACTGGGCAGCAAGCGCCTGGCCGGTGACCAACCCAGCGGCTCCTACCCCTGCCTGCCGCAAGGTCACGATCGACAGGAGGGTGACGATGCCGGCCATTAACAAGGTGCCTTCCAGAGTGCGCGATGCGACGAAGCCCAGTGCGCGCCCTTGTCCTTGTCGCTTGACCACAGGGTAGAGCGCTACGGCGGTGCCGATACCGCAGAGGGCCACGATGATCTCCAAGATGGCGCCCACGAACACGGGAGCGTCCGGGCCGGCACCGACGATGAAGTTCGGAGCGCGCACAGCGGCATAGAGAACAAATGGGGCTGGGATTGAGACGAAAGTGAGTAGGTAGCACACGCCCGCAACGAGTGAGGTCTTCCTCAGTGAGTTCATGGGGACTCCTTGTCTTCTTGCGGTTGTTCTGTGTGTGTTCAGTTCTTCGTTGGTAGCTATGGTAGATATGGTAGCCATCGTTTTTCTCCTTTGTGAGTTGTCTAACTGGTTTTGGTAGTGACAAGCTCCACGGAATTGAGCTTGTATAGAACTTTGGTCGATCACGTTCCCCTGTTCCTGATTTGAAATGTGTTAGCGATTCATCAAAGGCAACTCTCCTTTCCAAGCACCTTGCCTCAA
>JBBRDO010000132.1:0-11377 GCA_038203825.1 Chloroflexia bacterium | reverse complement strand
CGCCATTTCTCGCTATTGATGCAGAGACAAAGGCGCATAGGCGGCGAGCGTGCCTTATGCTGGGCTGCACATCCGTAGCTCTTTCAGTCGCATGTGGAGCACCCAGCACAATGGCTATTTACGGGACAAGTGACCCACTAGCAGCCGTCAGTTCGCGTTTCGCGCCGGTTGCCGGTCGTCCGTCTGCTAACAACCGGCAACCGGTTCTAGAATCTCTCGGCCCTTATGAGCACGTATGCCAGATAGATTAGGAGGGCCAGGGCGACCAGGACCCACAGTATGTAGTCCCAACTTGCCACAATGTCCATGTTAGCTCACTGCCTCCTCAGTACTTCGCATCCTTTGGCAAAGGCCCAAAGGAGCGCAAAAGAGATTGTTGCCACCCCGATGTACAAGAGGTCACTCATTACCGCCACCTCCAATCCTCTTTGCTGACCTCGCTCGTAATGGGCTGCATCCACTTCAACGTTTGCGATTTCTCCAACGCCGAGACTAGCCAGAACAGGAGGGCCAGGGCTGATGGGCACAGACTAGATATCGCCAAAATCACCACAAGAAGGTTCATAGCCGTTTGGGCCCGTAGTTCGTTCATATGCTCCCTTTCTCGTATTGTTTGATCCACATCGTTCAGTTTTAGTTATGTTGCACCCTGACCATTCGAGCTAACCGTCGGATGCATTGGCACCGGCAGGTGGCCCGTTATCCTGAGCGAGCGCTTCAGCGATCAGTCGCTTTAGCGCGTCAATAGGGAAGGGCTTGGGCAGGAAGGCCATCGGCTTGAATTCCTCAATTCTCAGGTGCGACGGCTGGCCCGCGGAGTATACGATGGTAGGGAGCATTTGGCAGGTGACACCATTTGCGGCCAGCTGGCGGAGCACCGTCCACCCGGTGTCGTCGGGCAGATTGACGTCAAGCACCAGCACGTCGGGACGTTCGGCAAGGACTGCTCGCACGCCTTCCTCGGCGCTGCTCGCAGTGTGCACGGCGTAGTTGCTCTGCTCCAGGATCTTCGTGAGGGCTTTCAGCATTGGCTCCTCATCCTCCACCAGCAATATCTTCGCAACCTTCGTCGGCGCCATATATTTGATCCCCCATCAACTCCAGCGTATATCGTCGCTCATCACTTCGAGTATAGGTCGCTGACCATAAAAACCGCATAACTATTGACCCTCCTGGCATAACGAAAACATAACAGTCTGGGCGCAGGCTATAAACAAAGCATAAAAGTCGCATAAACCCGACTCTACATCTGGTAAGATTCGGGCAGTTGAGCAAATCCCTGCAGTGTGAAGTCGGACGCTTTTGGGGATCTGGGGACCGGAAGGTAGTAGAATAGAGTTAGCGACACCGACGGAAGTAGGAATCTGAGATGAGCGCAATGAACAGGCGTCCAGGAGATCGAGTCGTACATGTTCGGAGGTCAGCGAGCCGACAGGCCAGCAGTGTCGGGCGAGCTGAAAAGCGATGGTCCTTGCAGGGACTTTTCGTTGGCCGCAGCAGTGGAGAGGAGAGTATACAGGCTCGCCTGCTGAAATACCTCACGATATTGGTTGCATTGGCCCTTACCACGCTGGCGCTGCTGCCGGTGCGCGAAACGATAGGCCTCCTGAACATCGGGCTGATCTACCTGATAGTAGTAGTCGGAGCCACACTGTGGGCAGGGCAGTGGGTTGGCATAGCCGCATCTGTGGTGGGGTTCGCTCTGTTCGACTTCTTCCTGGTTCCCCCTTACTTCACCTTCGTTATCGGCGACCTGCATAACATCCTGGCGCTGCTCGTATTCCTGGGTGTATCGGTGCTCATAAGCTGGCTCCTATCTGCGGCGCGCCAGCAAGCCCGCCAGGCAGCCGAGCGAGCTGACGATGTATCGCGATTGTACGAGCTGAGCCAGGTTATCATCCGCGCTCAGCACATGGAGGAAGTGCTGCCGGCGATTGCACAGAAAGTGGCAGATGTCCTGGGTGCAGGCATTTGCTGGATACTCGTTCCCAATGAGCGCCAGCAGCTTGTGACACGGGCTCAGTCCCCACCAAACGCACGACAGACATCTCGTGACGAACTGGCACTTGCTTCCTGGGTGCTCTGGCATGGCAAAGACGCGGGCCTGGTCGGCCAACCGGACGAAAGCGGAACGCCCACAAGGCCGCGGTCAGCATTCGAGGGCGTTTCTCGTACGCCTAGCCTCTTTGCTCCCCTGATTGTTGGAGATCGTATTATTGGTGTGCTCGCGGTGGCAGATAAGCTCGACGGCAAGCCGTTCACCCTCGTCGAACGCACAATACTCAACACGCTGGCGGACCAGGCGGCGGTGGCGCTCGAGAGGCTGCGTCTGCTGAGGGAGGCCGAGCGAGCCGAGATACTGGCCCGGACAGACGAGCTCAAGTCGGCGCTTGTGTCGGCGGTCTCGCACGATCTACGCACGCCCGTTGCGTCAATGATGGCCCTGGTGACCGGCCTCCTTGATCCCGATGCCCACTGGGATACGAAGACTCAGCGAGAGTTCCACCAGATGATCTACGATGAGTTGGTTCGCTTGAACAGGCTGGTAGGCAACTTGCTGGACATGTCACGCATAGAAGGGGGGGCACTCCGCCCTGAGAAAGGCTGGTATAGTATAGGCGAGGTGATCCAGTCGGTTGCTGAGCGTCTGGAATCCAGGCTGTCTACTCGCCCCCTCTCCGTAGAAGTTGACGAAGATATACCGCTCTCCCTGTTTGACTTCACCGAGATCGACCAGGTGCTGACTAACGTTATCGAGAACGCCATCAAATACACTCCGGCGGGAACACCAATAACGGTACGGGCGCACAACAAGGTGGACAACATGGGTGACACGGGTGACACGGGTGACACGGGTGACACGGGTGACAGAGGCGACAACATCGAGGTTGTTGTTGAAGATTCCGGGCCGGGAGTAGCACCGGAACATTTGCCGCGTTTATTCGACAAGTTCTATAGAGTGGACAAACACAAAGAGCGCGGTGGCACCGGGGGCATCGGGCTGGGGCTTTCTATTACGAAGGGCCTGGTTGAGGCGCACGGTGGTCACATACAGGCAACAAACCGGCCAGAAGGCGGGCTGCGGGTGACGTTTACAATCCCGGTGAATGGTTCGCCTCAACGAACCGGCAAAAGCACAGAGGCTAGCCCCATCGGCCCTTGAGTTAAGAGGCATGACCAGGTTGTAGGTCAGGAATATTGCATGAGAAGCCCCTTCGCGATTAAAGTGCTGCTTATCGATGACGAGCCGGCGATAGCCAAGGCTCTGCGCCCCCTCCTGCAGGGCCACGGCTTCAGTGTTGCTGTTGCTGAGACAGGGAATGATGGTCTCGCGCAGTTGGAGAACTTCGCGCCGGACTTGATCCTGTTAGACTTGGGGTTGCCCGATATCAACGGAGTAGAACTCACCGCTGAGTTGCGGCGGCGTACCGATGTGCCTATCATCGTGTTGTCTGTACACGATACAGAGCACGATAAGGTGGCTGCCCTGGACAACGGCGCCGACGACTATCTGACTAAGCCCTTTGGTTTCCAGGAGCTGCTGGCGCGCATGAGAGTGGCACTACGACATGCCCCGAGTGCCCAAAACGCTTATGGTGCGGCACTTACCTCACCGCCGCCACAGAAAATCCGGATAGGCGATGTAGAGTTAGATACAGATCGGTACGAGGTAACAGTCCGAGGCATTACCACGCATCTCACGCCAACTGAGTTCAAGTTGTTGGAAGCCCTGATGCAGCACGCGGGTAAACTGGTGACCCACCACACGCTATTACACAGGGTCTGGGGGCCCGAGTATGTTGGTGAAAGCCAATTGCTCCGGGTATATATAGGGCACCTGCGCACCAAAATAGAAGAGCGCCCTGAACGGCCAACCTACATTGTGACTGAACCAGGGGTGGGCTACCGATTTCGTGACCCGGTTTAGTCCAGGAAAGCCGATGAATAGCTTCGCTCAGTTGGTGAAGGGATCGAAGGGCGCAATTGCAAATCTCATTGCGTGGCTACTCGACCGTCTCGGTGGACGGCGTTCTACCTCGCCTAAGTCCTCGTTGAAGCGGCTCCACTTCCAGGTGGAGGCGCACAGGTTGGACCTGCACACCCGCCAACAAACTTGTGGTCGGTTTCATGAGTATTCCTCCCGTTTACCGAAGCATTTCACACTCAGAGCTGATAGCAGCTTACTTGAGCGCATAAAGTATCAGATCATCGAAGTAGCCGTCATTGGAGTCGCCGTTCTTGCGTAGTGCGATCAGGTGCACGCGTATCCAGCCCGTGCCAACCGGCTCTGCGCGCACGTCCTCTATGGCGTGCGGAACGCATCCCGTAAGGGATAGGTGAGCCCCCAACAAGGTAGTAGCGAAGGCGCAACATCACACAGGTTCGCACCAACATGTCCGAATACGGCAGATGCCCTGGAACTGCCACTGGAGCCGTAGGCCACTGCGGTCAAAGAGAGGTCATCAAAGTAGCCGTCATTGGATAAACCTTCCTGCCGTTTCGCTATCAAGCGCACTCTAATCCAGCCCGTGCCCGCAGGTGCAATACGCGTGTCCTCCAGCCGTGCCCACTGGGTATCGGATCTCTCATCTGAGGTAAAAGTAGCGAGCACTCTGCTATCGCCGGCGTCGCGGTATTCAACTACTATCTGAGCCAGGTCCGAAGGTGACTGTGGGTACACGGACACCCAGCCCGAGAACCGGAACGATTGCTTACCTTCAGCGATGCTTGCCGCGTATGTGGAGACGTTTACGCTCTGCTCGAGCGCGCCCTTTGCGACTGAGCCCGCGTAGAAGAGCATCTTGCCATCGTGGGTAGGCGGGAAGTCGCCCTGACCCGCCATTGTGCAATTCCACTGATTGCCCTCGATGTCGGTCCATGCATCCGGCTTGTTGCCGGCCTGCACCTCTTGGCAGCTGGGGTTCTTCGATAGCTGCGTGCTGCTACCCGAGCCGCCACTGCCCCCACTGCCCCCACCCCCGTAGCGTTGTTTGTATGAGAAGGAGCCTAGCAGCGATAGGAGCACCTCGTTAGGAGTACCCTTTAACTCGGGATGGTACTCGAACACGCCTCGTTCGAAGTACTGCACTGTGTCGGTCTTGCCGTCGATCGCCTATACCTCGCTGAAGGTGTTGGAGACAGGGTACCCCTGCTGCGCCAGTCCCCGTGGGACTGCCAGTAGCTGAGGAACCCCCCTTCTATGAACTTGCCCGTTTCCGGAAAGAAGATGGCACCTGTGCGCCTGGTAGGGATGGAAGCCTGGCCGCCACGGCACTACTTCACTATGTCTGCTGGTCATGAGCGCCTCAATATGCCGGTGTTGCCCATAAGGCAGACTCCTTCTAGGTTAGTGTATCAATCTATGGTTGCGGAATCCATATACAAAATACAAAGGTTGACGTTGGGTTACAGTTTGCCGCCGATGAAAGGCCCATCAAGGCTCCCCTGGCGGGCGACGTCACCAACTTCGCATCGTGCAGCACACACTCCCCCGTTCCCAGGCACCACGTACCTCTGCGTGGGAGAAGGGTACCCTTGCTCTACTGGCCATTCAATTTAGGAAATGTTGCGTGGGCACGGGCAAACGGCTCAGTGAGGCTATCCTGCTGTTCATTCTCGCAATGTCTCGAATCGTAGTTCTCTGTGCGCGTTGAGTTGCCATGGCGCTCCCTCGGGGCTGCTTCACAAGGGAATCCGCACCTCTGTCTGCACAAGACGCCGGCGGAACGGATTTGCCTCTTGACCAAAACCCTTATGCATGATACGTCGCTATTGTCAACGTTACCGGGAACGATAACTGTAAACAACTGACGCACGTCTGCGAGAGCATTCCACAGCAGGGCCAAGCAGCGGCCTCAAGGGAGAGAACGTAGAACGGGGGAATGTGCTCATAAATCATGTCGGCGTGCTGGGTGCGATCTCGTCGCTTTCACGCTCGATCCTGGGCTTGCTCGACACAAACGTCAGGGTAGCTTTCAGAGGAGTGCTTACACACAATACTACCCTGATGAATACCCTGAGCTTCGTGCCGGTGCTAGGCTCCAGATCTCGCGATAGGGCAACATCAACCCCTTTTCTTCTTTCCAAGTTTCTCTTCTCTATGTTCAATAGCTATACCAGGTCCAAGCTCGCCGCCAGCATCTTCCAGCGCCGTTCCGGAGGGGCATGATATCGAGCCAACACTGCTCGCACACAAGGACCAATCGCCCCCGCCTGTATATCCTGGCTAAAAGCTGTAGGCTGGTAAGCAGCACAGAGGTCTAACCACCAATGCGGCAGTAAGTGTGCCATGCGCGGGCTCGGCCCTCGGCTACGCCAGTCCAGAAACATTCGAATCAACGGGGCCAAGTTCGCCGCTGGGGTCCTCAACCGGAGTTGACCAAGGAGGTGACTGTGACCGCACTGACGCTGCTCAGGATCTCTATATCGTAGTGGGGAGCAGACGCTTGGAAGCCTGGGCTTTGCATGCGCACATCATTGCCCATGTTATTGAAGGTTTCATCATCGAAAACGAACTGGGAGGCCCAGCCCTTGAGGTGAACCCGGACGGCGACGCCTGCAGGGCGCCGAACAATGATCTCTGAAGCTGCCCCTCTGATCCTTATGGGCACAACGGGAACCGCTACGGAGGGTGTGGGCAGGTTCAGGTGGATCATACTCATTCCCCCATTGACATCGAGCCCGGCGAGATTGAGACCACTCAGCTTTGCGGTGACCTCCGATGCCCCGCCCTGGATGGCGATCCACCATGGGATAGCAGTGGTAAGCCTGACCTCCGCTATGCGCTTCGAGCTGCCTGGTACCCAGTCTGTCAGGCGTCGCGGGTAGCGTATGCTAACCACTCCATCTTTGGCTCTCACGTCCGGCAGCGGCCCCTCGAAGCGGGCCTGGTAGAGATCGTCAGATTTGGTATCAGCTTTTAAGGTCAGCTTGGATATCCCGGAGGAGACGACGAGCCGGGCGCGCTCCAAATCCCCAAGTGGAGCAGAATAGATCTTCCCCTCGCCCGACGGCACTTCTTGCAGCCGGACAATTTCGCTCCTGGATAGTGCATTGCTGCGCTGGAGAAACCCCAGCAGGAAGGTAATCTGCTCATCGCTATAGCCCGACACCATTTCCTCCCAGGACTTCCAGAGGGGATCGAAGATGGAGTCGATCTCACGCACATTGCCCTTGTCTCTTTCGAGCTGGATGATGATCCTGCGGCCATCTTCGGGGTCGCGCTCCCGGCGTACCAGCCCCGCCTCCTCCAGACGGTTGAGAAGCCCTGTGATGGCCCCGGTTGTCAGCCCCGTTAGCTCGGCTAAGTTGCCTGCGGTCGTTGCGCCGGTCGTGTACAGAATGTTTAGGACCTGCATGTCGGTGACCGTCTTTCCGGTTCGAGCCGCAGCCGCGCGAAAGAAAGATGCCCCAAGCCCGTAGAACTGCCGGAACTCCCTGGCAAGTTCTCCTACATCTCTGGACTGATTTTCTTTAGAACCTCTTGACAACTCTTACCTCTCCGCATATTATAAGATTAGCTTAGTGACTAAGCTAATCTCCATCTAAGTTTCGCTTAGCTATCTAGTGATATCTATTATATCACAGGAATCCAAAAGGAGAAAACAATGGCAAACCAACCGAATTGTCCGCGTGTAATGAAGCCAGGTTTTCGGCAGCGCCCGTTCCAATCACAGGAGCGCCAGGTGTGAGGCTCGTGGCCTGCGACTCGTGCGGCACCGTTGTAGGTGTGGTGGCTGAAGACATAGACAAAAGGCTGAAGGATATAGAAGCTAAGGTAAACGCCATTCTTGAGCGGCTGATGTAAGCGTCAACAATAAGGGGGTTGCCCATCAAGACGTGGCTTCTTCTTTTCCTCGGCCTCCTGGGTAGCTATCAGACGAAAACCAAGATGCGTACAGAGAGGCAGAATCATATAAGGCATGGAGGCAGATTTATCAAAGGTAACTGTTATATATGGAGAAGAATATGCAAAACAAGTCAATTCAAGTCAAAGGGCTGCAAAAGTCCTACAAACAGCTTCATGTTCTGAAAGGCGTGGATTTTGAGGTGGGAAAGGGCAGTATTTTCGCCCTGCTCGGCTCCAACGGTGCGGGCAAGACAACGATTGTCAAAATCCTCACCACACTGCTCAAACAGGATAGCGGAACTGCCGCCGTCAATGGCTTCGACGTTGCGGCAAAGCCCGACAACGTACGGCAGTCGATCAGTCTGACCGGGCAGTTCGCCGCTGTAGACGAGATCTTGACCGGGCGGGAAAATTTGATCATGATCGCCAAGCTGCGGCATCTCGAAAATCCGCGTCAGGTCGCGGATGATTTACTGAACCGCTTCGGCCTGACTGACGCTGCCGACCGCAGAGTCGCCACCTATTCGGGCGGTATGTGCCGCAGACTCGACATCGCCATGAGCCTGGTAGGGAAACCGCAGCTCATTTTTCTTGACGAGCCGACCGCCGGGCTTGACCCAGAAGCACGCATCGAGGTTTGGAAGACTGTCAAAGAGCTTGCTAATAGTGGCACGACGGTATTTCTGACTACACAGTATTTGGAGGAAGCTGAACAGCTCGCTGACAGAATTGCCATTCTGCATGAAGGGAAAATTATCGCGAACGGCACACTTGAGGAACTGAAAAAGCTGTTCCCGCCCGCAAAGGTGGAGTATGTGGAAAAACAGCCGACATTGGAGGAGATATTCCTCGCAATCATCGGCAAAGAGGAGAAGTGAATGGAAACGATCCAGAAACACTTTTTGAGCGATATGGGCATTATGCTCGGACGTTCCATGCGCCATATTCTTCGCAGCATGGACACCATCATCACAGTCACCATCATGCCGATTGCGTTTATGCTGCTATTCGTCTACGTGCTCGGCGGTGCGATTCAAACCGGCACAGACAACTATGTGAATTACCTGCTGCCTGGCATCCTGCTGATTGCGATCGCAAGCGGCATCTCCTATACGGCTTACCGTCTGTTTATGGATATGCAAAGAGGCATCTTCGAACGGTTCCACTCCATGCCGATTGCGCGTTCGGCACCGCTGTGGGGGCATGTGCTGACCTCACTGGTATCCAATGCGATTTCGGTTGTCGTCATCATTCTCGTAGCGCTCATTATGGGATTCCGCTCGTCGGCAGGAGTATTGTCATGGCTTGCCGTGGCGGGTATGCTCGTGCTGTTTACGCTGGCCCTGACATGGATCGCGGTGATTGCCGGACTCTCAGCAAAGTCAGTGGACGGTGTTAGCGCCCTTTCCTACCCGCTTATCTTCCTTCCATTTATCAGTTCAGCGTTCGTGCCCACCGAATCGATGCCCTCAGTGGTTCGTGCTTTTGCCGAAAATCAGCCTGTTACATCCATCGTAGAAGCGATGCGCTCCTTACTCGCGGGACAGCCTGTCGGCAATGATATTTGGGTTGCGCTCGCGTGGTGTTTGGGCATACTGATCGTCACATATCTGTTTGCGATGCGCTTATACAATCGGAAAGCAGCTTAATGTTTGCAGGCACCAAAATGATGGTGGTCAACAAAACATCAAGTAAGAGACTGTTTAGTAGGGTCAGTTGCGCAAAGGACGACGTACTGGACGACGTACTAATGGTAGGCTGCTTCTGCGCGCTCAGACTCGACTACCTAGTGTAGGATCAAGGCAGAGACTTTGAGCTAGAGAATTGGTAAAATAAGGTATGAAACAACCAATGTTCGTACACATGCTGACCCAGGATGAACGTGCTCTCTTAGTTGATGCTCTTCGCTCCAAGGATGCCTTTGTACTCAGACGTGCTCAGGTGCTCCTCGCCTCCTCCAATGGTCTCAAGGCTGGCCAGATTGCTGCTACCTACGGCTGCTCTGACCAGGCTGTGCGCAACATCATCCGAGACTATGAAGCTCGTGCTCTAGGCGCTCTCACTCCTCTTTCCAAAGCTCGTAAAGACCAGCAGCCCATCTTCGACCAACAGAAACTGGAAGCCCTACAAGCTTTGCTGCATCGCAGCCCACGTGATTTCAACAAGGAAAGCAGCTTATGGAGTTTGCAGCTGGCAGCTATTGTAGCTCACGAGCAGCATCTGACACCTTATGTGGTCAGTATCGAGACCATACGCAATGCTCTAAAAAGGCTGAATGTCGGCTGGCAGAGAGCCAAGCACTGGATCACGAGCCCTGACCCTGATTACGAGCATAAAAAAAACGATTACAGCGGCTGATAGAGATAGCTATACGCCGGGGGTGGGTAGTAGGCTACCAGGACGAGACATGGTGGAGCCGGCTAAAGCAGCCCAACTTGCATAGCTGGGCAAAAGAAGGGGAAGAGTTGCGCTTGCTTCAATTTGAAAAGGAGCGAGACAAGAGGGAGAAGAGGGAGAAGAAAGAGACGGATCCTGTAGCACTATGCTGCTATGGCATGTTACGAGGGGACAACGGGAAGATGATGGTGCGCTTTGTAGAGGGAAGGCCGGTGAGCCAGGTGAGCATCGATTATCTGGAATGGGTATGCGAGTGTCTGGCAAAGGAAGGCAAGAGAGTGCTGTTGATGATCTGGGATAACGCAAGTTGGCACGTGAGTAAGGCAGTGCGAGCATGGCTGCGCTCGCACAACCGCTCAGCACGCCGGGCGCAGCAGAAGGGAGAAGCCGCAGTAAGGATAATGCCTTTCTACCTGCCGGTAAAGAGTCCATGGTTGAATCCTATAGAGCCGAAGTGGCTGCATGGCAAGAAGGCGATAGTGGAGCCGAAACGCCGATTGAGCGCTGATGAAGTACGCACCCGAGTTTATGGCTATTTTCGTTGTAAGCCACTTGAGCCCCTCATTCAAAAGCATCTGCCTTGAAGCTACACTAGGCCGGGCTTAACCGAATTAGTTGGCACAATTAAGCTGCGTGCGCCGGGCCGGGCAAACATATGTGCTCAGCAGATCAATGTTGCCGGTGGGCATGATCAGGTGCCGGCTGCTGGGTCGGGGTAGATGATGCACGCCTGCAGGATCAGCTATATCAACAAAATAGGCGCATGCCCACCCTGGTCAAATAGCGATTCAACCCGCCAGGTCCTCTATTATACTGAGGCTTGACGGCTTTATTATTCCAGCATGGAAGTACAAAACCATGTAGCAACCGAAGAGCCATGTCCAGCTACTAGCCACTATCCACGCTTTATCGTTGGTCGGAGTAATCCCCTACTCGCTACTTACTCTTCTTCGGTTTAGCTTGAGAAAGAGCGCTCGCGGCTGCGGCCTTGCTGGCTTTGCCCGTCTCCTCATTCTGTAACACGTCAGAAGCCGCAGTTGCCGCAGCGTCCCCTGTATGTTTCTGTGTACCGCTCTGGCCTGCCTGTGAAAGAGCACTGCCTGCTGCGGCCCTGCTGGCTTTTCCGGTTCG
>JBBRDO010000131.1:0-11389 GCA_038203825.1 Chloroflexia bacterium | reverse complement strand
TGCGTGTATAATATACGTAGGCAATGCATTAAAAGCAATGCACAATAAAACCCAGTGCGATATATCTTCTGTTTGAGCCGGGTATCCCAGGCTCTTTTTTGTTGCCTGAAAACCATCCACGAGATAAAGGGCGCGCAAGAGTTTCATAAAGGACTTACATAATAGTGAATTTTCAATCGTTTAACTTCGACCCTCAAATCATGAAGGGCGTACAAGCAGCCGGCTACGAAGTGCCGACCCCTATTCAACTTCAATCAATTCCACCCGTTTTGCAGGGGCGCGACCTGATCGGCCTTGCCCAGACAGGCACAGGCAAAACAGCAGCCTTCGTGCTGCCCATCCTTCAGCGCTTGCTGAACGGCCCGCGAGGCCAGATCCGCGCACTAATACTTGCTCCCACGCGTGAGCTTGCCGAACAAACAGGTGACGCTATCGAAAGCCTGGGCAAAAGCACCGGCTTGCGCGGCATCACCATTTACGGCGGCGTAAGCGCCCATACCCAGATAGAGAAACTGCGCAAGGGCGTCGACATCATGGTCGCTTGCCCCGGCCGCCTGCTCGACCACCTCTCACAGCGCAACATCATCCTCTCCCACGTAGAAGTGCTCGTCCTCGACGAAGCCGACAACATGTTTGACATGGGCTTCTTACCAGACGTGCGCCGAGTGCTCAAGCATCTGCCCGCTAATCGCCAGACCCTCCTCTTCTCCGCCACCATGCCCGACGATATCCGTGCGCTCGCCAAAGACATGCTGCGCAACCCTGTCACGGTCCAGATCGGCCTTGCCGAGCCTATAGGCACCGTCTCCCACGCTCTTTACCCGGTCTCCTCCCACCTAAAGACCCCACTGCTGATGGAGCTGCTCGATCACACCGACACCGAGTCCGTCCTGATCTTCGCCCGCACCAAGCACCGCGTCAAGCGGCTCGGCGAGCAGCTGGAGAAAGCAGGATATAGCGTCGCTTCGCTACAGGGCAACCTCTCGCAGAACCGCAGGCAGGCCGCTCTCGACGGTTTCCGCGACGGCAAATACCAGATCCTCGTGGCCACAGATATCGCGGCACGCGGCATCGACGTCACCCGTATCTCCCACGTCATCAACTACGACATCCCCAACACGACCGATGCCTACACCCACCGCATCGGGCGTACAGGGCGTGCCGCCAAAACGGGCGATGCCTATACCCTCATCAGCGAAGAAGACTCCCTCATGGTTCGCTCCATAGAGCGAGCCCTCGGCACCAAAGTCGAGCGCCGTATAGTCAAAGGCTTCGACTACAGCCAGGTCGACCCCCAGCGCAACAACGAGTTTGCGCGCCCGCCAAGAGAGCCTCGCGGCAGGCGCCCACAGGCTCCTCGTCCCTCCGCTCCCCAGTCGCCCCGCCCTGCACAGCAGCCTCAGGCCCCGTCCAATGGACGCCTTCTTCTGCCAACATCACCTCCTGCCAGCCAGTACCGCTCAGATCGCCCTGCCCAGACTCGCTCCGACCGTCCCTCACAGGGCGCTCCCAACTCCAACGACCGCAGGCACAGGCGGCCTCGCTCCAGAAGCGGCATTACTGCCTGACAAAAAGGGCAAAGAAAAAGAGGTCTCTCTCGAGACCTCTGAACCAGGAGGAGCATGACAGCAACTTCTCTATTTCTTATCCCCCTTATTGTAAGCACGTTCCGCGTCTGAGCAAATAGCCCATTAGTCCACCCTTACTCGACTTGAGGTAGGACTATGCGGTTAATCTTCCTCTCCGTCAGTGCCTTGCAGCCCTTTTACAAGAACTTCAATCGCGTGCAAGAGATGTGGCTCGCGTATCCCGTAGCGTTCGCGGAGATAAGCCTTGATTTCGGGCAACTCTGCTTCGCTCTCGGCCACGTCCAGGAAGCCCGCCGCGCGTAACAAATCCTCGGTCTTCGTCTGCAGTGCTACGGCAAGCATCTTTAGCCGCCCGTTTGACGGCAACGCGATATCCCCCATCTCTAGTCGCGAGATATACGACCTGCTCAATCCGCTCTCACTGGATAGCTGCTGCTGTGTCCAGCCAAGGTCCTGTCTGAGCTCTCTGATACGTTGTGCCAGTGGTTCGTGCTTTCTCATAACCTTAACTATACCGAAACCGGCACGCCTATCGCAAAACTGTTACACACCGGTGCCCACGGTCGCAGTATCCCGCCCACGCCCGAATCCTCTTGCTATTCATTGGGCCAACAGTTACAATTAACATGCAATCTAAAGAGGACTATGATGCCACGTAAGAAAACACCCACCACGCCGAAGATCGAAATTGACGAAATTATAGACCATCTGCCTGGCGGCAACGGCTTTGATGCTGCCGGGCTGCTGGATGCCGAAGAGTCGGGCGACCTTGACGCGCTCGATATGCAGGATGCTCTGTCCGACCCGCCTGAGCAGCTAGCTATGGCTGACGAATCCCCTGAGGACAAGCCTGCCCCCAAGAAAAGGTCTCGCACCGGTACGCGAAAGCGCTCCAGGCGCCCCGAAATCGTGCGCTACCCATTGCTCCCCCTGCGCGACATGGTGATCTTCCCCCATATGGTCACCTCCCTCTTCGTAGGCCGCGACAAATCACTGAAAGCAATCGAGTCCGCCATGACCGGCGATCGCACACTGGTGGCCGTGGCCCAGCGCAACCCCGAAGATGAAGATATCGCGCCCGAAGATTTGTACGATATGGGCGTGGAGATCGTCGTTGGGCGTTCCCTCAAGATGCCCGACGGCACCGTTTCTCTCCTTGTGCAGGGCCAGAGGCGCGTTCACGTCCTTCGCTACACGCGTACCGACCCCTTTGTCGTGGCCGAGGGCGAGGTGCTTGAAGATACCGTTGACAAAAGCCCCGGCACCGAGGCCCTTATGCGCGCCGCCCTCTCGCTTTTCGAGAAGATAGTCAAGCTATCCCCCGGCCTCTCCGAAGAATCCTACGTGGCCGCCATGAACGTCGACGAGCCCGGCTGGCTGGCCGATCTGATAGCCTCCACAGTTGAGCTAAACCACGAGAGCAGGCAGACCGTGCTCCAGACCGCCGACCCCATCGAGCGCCTGCAAATCCTCCATCTGATGCTTGCCAAAGAGCTTGACGTTCTCGACCTGAAGAATCAGATCCAGGATCGCGTCCAAAGCGAAGTTGATAAGAGCCAGCGCGAGTTCTATCTGCGCGAGCAGATGAAGGCCATCGCCGTCGAGCTACAGGACTTCGACCCCGCCACCCGCGAAGCGAACGACCTGCGTACCCGCATCGAAACCGCCGGTATGCCCGAAGAGGTCCAGAAGAAGGCGCTCGACGAGCTGGAGCGCCTCCAGGGCATGCCCATGGGCATGCCCGAGGTAGGCGTCATCCGTACCTATCTTGATTGGCTCCTCACTCTCCCCTGGCAGCAGGAAACCCGCGACCACCTCAACATAAAGATGGCGGCACAGGTGCTGGACGCCAACCACTATGGCCTGGACAAAGTAAAAGAACGCATACTCGAGTACATGGCCGTGCGCAAGCTGGCCGAGGGCAAGATGCGCTCTCCCATCCTCTGCTTCGTTGGCCCTCCAGGCGTTGGCAAGACCTCCCTTGGTCGCTCCATCGCCACCGCGCTGGGCAGAAAGTTCGTGCGCGTCTCTCTCGGTGGCATCCACGACGAGGCCGAAATCCGTGGTCACCGCCGCACCTATATCGGCGCCCTTCCCGGTCGCATCATCCAGACCATGAAAACCGCCGGTACCGTCAACCCCATATTCATGATGGACGAGATTGACAAGGTCGGCGCCGATTTCCGTGGCGACCCCTCCGCGGCTCTCCTCGAAGTCCTCGACCCCGAACAGAACTACGCCTTCTCCGACCACTACCTCGACGTGCCCTATAACCTGTCGAAGGTACTCTTTATCATGACCGCCAACCTCCTCGACCCTGTTCCCGCGGCCCTCCTGGACCGTATGGAAGTGATCGAGCTTCCCGGCTACATAGAAGAAGAGAAGTTCCACATCGCCAAGCAGTTCCTGGTTCCGCGCCAGATTGAGGAGCACGGTCTCACCCCTGCTTATATCAAGTTTGCCGACGGCACGATCCGCAGGCTTATTCGTGAGTACACACGCGAGGCCGGCGTCCGCAACCTCGAGCGCGAGATCGGCACGGTCTGCCGCAAGGTCGCCAAGCAGGTCGCAGAACTTCTCCCCGACGACCCGGCTGATGAGCTATCCGTGCCCGGCGAGATCACGCTTATCTCCAACGGCCTGGCCCCCCGCAAGCTGGTCGAAGAGTTGAACACCGAGCCGCTTGACGAGCAGGCACTTAGCCTCGAAGTCATCGCCGAAAGCGCCGTCTCCGATATGGCCCCGCTCGAAGTATTCGCTGTCGAAGAAACTAACGGTAAGAAAGGCCCCCGCATTCGCGCCCGCGTTGTGCATGAGCGCGACCTCGAGACCTACCTGGGCGCTCCCCGCTTCGACTACGGTCTGGCCGAGGAGCGGGACGAGATAGGCGTAGCAACCGGCGTCTCCTGGACACCCGTCGGCGGCGACACCATCAGCGTGGAAGTAAGCCTCATGGAAGGCAAGGGCGCCCTCCTCCTGACGGGCCAATTAGGCGACGTCATGAAGGAGTCGGCCCAGGCCGCCCTCACCTACGCACGCTCACGCGCTCGCCAGTTGGGCATTGACCCCGACCGATTTGAGCGCACAGACATCCACATCCACGTCCCCGCAGGCGCTATCCCCAAGGATGGCCCCTCGGCAGGCGTCACCCTCGCCACCGCTCTCGTATCCGCCCTCACGGGCCGAGAAGTCCGCCGCGAAGTAGCGATGACGGGCGAGATCACCCTGCGCGGCAAAGTCCTCCCCATCGGCGGACTCAAAGAGAAAGTGCTCGCCGCCCACCGAGCCGGCATAGCTACCTTCGTCCTGCCCCGCAAGAACGAGAAGGACCTCGATGAGATCCCCCAGAAGGTGCGGCGCGGCCTCCAGATGATCCCGGTAGACGACCTCGACGCCGTCCTCCGCATAGCTCTGCAACCCCTCGCGGGTCAGACCCAGAGCGGCAGCAAGCAAGAGTCTCCCGCCTTGCCTGTCAAAGCCCGCACGCAGCGGCAAAGCACGGGCGCTGGGCTGGCTACGTGAGTCGTAGATCGTAAGTCGCAGGTCGTAAGTTGGGCGTGATAAGTTCCCTTTGATCCCAGCGCTGAGCAAGACATCGTCCATTCGTACCGCTTGTGCAGCGCGATAGACCTTCCCTAATGCGACTCCCCATAATTGTGAGCTTGGGGCAGAATCCACCATATTACAATGCCATCACTGCTACCGGAGATTAGCCCACTACTTTTGGAACCCCAGGAGATACTGTTGACGTTGCCCGTATGTCCCTTTAGCACCGCTTCCTGATAGCCGTTAGACAGGATCCACAAGAGGATGTCCATTCGAGCAGGATACTCTGTGCTTGTACTCTGGGGCAACCCGCCTCCCCTCGCTAGCCATTGTCCGTCGGGGCTAAATGCAAGGCTCCATGTGCTCACTCTAGGTCTTTCAACACTATGCAATTCGGCAATCTTGTTCTCTGCTGCCGCCTTCGCTATATAGACCCCTTTATCGCTTTCATATGCGACAGTCTGCCCGTCCGGACTGACCGCAAGCATATTGCTATTGTGCATGGGCTCAGTCTTGAATTCTGCCGTTATGCCAACCCCAGCGTGGATAGCAGTACCAGAAGGCATTCGCCATTGGTATATCATGTTGTTGTCGGTAGCTGAAGTTAGAACGCTCCCGTCAAAACTGAAAGCGAGCCCCACCACACTCGGTATGCTTCCATTCGCGGTTTGTCCCGACCCCGGTATTGTAACGACTAATTGGCCCGAGAATGTGTTGAAAACTTGCGCCGTTCCGTTCGGGCCGGAAGTAACTAAGAGCGTGTCATCAGGGCTGAATGCAATTGCCGGACGATCAACTGCCCAGCTATATCGGTGAATGCCACGTTGGACGCCAGTGGCTGTTTGCCACAACTTTACTACCTTATCGGTGCCTACCGATGCCAGCATACTCCCGTCGTGGCTGAACAGTAGTGTTTCCACTTTACCGTCATGAGCATGCACGCTCTCAAAGTCATTAGCAGACGCAAATAGTACAGTGTCTACAGCTGGATGGGTCATCGCTCCGAGCCGCACAGTGCCATCTTCCATGCCCGCTGCCATAACAGATTTAATCGGACTAAGGGCCACGGCGCTTACAGGTGCCTTGAAGTTCCAGACGTGGTAGGGCCGGACGGTAGTGCCCTCACCTATAAGTATTACACCCAGGTATCCGAGCAGCAGATACACAACTGTTGATGCTACAAGCGTAGCACCCACTATAAACCAAAACCTGGTTCCACGAACAGGCAATAGACCTTTCGCAGATTGCTGGATAGTTTGTACGTCCATGTCGTCCCACCCTACTTCCCGATGCAGAAATTGCGGAAGATCTCGTCCAGCAAATCCTCGCCCACCATCTCCCCGGTAATCTCCCCCAGCGCATTTAGCGCGCCATGGATATCCACCGCCACCAGCGCCGCCGCAACCCTGTGGCCGCTGCCCACGAGTTGATTAGCTCTTGCTCTCTAGCCTGCTGAGGTCACGTCTAGTCAAAAGCCCGATCAGACCCAGCCCGGTCATCAGCCCAAACGTAAGCATTCCTGCGAATGCTACCGTTTCCAAACCCAGTAGACGTTCAAAAGGCAAGTAAGGAAGAGCTGATAGAATACTTGTCGGCAGCAAAGCTGTTCCCACCGCCCAACCCACAAGCATACTTGCATTCCAGGCCACGGCGCAAGCAACTATCCACCAACCCGCTTTTTGGACATAGCTCTTCAACACCAACCACTGAGCGAACCCCAATACAGCCCCTGGCAGTACTATGCCGCCACCGCAAAGCAAGCTAACATTCACAATTACTACAGCGACTATAGCAAGCAGCACACCTGCAAGGGTTGCTACAACCCACTTCCCAACCAACAGTGGCTCTGCCTTGTTTATCCAATACTTCAAGATCAGTCCTTGGGCAACTCCAATCAATGGTGCGGTAATGACCACTAGAGCGAAAGCGAAAAGAAGTAAAGGGGCTACTGCATTGTCACCCATAAAGGAAACTGCTGGCATCCCGGAGATTATCGTAAAAGGAACAGACAGACTCAGCGCCCCAATTACGGCCGGTCCCAACGCCCACAAAACGAACAGCTTCCATGTTGATTGGTTACGCATACTCTCCCTAACCTCCTGAACAGTTGCACCTTGGGCGTAAACGTCTCACTAAATCGCCTCTAACCCCTACTTCCCTATGCAAAAATTGCGGAAGATCTCGTCCAGCAAATCCTCCCCAACCGTCTCCCCCGTAATCTCGCCCAGCGCATTTAGCGCGCCATGAATATCCACCGCCACCAGCGCCGCCGCGACTCCCCGCCCGCTGCCCTCTAGCGCACTTTCCACCAACTCGTGAGCGCGTAGGAGCGCATCCCTGTGTCTTACACTCGTAATCACCGTCTCGCCCGGCCTGGGCGTCGCCTTGCCGCTTAGCGCCAGCGACGCCAAACGCTCTTCCAGCACCGTCGTGCCCCCCTCCTTCACCGCCGACGTCTCCACCACCTCCACGCCCGCACCGCCCAGCACCTGCCCCAGAGTGTTCCTGTTCAACTTCTGCTCGAGATCGCCCTTATTCACCACCGCCAGCCACATCGACGGCGCCTCTGCCTTCATCTTCTCAATCAGGTCGAGGTCCTCCATATCAAGCATCCGCGACCCGTCCAGTATCAACAACGCCAGGTCCGCCTCGCCCAGCGCCCGCCTAGTGCGGTCCATCCCGATCCGCTCAATGGGGTCGTCGGTGTCGTCGTTGGCGCGTAAGCCCGCCGTATCTGTTAACACAAGGGGTACTCCCCGCACGTTCACGACCTCTTCCAGCGTGTCGCGTGTGGTGCCCGGTATAGGCGTGACAATCGCCCTGTCCGTCCGCAACAGCGCGTTCATCAAGCTCGACTTCCCCACGTTCGGCTTGCCAATAATCGCTGTTCTCACCCCCTGCCGCAGTACGATCCCCGTGTTCGCCGACGCTATCAGCGCAACCAAATCGTCCAGAGCATCCCGCAAATCGGGCGACACGTCAGCAGGCGGCACGTCGTCCTCCGGAAAGTCTATCGTCGCTTCCAGATGAGCCAGCGCGTGCAGCAAGCGCGCCCTGATCCCCTTCACCCGCGCCGACACTCCTCCGCCCAACTGCTCCACAGCCAGCCGCAGCCCCTCGTCGGTGCGCGCCTGTACCACGTCCAGCACCGCCTCCGCCTGCGCCAGGTCAATGCGCCCGTTCAGAAAGGCGCGTAATGTAAACTCGCCCGGCTCAGCAACCCGCGCACCCTCGCGCAAGCACAGCGCCAGCACGCTCTGCACAGGCACCACGCCCCCGTGGCAGTCGATCTCCACCACGTCCTCGCATGTATACGAGTGCGGCCCCCGCATAAGCGCTACCAACGCCTCGTCCACCCGCTCCCCTGTGCGCGGATCAACCACCGTCCCGTACATCAGCTTATGCGACTCCACCTCCTCAACGTCCAATCTCTTCCCCGACGAAGGCACAAATATCCGCACCATAATCGCGGCTGCCGACGGCCCGCTCAGTCTGATCGTGCCAATTCCTCCCTCTCCGGGTGGCGTAGCTATCGCTGCGATGGTGTCTTCGTACATGCTCGTAACTCCAGAGGACCACGGACGACTGACGACCGACGGAATGACCTGCTCACGTCGTCTGTCGTCTGTCGTCCCTCGTCAACTCCCTCAACACCTCGTCCGTGTGCTCTCCCAACATTGGCGGGTGCCTCCTTATCTCAGGCGGTGTGCCTTCTAGGTGCAGGGGCGACCCCACCATCCGCAGCGGCCCAATAAGCGGGTGCTCCACCTCCTGCACCATCCCTCGCGCTTGCGCCAGCGGGCTATCGAGCGCATCAGCCACGCTGTTCACGGGCCCTGCCGGTACTTCGTGCTCCTGCAAAATCGCCAGCCACTCACCCACGGTCCGCTCAAGAAACAACGCCTGCAAGACCTCCACCAGCGCCACCCGATTTCGCACCCTATCGCTGTTAGTTGTCCACCTCGCGTCCTCCAGCAGATCGCCACACCCCACCGCCTCGCAGAACCTCCGCCACTGCCTGTCGTTGCCCACAGCCAGCACCAGCCAGCCGTCTGCCGCCCTGAACGTCTCGTACGGCACAATGTTCGGGTGGCCGTTGCCATACCGCGCAGGCGTCTCGCCCGACACAAGATAGCTGCTGCCCACGTTAGCCAGCCAGGCCAGGTGCGAGTCGAACAGCGAAATATCTATCCTCTGCCCCCTGCCTGTCATGTCCACCACCCGCAGCGCGGCCAGGATCGAGGACAACGCGAACATCCCAGCCGTCAGGTCGACAATCGCCACCCCGACCTTCGTGGGCGGCCCGTCCGTCTCGCCCGTAACGCTCATGATCCCGCCCGCCCCCTGTATCACATAGTCATACCCTGGCAGGTCCGCGTTCGGTCCCGTACGCCCGTAACCCGATATGGTACAGTAGACCAGGCCGGGCTTCTCTCGTGCAAGCTCATCGTACCCCAGCCCCCACCGCTCCATCGTGCCCAGCTTGAAGTTCTCCACTAGCACATCGCTCTGCAAGGCCAGCTTGCGCGCCCAGCCTCGCCCCTCGTCCGACCTCAGGTCGAGCACAACGCTGCGTTTGTTCCTGTTGCACGACAGATAATAGGCCGACTCGCCCTCGACGTAAGGAGGCCCCCATTGCCTTGTGTCATCGCCCTCCGGCGACTCCACCTTGACCACGTCGGCCCCCAGGTCGCCCAGCATCATAGTGCAATAGGGCCCCGCAAGCACCCGCGAAAAATCGGCTACGCGGATGCCTTCCAGGGGCAGGGGAGAAGAGCTGTCGTTATGCATCGGTGATAAGTGATAAGTGATAAGTGATAAGTGACAATGGTCATGTGTCGTCACTTATCACTCATCACTTATCAGTCCTCTATCAGTCCTCCCCCAACAACTTCAAATATCGCGCCGACGCGTCAATGCCCTTGAACACATTGTCCAGCTTCATCTTCTCGTTCGGCGCGTGCAGGTTATCATCCGGCAATCCGAAGCCCATCAGCACGCACGGCGCGTTCAGCACGTTATCGAACAGCGACACTATCGGAATAGACCCTCCTGAGCGTAGCAGCACCGTGTCCTTGCCAAACACGTCCTTCAACGCCTCAATCGCGGCCTTCATAAAAGGCGTCTCAGTCGGCAGCAGCACAGGATCTGCCCCGTGTATGTACTCGACGCTCACGTCGGCATAGGCCGGGCAAAGGCTCTCAACATACCGTCTGAACGCTGCCTCTATCTTCTTCGGCTCCTGGTTCGGCACCAGCCTCATGCTCACTTTGCACGTCGCCACCGCCGCGATCACGGTCTTAGCGCCTTCCCCCGTGAACCCGCCGATGATCCCGTTTGCGTCCAGCGTGGGTCGTGCCCAGGTGCGCTCCAGCGCCGAATAGCCCGGCTCTCCCGTAAGCGCCTTTGCCCCGATCTCGTGCTCGCGCATCTCGTCTTCGCTGAAAGGCAGTTTCGCCCACTGCGAACGCTCCTCCGCCGTAACCTCTGCCACGTCATCATAGAACCCGGGCACCTTTATAGTCCCCTCGAGGTCCTTCAGCTTCGATACTATATAGCAGAGTACATTAATCGCGTTGGGTGCCACCCCGCCGTACAGCCCCGAATGGAGGTCGTGCGCCGCTCCCCGCACCGTAATCTCCATATAGGCCATCCCGCGCAGGCCCACGTCCAGCGTTGGCAGCCCATCCGCGAACATGTGCCCGTCGCTGATCAGCACCGCATCACAGGCCAACTCTTTCGGGTGTTTCTTTACATAATACTCGATGCCTTCGCCGCCCACTTCTTCCTCGCCCTCGATCAGAAAGCGCACGTTTACCGGCAGCTTGCCGTCTTCCTTCATCAACCTCTCCACCGACTTAAGGTGGCAAAACACCTGACCCTTATCGTCGGCAGCACCGCGCGCAAACAGATTGCCATCGCGCAAGGAAGGCTCGAACGGCGGTGTCTTCCACTCGTTCAGCGGGTCGGGCGGCTGCACATCGTAATGCCCGTAGATAAGAATCGTCGGCTGGCCCTCTGCATGCAGCCAGTCCCCGTACACCAACGGGTGACCCTGCGGCCCCTCCGTCTCGATCAATCGCACATTCTCGATACCCGAGCGCGTCAGGTCGTCCGCGACCCAGTGTGCCGCCGTGCGCACATCGCCCCGGTTCTGCGACAGCGTAGACACGGACGGTATACGCAGCAAATCAGATAGCTCTTCAAGATACCTTTGTTGCTCAGTATTGAGCATCTTGTCCTCAGTCATAACA
>JBBRDO010000130.1:0-11722 GCA_038203825.1 Chloroflexia bacterium | reverse complement strand
CCCCATCCGCGTCAAGTTAAGGATTTCACGATCAAGACACGAGGAACTACTTGTGAGATGATAGGTATTCAACCCCAATCCTCATCCAAAAGGAGTTCCCCGTGCCTGATCTTACCTTAATCTCAACGACCCTACAAAGCTTGTTCGGCGAGCACGCTACTCGTCTGGCTCAGCAGACTGGTCTGGTCCGTCGTCAATCCAAGCTCTCCGGTTCCCTCATCCTGCTTATTCTTGTGGCCGGCTTTATCCAACATCCTACCGCCTCATACAATATTCTGGCTCAAGTCGCTGCTGACTATGGCGTAAACCTCACCCGCCAAGCCGTCCAACAACGTCTCACCTGTGCCGCCATTACCTTCTTCCAGTCCTTATTTCAGCAGAGCCTACAGATCTTACAGACCCATTGTCGCCTGCCGATCCTCTTGTTCACTCAGTTCAATGCCATCTACTTGTTGGATAGCAGTCAAATTGCTCTACCGACTGCGTTGGCCTCCGAGTATCCAGGTACGGGTGGTGACGGTCCCAAAGCCGCGGTGAAATGGCAGGTCCTTTGGGAACTGCTCACCGGTAATCTACAGCACGTGCTCGGACAGGGTGCCAAGCAATCCGACCATCGCTATCGCGACTATCTGCGGTGGGTAAGTGAGGGCAGCCTGATTTTATTTGACTTAGGTTATGTTGCCCTCCCCGCGCTGCAGCAGTTGGTTAGCCGCCAGGTCTACTTCATCTGTCGGTGGAATCCCCGTTTCGAGGCTTTCACGGCCGACGGAGCACCTTTCGATGTGCGAGCATATCTGGCGTCCAGTGCTAAAGCTGCTCAAGAGTATGTCGAATTGGATCTGCGGGTGGGGGTGCGGGCTCAATTGAGCATGCGGGTGGTGGCCTTCCGATTGCCTCCCACTATCTGTGAGCAGAGGCGACGACGGGCGCACCAGACGGAGCGCAAACGGGGCTTCAGCTACACAGCCGAGTACAAGGCGATGTTGGATTGGAACATCTATGTGACCAACGTGAGTGCAGAGCAACTAACAGGTGAGCAGGTAAGCCGGGTGTACCGATTGAGGTGGCAAGTGGAACTGCTATTCAAGCTTTGGAAAATGCATGGTGCCTTGGACGCGGTGGCCGGGCGCAAGAGGGGGCGAGTGATGTGCGAGTTGTACGCGAAATTGATTGGGATGGCGGTGTTTGGCTATTTGAGCGCACCGGTACGCTTGGTCGACGATAGGGAGTTGAGTGCGCCGCGTGCCTGGCAGGTGTGGCAACGCCAGATAGAAAAGGTGGGGCAGGCGCTAAGGGGAGGACGCAAGGGCGGGCTGACACGCGTGTTGAGTCAGTTGTATCGGCTATGGGAGCGGTTTGGGCACAAGGACGAGCGCAAGAACCGCCCGACAAGCTTAGGGCAACTCCAAGCGGAAGGTGGGGCGGATGGGTCACCTCCCATAAGCGCTCCCAGAGAGTGGATACGGAGGAGTCGTAGTAGTTGTAGCAAGGATAAGCAAGAGCGACAGGTAGCCTGAGAGTGTGAAATCCTTAACTTGACGCGGATGGGCCAAAACCCAACACCCCTGCAGCATCACTCGTTACAGGACGCTCTTACCCTGGAGCTATCTGGACTTGCTAAAAGGGCTGCCTTGACAACCCAGTTTTACGTCCAGGGCGCAGAACGTCTACTGACTCCTGACCTGGCGACGGCCATCTTCCGGGTAGCCCAGGAGGCATTTCAGAATATCTACAAGCATGCCGCCGCGCGACACGTCATCCTGGGGCTGGCGTTCGCGGAGAACGCTGTAGTCCTCACGGTTGAAGATGATGGGATCGGCTTTGTTCAGGGTGCTCTGGGTACTTCGGGTGCTACGGACGCTCCTGACACAGGCACACCGAAGGATGAAGGCGGTTTCGGTCTTCTGAGCATGGCGGCGCGAGCGCGCATCCTGGGCGGGGAACTACTGGTCACCAGCCACCGTGAGCACGGCACGGCTGTACGCACCACTATACCCTACGTCCGCTCAAGGGTAGCTATGGCTGCTGTTGTGCTGCCAAGCCTGCTCCCCCCATATGGTGCATCTGAGGCTCAACTCCAGCCCCCGCCGGAGCTATCATCGCAGCTTTACCCTGATCTTCCGCAGGACGCTCAGACTATCCGGGTTCTAATCGTGGACGATCACTCTGTAGTGAGGCAGGGAATCCGCCGTATCCTGGAGGAACAGCCTGATATAGAGGTCGAAGGAGAGGCGGAAGACGGCCTGGTGGCAGTTGAGCAGGTAGACAGATTGCGACCCGACGTTGTTCTCCTAGATTTACAACTACCCCATATGTCTGGTATTGAAGCACTACCTAAACTGCGAGCCGCGCACCCGGCGGTTGAAGTCGTTATATTGACTGTGTTCGACCAGGATGAGGAAGTCTTTGCAGCTCTCAAGGCAGGAGCGCGGGGCTACTTGCTCAAGGACGCAACCCCGGCGGCAATTGTGGCCGCTGTGCGTGCCGCCCGCCGAGGCGAGTCGTCGCTGACCCCTACCCTTGCTACCAGGGTGATGAACCGCTTTGCCGTGCTGGCTCAGCGGGAAGTGGACCCTGACGCGCTGACGGAGCGCGAAGTGGAGATACTCGGCTGCATGGCTCAAGGCATGCCGTACAAGCAAATAGGCACACAGCTGAACATCACGGCTAAGACGGTGCAGTACCACACCGGGAACATCCTACAGAAGCTTCACGTCGGTAGCCGTGGGGAAGCGGTGGCTGTAGCAACTGAGCGGGGACTGCTGAGCCGAGCGTAACGACCTATCTGCACGGGCTATAGTGACCCGTACCGGCAGATGATATACGCAAACACAAATACCCTGGTTCCATACCAGGGTATTTGTGTGTCTGTACACTAGCCAGATAGCGGGGGTGCGCTGGGCTGGGAGGAGTCATAGTATAGGGGTATAGTTTTATGATTTACTATCCCGAGGAGGGGCAGTATGAAGATCTCGCATAGGTGCGCCATTCGCACCAGACGCTACAGGTATTAGATGGACGCAGCGAAAAGAGAGCCTATCAGCGTCCTGGTTGCGGATGGCGATCTTCTGGTCTGCCGAGCGCTCGCACGCCTGCTTGGCAACAGTGCTGACGTAGAAGTTGTCGCAACTGCGTTAGATGAAGCCGAAGTGCTGGAACGCGCCGGTCAGTTCCGCCCGGCTGTAGCGATAGTGGATGCTCGCACAACCCAGATGGACGGCATGGACGTTACCCGGCGCTTGTCCCGGCGGTTCCCCGCGACTCGGGTTGTTGTCCTGGGCGTCTACTCAACAATGCGCGAAGAGGCCCTCAGCTCCGGGGCCTGCCGCTTCCTGCTGAAGGATTCCAGCGGTGACGAGTTAGTTGAAGCCATACGGCTGGCGGCTAATGGGGAATGCCAAGCAAACGAGACCGACAACCCCACCAACCCCACCGGCGCCAACGCACTGTGCCGGGCATACCGGCATCGCACTGAACGCTAGGAGACAAGTGATCTGACTAAGTGACCTGGCGAACCAGACATCAACCTTAATGAAAGAACAACAACTGTCGAGGGGAACCACCCATTGGCTTGAGGGGCTATGCCGAAGAGCCTGGGAGATGCGCCAGTAAGGTTTGACCTAGCATCTCGTACAATCATCGGTGGTTGCTGGCAAGCACGCTATCACCCACACTTGAAAGGAGACGCTACATGAAACGCGTTCAAGATAAAGTAGCTATTGTTACAGGCGGCTCACTCGGCATCGGGCGGGCTTGCGCCATCAGGCTTGCAGAGGAAGGCGCCAGAGTAGTCGTCACCGATATCAAAGAAGAGGAAGGTCGCCAGGTGGTCGAGGAGATCAAGTCGGCTGGAGGCGATGCCACCTTTATCAGGCATGATGTTGCCAGTGAGAACGATTGGGAGCAGGTAATCAGCACTACCCTGCAGACCTACGGCAAGCTAGATGTCCTGGTGAATAACGCAGGCGTAGGAAAGACTACCAACGTCGAAGAGACCACCCTGAAGGACTGGCGTTTCCTCATGAGCATCAACCTCGACGGGGTGTTCCTGGGTACCAAGTACGGCATTCAGGCAATGAAGCATAGCGGCAACGGAGGCTCCATCATCAATATGTCCTCTATCCTGGGGATAGTCGGTGAGGAGAACGCGGCGTCCTATAACGCAAGTAAGGGAGGCGTCCGCATCTTTACGAAGTCCGCCGCGCTGCATTGCGCCCGTTCAGGTTACAACATCCGCGTCAACTCGGTACACCCGGGCTACATCGTGACTCCAATGGTGCAGACGGCTATGGAGGCGGGGGGAGATCCAGCCGCTATGCAGAAATACCTGGAGGGCCTGCACCCACTCGGTCACCTGGGCGAGCCGGATGACATAGCCTACGGAGTGCTCTACCTGGCATCGGACGAGTCGAAGTTCGTCACGGGCACCGAACTGGTGATAGACGGCGGCTATACGGCCCAGTAGAGGATCGAACGAAACACCGCGCATGGTGGTGCTGCGCAGCGGACGTCTGCGTGGTTAGAGTATACAGACTAGCGAGCAAAGAGTATGAGCGGCTTCCCCGGACGAGCGAAGCGTCCGTTTACATAGCGACGTCTGGTTCCACGCTCCAGCGCATGATGCGCCATATAGCTCTATACGAGGAACAACAACATGTCATCAAAAAGATCGCCAGACGAGATCACGCGCCAAATGTGGAGCCACTTTGACGGCGGCAATAGCGCAGAAGAAAACAGGCATGCGGCAATGCGTGACGCAGGGGCGAAAGAAGTAGCGGAAGAGCATAAGCACCGGTCGAACAGAGATACTGACACCTATAAGACCCGCACCACAACGGATGTCACCAGCGACCTTGGCGACATGGGTGAGAACGACTCCTCGGGCGGCTGAATGCCGCTCTGGGACAAACCCAAAGAAGCATGGTCCCCATTCGCACAAAGCCAGATGAACGAGCATCTATCCGATCGGGGGCCGACGAGGAGTTGGCGATTGCTCAACTCTTCTGAGACTTCCGTATCAACGAGGATGCCGAGATAGAACACAAAGAGACTTTCGCCGGTGCCCTTAGAGAATTATCTTTAGCGGAGCGGCGAAAGTCTCTTTGACCCTCTTACCCCGAACACTCGTACAAGGAAAAAGGAGATACCAAAATGCACGATCTATTGTGCAGGCCATGGGACGTTTCCGAGGCTAGCTTCCCGGTGGAGGGTACGATCTCAGACAAGCTGCGGTTCTTGGTCAATTACGCGGTCCTCGCGCCGTCCAGCCATAATTCTCAGCCGTGGCTCTTCGGCATATCAGGTGATACGCTGACGTTGTACGCAGATCGGACCCGCGTCTTACCCGTCATGGATCCTCACGACCGGGAGTTGGTGATAAGCTGCGGAGCCGCGCTCGCGCTCCTGCGTATCTCTATGCACCATTTCGGCTATGCAGATTCCGTACAAACCTTCCCTGACCCGGAACGTCCCGATCTGCTTGCCAGAGTCAATCTGACCGCAGGCCACGATCCGCTCCTGGAGGATGATCTCTTGATAGGGGCTATCCTGACACGCCGTACTAACCGCCGGCCTTACAGTACCCGCCCGGTGCCCGACCAGATTATTGAGGAACTGCAAACTGCGGCTGACAGCGAAGGTACTCAGCTATTCGTCGTAGGTAACGACGATGCTCGCAACGCGCTGGCTCTGCTCATCGCGGAAGCGGATCGGGTTCAATGGTCGGATAAGCGCTTCCGCAATGAACTAGCTGCGTGGGTGAGGCCAAACATAAGCGTCAGCTATGACGGCATACAGAGCGAGGCTCTGGATTATGGAGAGTTCACCTCCTACACAGTGCCCCAGATCATGAGGACCTTTGACCTGGGTAACGGGCAAGCCGCCAAGGACCTGGAGCTTGCCTCAGGTTCACCCCTTCTGGTGGTTCTGGCAACCCCTACCGACACCCCCACAGCGTGGCTCGCAGCAGGTCAGGCTCTAGCAAAAGTCCTTCTGCGTGCCGCCGCCGAAGGTTTATCGGCGTCCTATCTGAACCAACCAATAGAAATCGCGAGCCTGCGTAGAGAGGTGCAGAACGTAACAGGGTGTGACCTGTACCCGCAGCTAGTGCTACGCATGGGATATGGGCCTGACGTGCCCCCAACTACCCGGCGCAGTGCCAGCGCGGTGATTATTTAGTTCAGGCGAAGACAATGCCATGCCTGTGCCATTTCTATATAGCAACCCTACAGCACATGAATAGTGAGGGTGGTTTGGCAGGGTCTATTCATTCTCGGTGAGGCAGCCGAGGGCTGCCAGGGCCAAATGAGGCTGGGCGGCCATCTGGCGGCAAGCTTTGGCGATGTTGGTAGCTCCGAGCAAGCGCAACAAGCCGATGGCAGTATTGCGTAGAGCCGCCATCACTTAAGGAACGCGGCCAGCGCGTACAGTGGAGCGGTCTTCGTCAAAGGTCACGTCCCGCACCCAATGCAGCTTGTTCTCGATGTGCCAGTGCTCTCTCCACGCCACCAGCAACTGAGCGAGAGTGGCACGCTGCGGTGAGAGGGAGGTAATTGCGTAGGCAACGTCCGAGGTAGTGCGACCTGTGCGCTTATCTGTTATGGTACGCTTTATCTGCAACACCTGCCCAAGGCCAGGCCACAGGTCATCTCCACAGCCACCATTGTAGCACTCGTTCAAAGCGGTAGACGCGCGAAGCACCCGCTCCTCTATGCGCCTGCCGTGTATGCTTACCTCTTTTACTGAACACTCGGAAGATAGCTCCCGTGGGGTCAGGTTAAGGTTGAGCAGGTGGGGAGCCTCGAACACTGCCTGTATGTCTGTCCGCAACAGCGGCTGGTTGTCTTTGACTACCAACAGGTAATCGCCCCCACGCTCCACTATTGTGCTGACTATCTTGTGCTGAGTGAGCAAGGCACCTGCGGTGATCAGTTTGCCATGCAGCATCACCCCTGCGAGTAGCTCAAGCATGGCTGTGATTTCGTTGGTCTTGTCGTCTACAGCTACCTGACCGAGCACCACTCCTAGGCGCTGGCTGAACGCACTCAACAGGTGAGCATCACCAGCCCCTTGCTTGCGGCTGCCTCGTAAGCTCTTGCCATCAACAGCTATTGCCTCTAGCCTCTAGCCTCTAGCCTCTAGCCTCTAGCCTCTAGCCTCTAGCCTCTAGCCTCTAGCCTCTAGCCTCTAACTCAGACCCTTGAACTTGCAGGGCTTGTAGCACCTTCTCAGCCCATTGTGATAGCTTGGTTTCTAGTAGTGTAGCGTCCAGTTTCCCAAAGATGCGGTGCAACGTTGATTGGCTGGGTGTGGCAGGCCGGGTGAAGCCCAGACGTAAGAGCCACTCTGAGCCATAATTGCGTCCCCATTCAGCAATAGCACTCTGTGAGCGGTAGCCGCAAAGCATAGCCGCGCACGCGAGCAACAGTACAGCCAGCAGCGGGTGACGTCTACCTTGAGCGTTGCGAAAATCAGGTATCTCAGCTAGAATTTCCATCAAGGAGGGCACTTGGGCCTCTTGCAAGGTGCAGGTGTTCATGCGTTTCCCCTTTAGTTTTGTGGTTTGGCAACCTTATTCTAAAGGGAAACGCCCTCCTGCTTCGAGAATGAATAGACCCTGATTGGCCTTCCAACCCCTTGACAAGGCAGGCCTTCATCCGTGATAATACCAGAGTTCAGTAGGCGCAAGCCAATGGAACAACAGAGGCTCCGATAGACCGCAAGGTTTGTTGGAGCTTTCTGTTGGGCGACCCGAGGTCGCATGCGCTGAGTGAATTGAGCCCTGTATGGCTCAGGAGCGGCCGCGTCCCGTCCACTTCGGCATCGGGCCAGACGCGGAGGTGGTTCCTGCACGATCGGACGCGCCCCTACCTCCTCTACTACCACCGCCGCTTGATCCCCCACGCGCCCTGGACGGGGTCGCCCCCGATCTTCCTTTGGCCTTGCTCCGTCCGGCTGGTGATGGTGATGGTGGTGGTGGTGGTGGTGCGGCCACTCCGTTGAGAGGTACTGAGTTGCTTGCATAACGACAGGCTGGGAAGCGATTACAGCTGTAGAAGGTCGAGCCCCATCGAGTCTTTTTCTCAACTACGCCTCCCTGGCCGCATACAGGACATGGTGCCAGCGCCTGTGGCATCTGTGCCGAATATACATTCGGCGCCCCTTCGGCCATCCTGGCGCTCCCCAAGCTCCCAGAGCCGATTTCCGCTCCTGCACCTTGCCCCGGCCCTTGGCCTTGCCAGCCAGAAGGCCGATCCTTCTTGATGTACTTGCACCTGGGGTATCCCGAGCAGGCTGTGAACGGACCGTACCGCCCCTCCCGTACCACCATGAGACTGCCGCACTGGGGACACTCTTCCCCTGTCGGCTGAGGCTTCGGTTGATTGGCAGGCTTACTGGGCTTACCGGTTCCGGTACCGGCCATATCGGCCAATTGTACCAGCCCCTGCCCATGCTCTTGCCCCGGCCCTTGCACCTGCACTCGGCCCACGCTCTGCCTCGCCTCCTCCAGGGCTTGCACCAGAGGACCGTAGAAGCCGGCCACCACCGGTAGCCAGGCCCTCTTCCCTTCGGCCACCTCATCCAGCTCCCCCTCCATCGCCGCCGTGAAACCCACGTCCAAGATGCGCGGGAACCGAGCTACCAGCAGGTCGTTTACCGTCTCCCCCAGCGAGGTCGGCTGGAACTTCTTGTCTTTCATCTCCACGTATTGGCGCTCCTGTATCGTTGACAAGATGGATGCATAGGTAGAGGGGCGTCCGATCCCCTTCTCCTCCAGCGCCTTCACCAGGGTGGGCTCGGTATAGCGGGGTGGAGGCTGAGTGAAGTGTTGCTCGGGCCACAACTTTATGAGGTCCACGCCCTCCTCCCGCTCGAGTGGCGGTAGGGCGTTCTTGTCCAGGTCGTCATCAGGATCCCCAGCGTCCCGCCCCTCCCTGTATACCGCAAGGAACCCCTGGAACTTGATGATGGAGCCCGTTGCTCGGAGTGTGTATGGCCTGGTCGCCTTGGAGCCAGATGACCCAGAGGGTCCCGCCCCAATATCGACCGATGTCTGGTCGAGCACCGCGTTTGCCATCTGCGAGGCTATGAAGCGTCGCCAGATCAGGGTGTAGAGCCGCAGCTGGTCTCGGTCGAGCTTACCAGCAAGCGACTCGGGATCCCGCTCGGGGTGGGTGGGGCGGATCGCCTCGTGGGCCTCCTGCGCCCCCGCCACCTTCTTTTGGTACACTGGCGCTGAGGCGGGCACGTACTGCCCGCCGAACCTGGCCGAGATCACCTTGCGGGCCTCTGCCTGCGCCTCCGCTGCTACGTTGGTGGAGTCGGTGCGCATGTAGGTGATAAGTCCGCCGAATGGCTCAACCCCCTCGTACAGGTTCTGCGCTACCTGCATCGTCTTCTTGGCTGGCATGCCGAGCTTGCGGGAGGCCTCCTGCTGAAGGCTCGATGTGATGAAGGGTGGAGATGGGCGTCGCTGCACCTCTTTGGTGGTCACTCGCTCCACTCCGTACTCTGCTCCCTGCAAGGCCGACACTATGCCCTCAGCCTGCACCCCCGTATTGAGGTTCCCTTCTATCTTCTTACCACCAACCGCTACCAGCTGTGCATGGAAGGCGTACCCAGCTTTCCCGAGGGGGCGCTTCGATAGGTCAGCCTCTATGGACCAGTATTCCTGCGGCACGAAGGCCCGAATCTCACGCTCCCGCTCCACAACCAGGCGCACGGCCACGCTCTGCACCCTCCCTGCTGACAGTCCCCGCCCCACCTTCTCCCATAGGAGAGGCGATATCTTGTAGCCCACCAGCCGGTCGAGCACCCGTCGGGCTTGCTGGGCGTCCACCAGGTGGGTGTTGATCGAGCGGGGGTGTTGTACAGCATGCTGGACTGCACCCTGTGTGAT
This sequence comes from Chloroflexia bacterium, assembly GCA_038203825.1. Classification (GTDB taxonomy): domain Bacteria; phylum Chloroflexota; class Chloroflexia; order QHBQ01; family JADMIH01; genus JADMIH01. Next base: position 1,824 of record JBBRDO010000130.1, on the reverse strand, counting down.
CTCGTGGAACTCCACCCGGAAAACTGGCTGCCCGCCGCGCCCAGCTCCTGTGACCTGCTGGACGTGCCAGGCAATGGCCTCCCCCTCCCGATCGGGGTCGGTAGCCAGGTAGACTGCGGTAGCTGCTTTTACGAGTTCTTTTAGTCTCTTTACCCTGGCCGACTTGTCAGGGGGCACCTCGTACTTGGGGGCGAAGGCGTGGTCCACGTCCACGCCCAGTTCGGACTTGGGCAGATCGCGCACATGGCCGAAGGAGGCCTCGACGACGAAGCCGGACCCCAGGTACCTGGCGATAGTCTTGGCCTTGGCAGGGGACTCAACGATCAGCAGCGAGCGCCCGGTGGCGAGGCTGGCCGCTCCCCACGATGGCCCACCGCTCGATACCCGCTGTGTAGGGATCCGTGGGGACCTCGGGGACCTCGGGGACTTTGGGGGCCGTGGGGGCTGCGACGTGGTATTCCCCTTACTCCGGGTTGTGCCACGAGTACCGGGAGTACCGGGAGTAAGAGGAGTACCGGGAGTACCAGAAGGCTGGCCGCTCGTTCCCCCGGTTTTCTTGGTGGTCGCCATGTATGTAGAGCCCTCCGATGGGTTGTGATTAGTCTCTGTATAGCATATTTGTTCTATTCGCACAAGTAGTTTGCACCGAAGTGAGCGAAAATGCGGTGCTGCTGGGGGCCGGGGGGCCACCACGAAACGAGGGGAAAGGGTGGCATGCTGGAGCGCTTCCTTGAAATACAAGCTGCGAAGAGGGGTGACCGCACCAGTGCATCGACCAGCAGATTCCCCTCCATACCCTACATAATGGTCTGCGTGCTCATCGGAAACTCCTTAGAGACCCCCAGCTAAAGCTATGGGGTAGGCGCACAAAAGTCCACCTTTAGGCTTCAATTGTGCTATAATGTTAGTGGGCAAGGCACTCGTCTCTACTGCTTCGGCTACTGAGAGAGAAACTGTTTCGACTTCGGTCACCCACCTTTCCAACCGAATACATGAGGTCGTAGCGAGAAGTGTTCCGCTATGTAAAGTATTCAAACCAATACCACCTTGCCAGTGCCGCTATATGTAGTGCTGGCGGGCCGTGTGTCGAGCGGCCTATCGTGCCGAACCGCTGTATCCGTTGCGTTGTCAAGGCGTCCGGAGTTACGGTTCAGGCGCAAGCCCCTGACTTTAGTCATGGGGTACTTGACTATGGTACACGCGCACCCCTCGTGGACCGCTGTAGCCCCTGCAGGCCCTGGAGCCGCTCGGCCAGGGCGGCATACCTCCGTCCCCCTCCCTCCGTCCGCACCGCCTTCCACAGCGCCCGCTTGCTTCCCACCAACACCACGATCCGTTTTGCTCGCGTCACCGCCGTATACAGCAGGTTGCGCTGCAGCATCACCCAGGCGCTCGTGGTTAGCGCGACCACGATACACGGATACTCCGAGCCCTGCGAGCGGTGGATGCTCATGGCGTACGCATGCGTCAACTCGTCCAGTTCGTCGAAGCCATACACCACCTCCCTCTCCCCCTCCCCCTCCCCCTCCCCCTCCTCACCCCCCTCATTCGCCGCCTCACCACCCTCGTCCATGCGCACCCTCAGCTCCTGGTCCTCAAGCGAGATGCGCGGCACGACACCCACGGCACCGTTGAAGACCTCTTTATCGTAGTTGTTGCGGATCTGCGTCACCTTGTCCCCCACCCGGTAGACCCGGCCACCATACCGCCGCTCTGGGAGGTCAGGGCGCGCCGGCGTCAGCGCCTCTTGCAGCCGCTCGTTGAGCACGCCAGCTCCTGCCGGCCCCCGATGCATCGGGCACAGCACCTGCACATCGCGGCGCG
>JBBRDO010000129.1:0-11806 GCA_038203825.1 Chloroflexia bacterium | reverse complement strand
TTCGGGTCGAGCATTATGGTATCCGGGTCAAAGGTGTACTGCTTGCCCGTGGCGTCTTCCAGGTGCGTGCTCGTCATCATATTTAGCTGTGAGGCGCTCTTACCTGTGTTCTCCACCGTGAAGTACACGAACACGAAGTGGTTACCCGCGGTGGGCAATATGCCGCCCGCACCCGGCGAAATCAACACTTTGTCAAGCGTCACCCGCAGGTCGCCCACGTTCGCCGTCTGCCCCATCCGGTAGCTCGCAGTCGAAGGCGTCGGTTGCGAACCAGGCTGCACCACGCCTACGTTGGCCGATGTATCAGGGCAGGCCTTACCCACTGCCGCATTGATCGCGGTCGACATCTTGATCAGCTTCGCGGTGAAGCCCACAAGCTGCTGATCGCTCGCTCCGTTGGCATCCGGCGTAACAACATTGGCGGTTCGGTCTATTAGGTCGAATAGCTGCCGGTACTGTGCGATCGCTTCGCTTGGCAGCCCCATGATAGAGATCTCCGTCGCATCGGTCGGGTCTGGCAGCTTCGCCAGCACGTCGAGGTCGGCGCGCATCTTGGTCGTGTCTATGTAGAATGCTGTGTCGACGCGGTTCTGCACCGAGCCGCCACTATTGGTCAGCATAACCAGGGAGGGTGCGCTGCCATTGATGTCGAACGCTGCGTTGACGATCGCCTGGCAATCCAGGTTACTGGTCGACTTGATGCCCTGCGGCGTCTTGGTCGCTGCGGCGCTCGACGTGCCCGCTGTTGCACGGGCCACAGTAGCGGTTGCCGCACCCGACGGTGCCTGCGTGGCCGTGCTCGAGCTGCCTGTGCTTCCCGCGCTGCAGGCGGTTCCTGCTATCGCAACCACGAGCAGCAATACCGCGATTGCCATTTTGCGGCGGCCCGTCACGCTGTTGTTCTTCATGTTCATTGCTTGTCTCCTGTTATTTTTGCTATCTGCCATCATGTTCGTCTTTGGCAGGCTTGCTATTGAGCCTTAGTGTGATGAAATCGTTCAGGTCACCCAGGGAGGCAAAGTACAATCGCTGCGTCGACGACACGTGCTCAACCGAACCACGCCACTGCTCTCCCTGATGGTTGCCGGGTTCCTGCCATATTCGCACAATAAACAGATGTTGTAATCGGTCGTTGGTATCAGGCAACAGATCCTCCGGGCATAAATATGATCCTCACTCACCATAGACTGGAAGCTATTCGAGGTTCAGCTTCAGACCATATTTTGCCTTAAGTTCGGGAACCCAGTCCATGCTGAACGTGAGACCGTACATACTCGCCAGTCTACCCAGTGCTTCCGGCGTAGGCGGCCCTTCTTGTGTCATAGCAGCTAGCTCCTCGAAGAACTTCTCGAAGCCCGAAGGACTGATGATCTCGATGATTCTGGCCGGCCGTCGTCCCGGATTCCAGAAGGTGTGCCAGATGTTCCGCGGCTTCATCACATAGCAACCCGCGGTTGCGTGAACTACCTCATCTCCTATCCTCGCCCCAATTTCACCCTCCAGTACATAGGAGAATTCATCCTCCCGAGTATGAATGTGTGGCGGCGCAAGAATGCCTGCCCCTATTGGGTGCTCGATCAGAGAAAACGAGCCGCCTGTCTGCTGCTCGTCGAGCTTGTAATCGACCCCTATTGTGTTGGGCGGCCCCAACCAGATCGACTTGCCTTCGCCTGCTGGGATTACGAATTTTGACATGTTAGACTCTCCTTTAGATCGTCCGGACGAAAAATGATCCTCACTCACGAGGATCATTGTCATCTTATCGGTGTCCGAAAAGCGTCCGAACAATTTCAGCCCTGCGAAACCCTTCCCCTCACGGCCATTCGCCCCTTTCGTAGGCACCTACCAGTTCACGGTTATAAGGCAGCCTGGCAAACGTATCGCGAGATTCACGGTCGGGAATAGCAGCAGCTTTCTCCAACAAAGCCCGATAAGACGCCCCCAGGAGTTCGCTGGCTCTCTCCTCCTGCCCGAGCGCGCGGTAAGTTTGCGCCGCTGCCCACAGGATAAACTGGGGATATGTCATATGCTCCGCGTCCCCCGCCAGGAGTGCCAGCATTTCGTCCGCCGTTTGCTGCGCTGACGATAGCTTGCCCCCGCGCAGATAAGCTATTGTCAGGTCGCACAGATCAGTAGCCAGTTCCACCGCCGACTGCCCCACCTCCCGCCTGATCCCCAACCCCGCTTCCATGTGCGCAATCGCCTGCTCTGACTGCCCCAGCTCCAGCTCTGCCGCTCCCAGGTTAGCCAGAGCATAAGCCTCAAGCATCGGGCTTCCCATCGAACGCGCCAGCGTCAGTGCTCGTACACCCGACGAGCGGGCAGCCCGGTACTCGCCCTGGCGCAGGGAATGTGAGCTGATATTGACCAGGCTCACCGTCCTCCCTCTTATATCGTCCAACTCTTTGAACAATGTCTCGGCCCGCCTCGAAGCGTCAATTGCCTCAGCATATCGTCCCAGGTTCGCGGCAAGCATTCCCGCATTCACCAGCACCGCCGCCTGCCCGCGTCTGTTCCCCAGCATCGCGTACAGCGCTTCGGCTTGCTCATAATGCCGTCGCGCCTCCTCAACGTGGAACACCCGCGACGCCGCGCTAGCTACCCGTGTATGCGCATCTGCCTCGCCCTCCCTGTCCCCCACACTGCTGCATAACTCCAGCATCTGCAAGCCCAGCTTGTGCGCAGTGTCGATCTCCACCTGCACTATCGCCGCTATCGACGCAGCCCGCAACGTCCGCACCAACAACGAATAATTAGACTGCAAGCCTGCCACCGACATCGCCTGCTTAAGCAGTACCTGGGCTTTCTCAAAGTGCCCGCTGTAGGCTGCAACCTCTGACAGCAGCGCGTAACATTCCACCTGCCCGCCCGCATCCCCCAGAAGCTGCCTCAATGCGAGAGCCTGTTCCAACGCTGCGCGCGCAGGCTCGTACTGGCTGAGCACAACCTGATAGTCTGCTTCCACCTTCAAGGCAGTGGCCTGCCACGACACATCCCCGGACGCATCCGCGCGCTCCTTCAACGCCCCGATCCCCTCCGCCTCGGCCTGCCGCTCCCCCAGCAAATGATGCATCACCACCCGTCGCAGCAGTGCCTCACAAATATGCCCCTCATCCGCCAGAACCTCGGCCATAGTTTCCAGTTGCGCCAGGTCCTCCTGCTGCGCCGTCCGGTCTCCGCTCTTGCTGTCAACACTTTCGCGTAACGCTATCAGGTCAAAGCGCACCGAGGTGTCTTGCGACAGCTCGAGTCCCCTCGACAGGTAACGCAGCGTCTCCTCCCCGGCAAATATATCGAGCGCACGACGCGCCGCCATCAGGTAGTAAGCCGTCGCTTGTTCCGGCTTGCCGCCCAGGTCAAAATGCAGCGCCAGTTCGCCCGCTAACTCCTCATGGCGCTGTGGATAGATATCTTCCATAGCCTGCCCCAGGCGTCTATGTCGACGTGCCGCCAGCGCCGGAGACATATCAGCATAGATCGCGGCCTGTATCAGGTGGTGCGTGAATGCGTAATCGGCCCTGCTCCGCCCCGCAACCTCGCTAACCAGTCCTCGATTGAGCAGCTCGTCCAGGCTATCAAGCACCTCCGACTCGTCGCGCCCACTCATCTCGTGGACAAGCTCAACCGTGAAAGCAACACCCACCACCGAGGCAATCTCGGCCAGCGACCGGGCCTCAGGCGACAGGCGCGACGTCCTGACCGCGATAAGAGAACGCACTCCGCGCGGCGCCGGATTGTCTCCCCCACCTCCCGCCTTTCCCTGCGCTTCCGGCTCCGCTTCCAGCAACTCCCGGACCAACTCGCTGAGAAAGAATGGCTGCCCCTCGCTCTCGGCATACAATTTGCGAGCAACCTCAGCCGCTTCTCCAGGCGGCCCCAGCACCGGCATCTGCGCCACCAATCTCTCCAATGCCGCCATGTGTAGCGGTCCTAGCGCCAGGTGCCGCAATTGGCCCTCCCTTTGCAGGCGGCGGCGTAAATCACGCAACGGGTGGGCGCGTGTGGTCTCTTCTTCTCGATAAGTTACCACGATTAGAACAGCGTGCCCTGATATATGGCGCGCCAGAAACTCCAGCATACTTGCGGTCGCCACACTTGCCCAGTGCAGGTCTTCGAGGATGACGAGGAGCGGGCGGGCCTGTGCCAGACCTTCCAGGCAGCGAGCCAGCCCTTCAAACAGTCGGGTTTGTTCCCGTTCCGGGTCAAGCGGCGGCAATTCGGGCAGACGGCCCGCGCCGTCCCCGCGCCTGGTGCGTAACTCCGGGATCACCGATGCCACTGCGGCCAGCCACAAAGGCTCTATCTCAAGGGCAGCAAGCAACGGCAACGCCGAGCGGAGGGCCTCCACCAGCGCCTGATGGGGAACAGGCTCTGCAAAAGCCGCATTCCCGATCAGCACTCGTGCGCCTTCCCTCTCTGCCTGCTCACCAAGCTGCGCTGCCAGGCGCGTCTTTCCTATCCCCGCTTCTCCGCCCACCAGCACAAGCCCACCCTTGCCGCGAGCCGCACGGCTCCACCATCCTCGCAGTTGCTCAAACTCGGCTTCGCGCCCAACAAAAGGCAACAGCAGACGCTGTACCTTGTCAGGTTGAGCCGCAGGCCCTTCGTCCGTTTCCGTCCTTCCGGGCAGGCTCTCGCCCCTTACAACAGCTTCCCGCAAAGCAATCGTCTCCGGCATCGGCTCTACGGCCAGTTCCTCGCGAAGGTGCCTCGCAAACTGCTCATACTCCTGTAGTGCTCCGCTGCGGTCGCCCGCCTCGTAGCGCATCGACACCACCTGGCGCAACGCGTCCTCCCGAAACGGGTCAATTTCGAGCATCCTGTGCGCGTACCTCGCAGCCAGTTTGTAATCACGCTCACTTCGACTAAGCATGGCGAGTTGACTGAGATCGGCCAGGTAGAGATCACGCAGGCGCTCGCGCTCGTAGAAAAGCCAATCGTCGTATGAGTTTTCAAGGAAATCGCCACCGTACACCGTAACAGCCTCAGCAAGAGTGTCTGTCCCGCCGCTCAACCGTTCAAACTCTTCTACGTCAAGGCAGTAGTCGCACTCTTGATTCCACTGCAGCGTCCTGCTATCCACCAACAGCCGGACCGACCCCCCATCGGGTGGCAAAATACGCTTCAGGTCGTGCAGATGCCGGCGCAGATTCGCCCGCGCGGAAGCCTCCGACCCGTTTGGCCAGAGTGCAAACGCCAGCGTCTGGCGCTCAATGGGGCGTGCTTTATGCAGCAGCAGATAGGCCCACAGCGACCATGTCCTCGGTAACGCCGCAACCTCAGCAGCCTTATCATCAATCAGGAAATGTGGCGGGCCAAGCAGGTGAATTCGAAGCATGCTCGCGCTTTACCGCCTGCCTCGCTCACGAGTATTGCACTCGTCACCCACCACACAAATATTAACGAAGCCACGTCCAACCATATTCCCTCCCGTACCTGTAGCTAAATAGCTTGGGGCATACGGAAACACCGTCCGCCCACCACTGCCACGTATCATCGCGACAGTCGTAGACGATAAGGCACAGGGCATGTCTTAGTGCGGCCTCGCTCCGTAATAATACATCATTTATTCCGCAATAACACATTGACAACCCCAACATAATTCATGTATTATATCTAATGAATATCGTGTCACGATATAGAAGGAGATCACACTTACATCATGCAATCTGAAGATCTGGAACCGGGCGACTATCAGGCATTGGCCGAGTTCCGCTACCGCATTCGCGCCTTCCTCTCGTTCAGCGAGCACACTGCCCGCTCCGTCGGACTGGAACCCCAGCAGCATCAGCTAATGTTGGTGGTCAAAGGCTTCGGCCGCGATGGCCGCCTGACAATCAGCGAGCTGGCCGACAAGATGAAGCTCCGCCATCATAGCACCGTGGAACTGGTCAATCGCGCCGAGAAAAGCGGCCTGGTTGCGCGCACGCGCGCCCAGCATGACCGCAGGCACGTCTTTGTGAGCCTCACACCACACGGCGAAACCATGCTTCAGGAGCTTACGGTATATCACCTGGAAGAGCTCAGATCAAGCGGTCCTGCCCTCGTCCGCGCATTGAGCAAGCTATATGCGTTCGCGGATGGCCTGCAGCCCAGCATAACGGACGGCATCTCACTGCTAAACTGCACCAAAACACAATCATGAGGAGGCTTCCCAAAATGGGGGCAGGCATTCGTACAAGGGTAGTCGACGCACTGGATAGTGGGTCCCACCCTGCCGCAACTAACAGGCTGGGTGACTTCATATCCAGCCCCAGGGTTATAGTTATTTCCCTGCTGGCGATAGTGGTGGGCGTGCTGAGCGCCTTCGTCGCGCTGGTCCTCCTGCGCATGATCGGTTTCTTCACAGCAAACCTTGAAGCCACGCCCATTTATGGGCTGTGGGAATGTGGGTTAGACGCATATTAGTCCTCATAAAGTCCTCGATTGTGTTATAATATTAGTGGGTGAAGGCACTCTCTTTATGAGAGACCCGGTTTTTGTTGCTTCGGCAGCCGCCCCTTTAAGAACTGAATACAGCAGGTTTCAGTAGGAAAACGTCTACTGAGTAAAGTATTCAAAGTTGCAACCTCCTTTGTGTCGTTGTATAAGCTGCCAGTTTCGGCTGGCGGGGCCACACTTGTAACTCCGTCCTTCGTCCTCCGCCGTACTTGCGGAGACCACTGTAACTGTATCGAGAGCGTTGTGATGTTAGATACAGAGTCCAGAGCAAGGTCTGATTGCAAAAGCCACTGGGATTTATCCCGTGTGGTAGCTTACCAATCTCTTCTTCTAACAGCGTTTCGACCTCTCTCTCGTCTCTCCAGCCAATAACAACCTGGGGCCCTTCTTGCTGGTCGTGCCTGTCATCGGCGGCCTGATCATCGGCTTCATGGCGCGCTACGGGTCCGAGCGCATTCGCGGCCACGGCATCCCAGAAGCCATCGAAGCCATCCTGATCAACGGCAGCAAGGTCCAGCCACGGGTTGCATTCCTCAAACCCCTCGCCTCGGCGATCTCCATAGGTTCCGGCGGGCCTTTCGGTGCGGAAGGTCCTATTATTATGACGGGTGGTGCGTTCGGCTCCATGATCGCTCAGTTCTTCCACCTGACCAGCGCCGAACGCAAGACCCTCCTCGTCGCGGGCGCTGCCGGCGGTATGGCTGCCACTTTCGCCACCCCCGTCGCCGCCATTCTGCTAGCCGTCGAGCTACTCCTCTTTGAATGGAGGCCGCGCAGCGTCGTGCCCGTGGCGATGGCAAGCGTGGCGGCCACCGTCGTCCGCACCTACTTGCTCGGCTCCGGCCCTCTCTTCCCCACCCCTCCGCACCCTGCCACTATCGGCATCGACGCCATCCTGAGCTGTGTGCTCGTCGGCCTCCTGGCGGGCGCCCTCTCGATGGTGCTGACCATGATGGTCTACGCCTCCGAGGACTTCTTCCACAGGCTGCCAATCCACTGGATGTGGTGGCCCGCCATAGGTGGCCTCGTAATCGGCGTCGGCGGCCTGATCTTCCCGCAAGCACTCGGCGTCGGCTATGACACCATCGGCTCCCTCCTCCAGGGCTCCGTCCCTAGCCAAATGATCCTGGGCATCCTGCTGGTCAAGTCGATCATCTGGGCTGTCTCCCTCGGTTCTGGCACCTCCGGCGGCGTGCTCGCGCCCTTGCTCATGATAGGCGGTGCGCTCGGCGGTCTCGAAGCCCTCGTCCTCCCCAACATGGGCCTCGGCTTCTGGCCCCTCGTCAGCATGGGCGCCATCCTCGGCGGCACAATGCGCTCCCCCTTCACTGGCATCCTCTTCGCCCTCGAGCTAACCCACGATGTCAACATGCTCCTGCCTCTGGTCGTTTCCGTCTTCATCGCCCATAGCTTCACCGTCCTCACCCTGCGCCGCTCCATCCTCACCGAGAAGGTGGCCCGCCGTGGCTTCCACCTCAGCCGCGAGTATGCCGTTGATCCACTTGAGATCCTTGCCGTGCGCGAGGTGATGCGTACTAACGTGATCGCGCTGCCCGCCGGCATGCCCCTCCCACGCCTCACCCAGAACGCCATCATCGATGCTGACGGCGCGCGTCTTTCACGCGGTCAGCATCTCTACCCCGTGGTTGACGACCTCGGCATCCTTCAGGGCGTGGTTACCCGCCAGGACCTGCTGAGAATGGCAAGCGAAAACACCGACACTGCCATCGAAACCACCCTTGTTGACGTCGTGAACCCCGACCCCATCGTCGCCTACCCCGATGAGCCTCTGCGCGCAGTCGTATACAGGATGGCCGAAAGCGGCCTCACCCGTTTTCCCGTCGTGAGCAGAGAAGGCGGCCCCAGGTTGGAAGGCATGGTATCTCTCAACGACCTGCTCAAGGCCAGAGAGCGCAACCTGGCAGAAGAGCGCACCCGCGAGGGCGTCCTCCGCCTCAAAATCCTCCGTTTCACGATCCCCAACGGCATCGAGCCTGCCGAGAAAGAGCTCACCAAACGGTGATAGCCCCAACCCTGGCCTTCTCTTCACGACCAGGTAATTACATACCCTCCAGTTCAGCAGGCAAGCTGAAGCTGCCGTCAGGACGGGGCGGGAGCGCCACCACTCGAACCACTGCATCTACATTCAGCCGACCGTAGAAATGCGGGTGGAGCGACTCGACCCCCTCCGGAAATTCGACCAGGTCCTCACGAATCGGCACGGTTACTCGCGATGGCTCGATACACAGCACCACCAGCCCCTCTTCGCCATTGAAAAGGATATTAGCCACATCGAGCAGTTGCTCCCTGTACCCCGCGTGGATAAACCCATCCTCCTCCAAAGATTCCGGGCTATACACGCCAACCCTCTGGGCCTCCTCCCACTCCTCTTCACCCACAATGTGATAGATCAAACGTAGCTCCATACAAACTGAACCGGCAGCCAACTACCCCCGAAGCTATTGGATAGCCGGCCAGCCATCAATTAAGAATTAAGAATATAAAACTAGAATTGCCCCTCAAGCTATTACCATGATCAACAGTAGTCCAAACGCGAAACTCTGCGCAAACTCTATCAGGCCAACCTTCTTGATCGGTATCTGGTACGGCGTGCGCCATAGCGTCCACACCGCCCGCAAAAGCGACGGCACAAACGCCACAAACGCGACCCACGGCAAAGCTCCCCACGCAGCCATACCGGCCACCACCAACGCCCCGCCCACAAGATAGGCAACAATGCAAGCCACCAGCCAACCAGGCAATTTCGGCTCTTCTATGCCGCTCTTCTTCTGGCGGTTCATCTCGAACCACGAGCGCACGTTGAACACCGTCCCCACAAAATAAACCGCGCACACCACCCACAGGCCCCACGCCTGCACATCCAGCCTGCCCGTAGTCACGTAATATGCCCCTGGTCCGCTCAGCGTCAGACAAATTATGGCCGGCAGCCTCACCCCCAGGCTGCGCTGCTTGCGCAACTTCACCGTCGCCAGGAGCAACACCATCAGCGCGACCGCCGCTACCAGAAACCACCCTAACTCCCACAAGCCCCACACAAACACCAGAGGCACCCCCGCAACCACCCCCACCGCAAGATAAACCGCCAGCCATCGCACTGCTCGACGCCGAGCACCCACGCTCGACCGCGGCTTGAACGCCACACTGAGCGGCTCGCTCGCGAAAAAGAGTGCCATCAGCGCCACTGCAAACAGCAGGCAGGCAATCACCACTTCCAACGGCTCCGCCGAGGGGTCAACGCCCCGCACCACCCCCAGTATAAAGCCCAGCACCATTGGCAACAGTACCATAGCGTAGGCCCCGTGGTCGTCCGGTACAAGTGGCGCACCCAGCCGCAACCTGATAGGCTCTTCTGCCCTCCGTGGTTTCGCGTCAGTCTTCAACATCTGTTTCTCATTCCCCTCTCTAACTGTCCCATGAAAGAATAATCGCTCCCGTGTATAGTACCCCACAAACCAGCATGGCAACAATAGAGGAGACATTAAAAGTGATGCCTGCTTACAGAGACTCCTTCACCTGACGCCCCGATTGCGATGTCGAACCCGCCGCATTATAATGGCTCAGCATCTGGCGTGTTGACGCCCATGTAAGAAAGCGCAGTACAGGAGGCCCCTAAAAATGCAAGCGAATTCCCCATCCGATCAACCCGAGTGGCCATGGCCCGACTCCCTTGACGCCCTCACGGCCGCTCCTGACTACCACAAAGTGATCCTGGAGAACGAGCGGGTAAGAGTGCTCGACACCTGGATTCGGGCCGGAGAACGCACCCCTGTTCACACCCATCGCTGGCCCGCCGTGCTGTACGTCTTGAGTTGGAGCGACTTCGTTCGCTATGACGATAATGGCAACGTACTGCTCGACTCTCGAGAGGTCGATGCCTTGAAAGCAGCGCCAACGGTCCTCTGGTCTGCCCCTCTGCCCCCTCACTCGCTCCTGAATATCGGCGCAGCGGACATGCACATCATAAGTGTTGAGCTGAAGGACACTGTGGCCTGACACCCTTTCTCACACCCATCCCACTTTGTTGTACAATCTTATTATGAACCCCACTCGCCCTGGACTTCAAGACATCAGCCTGCTCCAGGGCAATCCGCTCTTCAAAGGGCTTGAGCCTGACGAATTGGCGACCATCGCCGCTGCCGGGCGCTCTCGCCGCCTCAGACCGGGCGCATACCTCTTCCGCCAGGGCGCTCCAGCCACCACCCTCTATTTACTGGTGGCCGGACAGGTCAAGATGACCCAGGTGACGCCCGAAGGCCACCAGGTGCTCCTCCGCATCACCAGCCCCGGCGACACCCTCGGTGCCATCGCTCTAGTCGACAAAGCCCTCTACCCCGCCACCGCCCAGGCAGCCGACGATTGCCGCGTGCTCGCCTGGGACGGCGCAGCCATGCTCTCCCTCGTCCTCCGCTTCCCCCACCTCGCGCTCAACATCCTGCGCGTCGTATCGGCCCATGTTCTCGAATTCCAGGACCGCTACCGAGAGCTCGCCACCGAGCGCGTCGAGCGCCGTGTCGCTCGTGCCCTCCTCCGCCTCGCCGACCGGGCCGGCCAGACCGTCGACAGCGGCATCCTGATCGACCTCGCCCTCACCCAGCAGGACCTCGCCGAAATGACCGGTACCACCCGCTATACCATCAGCCGAATGCTCAGCGAATGGGAGCAGAGCGGCGTGGTCAAAACGGGCCGCGGGCGCGTACTCATCAAACTCCCCAACGCCCTTCTCCTCATAGCCGAAGACCTGCCTTCGCCCCCCGCCACCTAGTCCCAAGAAAGCCCCTCCCCTACCCTTGTCATTCTTCGCTAGGCTCAGAATCAACCTCCCCACCTCCTCGTCCACCAAAGCCGCCCCTCCCACCCAATCCACACCCCAACCCACACCCCAACCCACACAATTAGCCCGAATGGCCTACCCTAAACCTGTCTCATTTTCCTCATCTCAGGTCATTAAGATACTGTGAGGCTAAATACCCTGCCACCAGCACAGTATTCCCCTCCCACAAACCAAACATAGCTGGCAAAGGTCCCCTCTCCCCTGCTGTCCTAGGCACCAGCAGACCGGGCGGCACTCTCTCCCAGTCACAGTCCTAAGCCAATGACCATCCACAACCACCAGCTATCATACAAGCACACTTATCACGTATCACTGGTCACTGGTCACAGGTCACTGGTCACTGGTCACTGGTCACTCCCCAAGGGTAGGTCCCTGGCACCGCAAGTGCGCCGAAGGTGCTCTTGTCTCTAAGGAACATCAGCTTCCGTCAAGCATCCTTACTCCCACAAGCAAATCCAAGCACCTCTAACGATCTTTCTCTCTTCGACAACATGACACCATCTTACCCACCCA
>JBBRDO010000128.1:0-11841 GCA_038203825.1 Chloroflexia bacterium | reverse complement strand
GGCACGCTGACGACTGACCGGAGAGCGCTGGGCGGGACGGTCGAGACGACAGAGCAGCATCACGAGGAGTTCTGGCTGACGCAGGGGCAGAACCACCCTCTGATGAAGGATATAGTAACCGTACCGATCAGCGCCACGAACTGGCTGGACGATAACGCCTACTACTCATATGAACCCGCGAAGGGCAACACGGTCAGTTGGTCGAAATACGACCCACAGTTGCTTGTGTCCCTCCTTCCAGACCCCGAAATTGTCACGAAGACCCTGCAAATACCCAGCGCTCATATCGTCGGCAACGACGTGCTCGATGGCCGCCCTGTGGTGGTGATCAAGTTTGGCGATGCAAATTCAGTGCGCCCAGCACCAACCGGCACAGCTACGAAGGGCGTCTCGTCTTACCTGAATACCATTGCCACCTACTGGATAGACCGCGAGACCAACCAGTTACTCCAATACTCCTTAGAAAATACGACAGTGGGAAGCGCACAAGCCGGGCTTATAGAGAAAACCGTGAACAAAATAGCGCTCGACGAGCTTGTCCCCAGGAGCGCGTTCCCGGCAGACTTCTTCGACTTCAAGCTACCGGAGGGAACTGTACTGTTCAATATGGAAACTCCAACCCCGGAGCGCTCCGCCGCGCCCGGTAAGCCATAACAACAAAGACCCTTGTCGCGGTTACGGGCGGCTATGCACCGACACTGCGTAGTCGCTCCCCGCGTGCCAGGGATCGCGCTCCCAGGTGGCGTAGCGAGCCTCGAGCCGAAGGCCAGCCTCTGTCGCCAGGCGGTCGTAGTCGGCTAGACCGAAGCGGCCCGCGCCGAGTTGGAAGCCCGCCACGAGATGGCCCCCGGGGGCCAGGTGGCGAGCCATGTTCTTTAGCACGGCGCCCTCTGTGCCCGGCGTGAGAAAAATCATGACGTTGCCGGCCATGAGGATCAGGTCGAACTGCCGGCCCAGGTCGATTGTTGACAGGTCGCCGAGGTGCCATTGAAGGTGGGGAGCTTTACGGCGTCCGGTCTCGAGCATACGAGGGTCAAGGTCGATGCCCACGACTTCTATGCCACGCCGCGATAGCTCGATGCCGATGCGGCCCGTGCCGCAGCCCGCGTCCAGCACCGATTCAGGCGAGAAAACCTGGACTAAGTCGGCTTCACCATGCACGTTCTGGCCCGCCGCGGACCTCTGCTCGTAAGGCACGTCGTAGGCATCGCCGGCAACGCCGGGTCGGGCGAGCCAGGGGTTTATCCGGTCTGGTGGGTCTGACGACACGGGGAAGCTCCTCGCTGTTAGCGTTTCTTCTTAGGCTTGCTGGCGGCCACAGCCACGGCCTGCTCCACCCATACGCCCAGGCGCACAGGGTCGGCGAGCACGGCTTCGGGTCCGGCATAATACGATGTAGGCTTTCCTGTCCAGGGCGCGACGAAAGGGCCGATGCCTTCTGCTTCGTAGGCTGCGCGGTTGGTGTCGTCCACTTTGAAGTAGACCGCGTCGTCCACCAACATGCCGAAGAGCATATCGTCAGCGTAGAGGCCGATCTCCCCAAACATATTGCGTGCGCGGATCGTGCCCACCGGGGCCAGTTGGCCCATGACACGCTCGCGATAAGCCTTGCTCACTCCCATGTATATCCTCCCCACTTGTGCTCAGGTCCGGGGCCAGGGCAGTGCCCAAACAGGCACGTTCCTCAGCGTCAAATGTGCAACCTTACCATGCCTGGAGCCGACAGGGCAGCGAGGCGGTACTGCTCTCCTGCACGCTTGAAGTTGTTGCGCGCTTTCAGAACGTCTGCATAACTAAACGCTATGGTGTGTATTAGCTCTACGAGTTCTATTTCTCCGGCGAGGCTCGTGGCCTGCTCGAAAAAGGCGTCCGCGCTGTCATGGTGGCCCCGCTCTTCTTCGATAAGCGCAGCCACATGCAGCGCGGTTGCGTGGGTGCGAATAATATGGAGCGGTGAGTGGGCCACAGGCCTGCGATTGCCTGCTTCCCGTCTGCTCGTTTCCTGACTTATGAGAGCCAGAGCGCACGCCGCCTCGTCAGCAGCCCTTTCAAGGTCTCCCAACCGGCGCAGGAAATCGGCACGGTTATAACGCAGCTTGCAGAGCAGCACACCGTTGGCGGTGGCGGACAAGGCGGTTTCGACCTTTGCCAGCAGTTCCGCAACCTCCACGAGCCTTCCTTCAGGCAGCAGCACTTCGATCAATTGCATACAGACCAGAGCGGTAGCTGAATCCTGCTTCAGCTCTTCGTACATATGCATTGCGCGCTGTGCATATAGCTTTGCCAGCGCCCGATCACCGGCTGCGCGGTAGGCCATAGCCAGGGCCCAAA
This sequence comes from Chloroflexia bacterium, assembly GCA_038203825.1. Classification (GTDB taxonomy): domain Bacteria; phylum Chloroflexota; class Chloroflexia; order QHBQ01; family JADMIH01; genus JADMIH01. Next base: position 9,510 of record JBBRDO010000128.1, on the reverse strand, counting down.
AGAGATAGGCCTGTTTGTCGGCTCCATCCAGGTCATCTACGATCAGCAAGGCCTTCTTATAGGTAGCAATGGCCTGAGTGACATCGTTGAGGGCCCAGTAGTCCTTGGCCAGGTTGCGCAGGATGCTCTGGCGCAGATTCAGATCTTTGGCGATGCCGGTTTCTATGGCTTCAAGGCAGTACAGGTGCTGGCGCAGGGCCTCAGTGGGGCAAGTTAGCAGATAGTAGGCAACACCGAGGAGGTTACGAACGACTGTTTGCGGTAGTCTGTCCTCTCCTGTTGCGCGCAACGCCTTCTCCAGCTCAGGCATGGCAGCGATGGGGTCATTGCACTGGAGATGGGCCATGCCTCTCAGGAAGGCAGGTCGGAATAGCAGACGCGGCGGAAGGTGGCCGGCGTAGGGAGCCGCGCTCTCTTCTACGGTCTTTATGAGGTCCAATGCCTCTTCTACTCTGCCGGTGCGGATAAGCATCCGCGCGTAGGTGTACTGGTAGGAGAGATCCTCCTGCATGGCACTTAAGTCGGCCTCAGAGGCTATACCAAGTGCTGAGACCAGAGTTGCGCGGGTGTCAGGGGAGGGCATGAAGTGCGACACAGGCAGACCCAGATTGGAGGCGAGGTGCTCGAGCGCCTTCAGGGAAGGGCGCAAGGAGCCGCGTTCGAGTGCGCTTATGTACTCTGCGGTGAATCGGGGCGCGGCCAGTTCTTCCGGGGTTAGCTCGCGCTGTTCACGAGCCTTGCGTATTTGCTCGCCGACATCGTCCAGTATGTTGCTTTCAGCTTGAGTAGTCATACGCTGCTAACTTCCTTCTCATGTAAAGTCGTGTGCCTATCGCTATCCATACTTCGCAGCAAGCTTCTTGACTGTGGTGGTGTTGCGCATTGTAGCGGGCAGGCCTACAGTCTTTTCGAGAAGCCCGCCGGAAAAGGTCGAGTCGCTCATGCGTATGCGGCACAGCCAGTAGATTTCGCGCTTGTGCACATGGAAGTCGTCCACAGGCGTGCGCAAAGCTAACAGTTTCTGCTCTGCCTGCTCACCGGGCTCGACCGGCAGAAAGGCGACGTAGACGATGCCACTGTCCGGGGCGGCCTCCTCAGCAGGAAAAGGCCGGTAGCTTGCAATCTCCGAGAGCTCGTCCGAAGTTCGTATGAATGTCGCTACTTTGTAACCAAGTGACGCATAGAGATGGGCTTCTATCCTTTCTTCAAGGCCTCGCGCACCTCCGGCGGGTGCTTCAAATATTACATTCCCGCTAGCGATGAAGGTTTCGACATTTTGGAAGCCGATCTCTTGAAAAAGGCTGCGCAGATAGTCCATCTTGACAGTATGGCCGCCCACGTTGATAGCGCGCAGCAACGCTATATAGCGGGCCAACTGCGGCTGCGCGGTTGGTGGACGGGTTTCCAACTCCACAAGAGCCTCCTGGTGCTTCATGCTCCAAAGTGCGACAAAGAAGGTCAGCACGGCAATAAGTGTATCATGCAATAGGCGTACAAGGACAATAGAGCGTATTCGTATGATGAGCCCAGGCCATTATATACCAACGGGCATGTGAAAGTGGGGCTTTTCCGGCCCAATTTTTCATCATTTTCTCATAAATGGTGGTTATAATCACCCAGACGAACAAAATGCTATTGGAAAAGGAGATGGAATGTCGGAGAAATTCTTTGTGATGCCGGATGACGGTATGGAATTGGTGATCGAGCCGTTGCGCGCGGCGAAACGCAGCATCGATATCTACGTCTTTACACTGAGCAACGCCGATATACTGGGAGCGCTGCGTGATGCCGCCGGGCGGGGTGTAGCTGTGAGGGCGCTGGTTGATATGCACCCAAGCGGAAATAAGGATGCGGGGCGTGCGGCTCTAGAGTCGCTCAGGGAGGCAGGTGTAGAGGCGCGCCCGTCGCCGGATTACTTCACGCACACACATGCCAAGAGCTATGTGGTGGACGGGGCGCTGACGCTGATATCGAGCGTGAACTTCCTGCAGGACTGGCAGAGGACTCGCGACCACGGCGTGATCACGACGGAGGCGGGAGTTGCGAGAGCCCTGGCAGGCGCGTTCGAGGCGGACTGGAGAAGCAGACACGGCGATACTACGACTTTGCCTTCAGCACCACTGGTGCTTAGCCCGAACAACAGTCGGGCGGTAATAGCCGGAATGATCGGATCGGCGACGAAGGCGGTGCTGATGGAGCACGAGCAGATCACGGACCCAGCTATCATAACAGCACTGGCGGCGCGCAGTAACGCGGGTGTGAAGGTGGAACTGGTTACAAATGCCGCACAGGAGAAGAATACGGAGCCATTGGCGCAACTGGCCGCCCAGGCGCCGGGCGTCAGGATCGGCTACAGCAGCAAACTGTGGCTGCACGCCAAGTTACTGATCGTCGACGGGGCAAGGATGCTTGTGGGCAGCGTAAACCTTACAGGCGATAGTCTCGACGACCGACGCGAAGTGAGCATACTGGTGACCGACGCGGCATCAGTGGCAAGAGCGATACAGGTGGCGCAAACCGACCTCGCCGATGCCTCGCCGACGCCGCCCGATGCCGGCTCTCGCCCGGCAGCACCCGCCGACAGTCCCTCGGAACAGGGGCACAGCGGCGAGAAGAATTGAGCAACCTAAGCTAGAGGGTGCTGTGCAAGCGGCGCAGGCCAACACCTAGCAGGGCAGCCAGCGCGACGATAAGAAGCAGTACCGGCAGCCACCCAGTGCTTGAGTTGCCGGTCGGGGGCATGCCGGGTGTGCTCCGGCCGTTTGCCGCAGCGAAAACCAGAATGCCGGAGCGTGTGCTGAGGGTAAGTTGGTCGCCCGCCAGGGTGAAGGTTACTTTGCCGTTCACCCCGGTCAGCACGCCCATTATGACGCCTTCCTGTGTATTGACAGCGGGGTCAGCGCAGGCCATGAGGGTCCTGATAAGGGGACTGAAGGTTATCTCACCTGTGGCTTCGGTGTAGGTGCCGCCAAAACTGTTGCAGCCTCCATTGCCACTGACTGTGCCGTCGGTGCCAAACTTGAGGGTGTGGGCGTGGGTGCCGACCGCGGGCACCCAGGGCGACTGGTGGGCTGAATACTGAGTGAGCACCCAACTTGTGCCGGCCAGGCCGGTCGAGGAGAGGGTCGCAACGGTTGAGCCGGGCGAGGCTGTTATCGCTGTGCTTAATATAAGGAAGGCCAGGAGTGCAATCTGCTTGATCATCGTGAGACCTCCTTGCCATGTGAACTGAGACGAAGCTGTTTGCGCCTCAGCAGACTTGCTTTGCTTCCTCTATATTATAGCGCAGATTCACTCCTCTGCAAGCACTCCGGATGTCCGCATTCCGCGTGAGCAAAGGCAAGCCATAGAGTATGTAGCGGCACAATAAAGGTGAGCCACCCCGGATAGTGGGTGGCTCACCTTTGTTTGTATTCGCCGTTTAGTTGGCGTGGTTGGTGTTATTTGCTGTAGCTCCCGTTGTACTTCATGGAGCCGAGCAGAGATAGTTGTACGTCGAAGGGGGCAGCATTGTCAGGATGGCTCTCGAAGACTGCACGCTCGAAATACTGGACTGTGTAGCTCTTGCCGTCGATGGGGCTTACCTCTACGAAGGCGTCAGAGATAGGATAGCCCTGCTGGGCTACTCCACCGTTCTGCTGCCAGTAGGCAAGGAATTGACCGCCGACCCAGTGATTGGTTTCAGGGAAGTAGGCGCCTGACTTGTCTGCTGACTGGCCTGAGGCTCCCTGAGGGTAGACCTGGTTGTAGCGCATGGTGCCTGCCTGCTGTAGCAGTATGTTGTAGGGGGCAGCATTCTCGGGGTGAAGCTCGAAGACTGCACGCTCGAAGTACTGCACGACGTAGGTTTTGCCGTCGAGGGGGGAGGTTTCCTGCATCAGGCCGGAGATGGGGTAACCCTGTTGGGCCAATCCACCGTTCTGCTGCCAGTAGGAGAGGAACACGCCCGTGACAGTTTTGCCGGTCTCATTGAAGGTGTGACTGCCACTGCCCGGAACCGAGAGGTTGCTGGGGCCGGAGCCTGACTCGGGGGTCTGCGACGATTCGGGGGTCTGTGTGCCTTCAGGTTGATGAGTAGCCTCAGGGGTCTCTGTGGCTTCGGGTGACTGAGTAGCCTCAGGGGTCTCTGTGGCTTCAGGGGTCTCAGTTCCTTCAGGCTGGTGAGTAGCCTCAGGGGTTTCTGTGCCATCAGGCTGGTGAGTAGCCTCAGGGGTCTCGGTAGCCTCGGGGGGCTCTGTAGCCTCAGGCTGATGTGTGCCTTCGGGTGGCTGTGTGCCTTCGGGTGGCTGAGTACCTTCAGGTTGGTGAGTAGCCTCAGGGGTCTCGGTAGCCTCAGGGGGCTGGGTACCTTCGGGTGGCTGGGTAGCCTCGGGGGTTCCGTCCTCGGCAGGCACTATATGCGAGGCTGCATTTGCATTTGCGTGGTGGGGATTCGCGTCAGATACCAGCGATATTCCCCATAGTGCGCCTACTGATAGTAGGATGGCGCCAAGGATAAGTAGTTTCCTGAATTGCATTGTTTAATTTCTCCTTTTGAAATAGTGATGGATCGCCCGCCGTTTGGAGTGGAGGACATGCGGCTTAGTGTTCATAACGCCGGGAGGTTACGAAAGGTAGCGGGTCTGAATTGCTTTGGGCATGGTACTTTTGTACCAGGTAACATTGTTGCGAATAGAATACAATGAAGGTAACCGGCAGACGCCGAAAGTCGACGGGAGATCGGAAAGTGCTACCCGCTACTTTTCGCCGGTCTGCAGCGTTACATATTGTGATCAGGTATTGACCTCTGTGGCCCTCACGTCCTGCTGCCAACTCGAAATCGACGTCATCTAACGGTATGTTGGAAAACCGAATCTGGACACCTGAGGCTGATTGACGCGAATAATACATGGATGACAAAGCTCTTGTGGCGGGGCTGCAGGTAGGAGACGCGCGAAGTGTTGAGTATGCGGTGCAGGAACACGCGCCTGCGCTTTTTCGGTATGCTTATTACCAGTTACAGGACGAGGGACTGGCGGAGGACGTTGTATCAGAGGTAATGGCACGTATGATTGAACGAATTGATGGTTTCGTATTGAAGGAAGTGCCATTCAAGGCATGGCTGTTCAGCATCGCGCGAAATCTGGTAACGGATCACTATCGAAGGAGCGAGCGCCGACCGCAGGTCTCGCTGGAGAAATGGCTGCTGGATAACCCGGCAGATGAGCCCGGCACGCAGGACCGGTCGATTGCAAGCCTGGGAGAGCGTGACGAGATGCAGGCTGCATTGAACACATTGACGGAGGAGCAGCGGCAGGTTGTACTTCTGCACGTGGTGGAGGGGTGGGACTTGCCGGAGGTAGCGAAGATGATGGGGCGCAGTCTTCCTTCGGTGAAGAGCCTGCAATACAGGGGCATCCAGGCGCTGCGAAGGGTCATGTTGACCGAAGATGTTCAGGACCGCAGACAGCGCAGGAGTGAGGGAGAGCAATGAGGCTGGTTGAGCTACTGGGGTTCAAGGGTCGTCCCAAAGCCGAAGAGATACTCGACAGTGCCTGGGAGCAAGTTCAGGCCGGGAAGAGCATCGAGTCGGTGGTTGCCGCGCACCCGGAAATAGCAGCCGAATTAGAGCCGATGTTGCGGGCCATGTCGAGAACTCGGACTGCAGCGTCGGCACCTGCGCTTTCGCCGAACGCACTCGTTCGGATAGAGGCGCGAGCGCAGAGGGCCGCTCAGCAACTCGAGCAGAGGAAGCGTGCAGGTGGCCTGGCTATGGTGGTTGCGCCCGCAAGCGAAGCCGGCTCGACGGCGGACCGGGCACGGGTAACACGTGCACCGTTCAGTGCGAGGTGGCAAGCAGGTCTCGTTATGGCCCTCGTGCTGTTGATAGTGCTTGGCGGCCTGGCTACTGTCCTGGAGCGAAGCAAGCCACCTACCGCAGGGATTGTACCTGCGACCGCGACCATCCAGGAAGCTCATGTGCCTTCGGTAGCTACCAGGGAGCCTGAGATCACGCCCCGGAGTGTGGAGACGGTTACGGCAGTGCCTTCTATTATCACGGCTACTGCTACGACGGGATTGAACGAGCCAACTGCTATAGTTACAGCTACGGAGCAGGTAATACTCCCTGCAAACACCCCAACGCTCGTGGTGACCATGGCGCCGGTGCCTTCAGCCACCTCGACTGTAGCGCTGGGGCCGACCGAAACCCTTGCGCCGCTCGCTACGGCGACAGCCGGGGTGCCCGGAACTGCGCCGCCCACGGAGACGCCAATCCCGGTCCTGGAGACCTCGACTATGGTGCCAACGGTGGTGCAGGCAACACCCGTGCCCACGGACACTCGACAGACAGTGGTGACGCCACAGGTAAGTCAGACCCCTGCGCCTACGAGGACAACCGTGCCCAGCGTGACTCCCTGGCCCACGCAAATTATCCTGCCGACTGAAACGGCCGAGCCCACTGAAACGGCTGGACCTACTGAGACACCTGTGCCTACTCGAACCACCCGGCCCACGCAAACCAGCGTGCCTACCCAGACGAGTGTCCCTACCCAGACCAGCGTACCCACTCAAACCAGCGTACCCACTCAGACAGCGGTGCCAACTCAGACAGCGGTGCCAACTCAGACAAGTGCCCCTACCCAGACAGCCCAACCTACTCAAACGAGTGGTCCCACTGAGACAGCCGCGCCTCAGGGTACGAGCGAGCCCAAAGGTACAGCCAAACGCTAAGTGTTGGAGGCGGAAAGCTTCGAAACCTGGTGGATGTCGCTGGTGCTGTGCGTGAGGCTGGATCGGTAGGATTGCGCAATAAAGGTGAGCCACCCACTATCCGGGGTGGCTCACCTTTATGCGTTTGTTGATGGGTTAGTGTTACTTGCTGTAGCTCCCGTCGTACTTCATGGACCCGAGCAGGGATAGTTGTACATCGAAGGGGGCAGCGTTCTCAGGATGTAGCTCGAAGACTGCACGCTCGAAGTACTGGACTGTGTAGCTCTTGCCGTCGATGGGGCTTACCTCTACGAATGCGTCAGAGATAGGATAGCCTTGCTGGGCCACTCCACCGTTCTGCTGCCAGTAGCTGAGGAACTTGCCTCCTACCCAGTGGTTGGTTTCGGGGAAGTAGGCGCCTGTGTTGTCTGCTGTTTGGCCTGGGGCTCCCTGCGGGTAGACCTGGTTGTAGCGCATGGTGCCTGCCTGCTGTAGCAGTATGTCGTAAGGGGCAGCATTCTCGGGGTGTAGCTCGAAGACTGCACGCTCGAAGTACTGCACGACGTAGGTTTTGCCGTCGAGGGGGGAGGTTTCCTGCATCAGCCCGGAGATGGGATAGCCCTGCTGAGCCAGCCCACCATTTTGCTGCCAGTAGCTGAGGAATACGCCGGAGACGGTTTTGCCGGTTTCGTTGAAGAGGTGGCTGCCTGTACCGGGAACTGAGAGGTTGCTGGGGTTGGACCCAGGAGTTTGTGATGATTCGGGGGTCCGTGTGCCTTCAGGCGTGTGGGTAGCTTCGGGGGATTCGGTAGCTTCCGGAGACTCTGTAGCCTCGGGTGATTCGGTGGCCTCTGGCGATTCCGTTGCTTCGGGTGACTCTGTGGCCTCAGGTGATTCGGTAGCTTCGGGGGATTCTGTAGCCTCAGGCGAATGTGTGGCTTCGGCGGTGTGGGTAGCTTCGGGGGATTCAGTAGCCTCGGGGGTTCCATGATCGTCAGGTCGTACGAGCGAGCTCAGGTTGGCGGGTTGGGAATTCGCATATGACACCTGGGACGCTCCCCACATTGCGCCTATCGCCAGCAGGATGGCGCCAAGGATAAATAGTGTTCTAACTTGCATCGTTTAGGTTCTCCTTATGATTCAGTAGTGGACCGCAGGTCGGTTGAAGTGGAGGACATGTAGCTTCGAGTTCACATCACCCCTGCATGTGTAAGGGTGTCTGCTTCTTCTAAGCCCGGCGTATTTTCGTTTAGCAAGTCACTACCGGTGTAACTAGTGGTACGCAGGGGGTTACGCGTAGCGGTTGATAGTAGAGCGCGAGCAGGAGGCACAGCAGGCAGAATAGATAGGTAGCAGCCACGAATGCGCCTCACTGTAATACCCCGAGGAGCGTGGCGCCTGTATGGGAGGCGATGGTGAACAAGACGGAGCGGGGGGTAAGGGTTCAGATTTACGGTGTAGAGGGTGTAGAGAGAAGGAAGAGGCACTCTGAGAAGGGGTTGAGCCCCTTAGCACGCCAGGTGCCGAACAAGGAGGCCAACGTCATGCGAGTGCGTGAGCCGCACTCTGATTGTGTGCCACCCGACACCTTGCGCATGACCACCACAGGACGAATGCTGCGCTCGGCCAGGTTGTTGTCTGCCGATAAGCCCTCTTGCCTGACGAACTGGAAGAGTGCGTCCTGGTGCAACATCAGCCTCTTGGATAAAGTATGGCAGGGGTGCGTACCGTGACCATGCTCTTTGGCATTGGCATACCTGCCCGCCAACTCCGCTGCACCTTCAACCAGCTCTATGTAAAGCGTTTCTCTTTGCTCCTGGGTAGGTCTCTGCGTAGGTGGCCACCTCCCCCAACAGCCCTTTCCAGCAAGTGCATCTTGAGCCCGGTCATACAGCTTGCGTAGCTCCTCTGCCCAACCCAGCACCTCCCCATCTTGTTGGTGTTCTTCCTTCAACTTGTGTAAGTCCCTAAGCAGATGCACCCAGCAGCGTTGGTGCTCTCCTGGGAAGTCGTTGTATGCCGCATAGAAGTCGGTCACCAGCGTGCCCTTGAACTGCGCACCCAGTATCCGCTTGGCTACAGCCCCTGCTCGGCTCTTGTCATACTCGTAGTAGCGCTCACCATCAGGCGTGGCGAAAAGCCAGATGTAGCCGTTCTGCCCGCCTTCCCGCCACCCTGTCTCATCCCCATGTACGATGGGGCTTTTCCTCACCCGCTCCTTGATGGAGGTAGTGGCCTCAGTCATCTTTTCGGCCCCTGCTACTCGGTGCAGCAAGTCCACTATCTCGCCAGTGGAGATGAGCAGGCTGTGCATCGTATGCAGGTACTCTCTGATTAGGCGCACCGGCAGCCGTAGAGAGGTACGCAAGTAAGCTATGAGAGAGGAGATACGCACTCCCATTCTGCTTTGGCCGATTACCTGCCCTGCCAGGTCAACGTGAGCCTGGTGCCACCTGGAGCAGCGAGGGCAAAAGCCTTTGTACAGTTGGTGCTCTGTGACCTCTACAGGCTGGGGAGGAGGCAGTTCTATCACCTGACGTCGCAGGGCAAGCTGAGGGTGCTGCACAGGGTAAGCACATGTGGGACACTGCTCCACTTTGTGCTGGATTGTTTGGGTAGGGGTTTGCTCCCGACGTCGAGCACCGTTTTGCTCTTTGGCCCTTTTACGGCGGGGCTTCTTCTCGGCTTTGTCTTTAGACGTGGCAGTGTTGGCTTTGACGAATGGAGGGGGTTGCTCCTTCTCACTGCGTAGGCGCTCAAGCTCCTGCTGCAACTGAGTAATTAGGGCCAGTGCTTGGGCCAGCTGCTCACGAAGCTGCC
>JBBRDO010000127.1:0-11865 GCA_038203825.1 Chloroflexia bacterium | reverse complement strand
GTGCGCCGATGTGGTGCAACAGTTTCAGCTGCCGGAGGGCAGTATCACTAGAGTGACGTGATTAAAGCAGCGTCTAACCCGAGCCCGAAAGGGCAACGGAACAAGAGCATGACGCTTAAAAGGCCGATAAAGTTCGAGTTCACGAATCAGAAGTCGGTCAGCTAAACCGTATATGGTGAGGGTTGAATTACTCAAATCCCAGTCAGGGCGGTCAAGCAAAGACCACCGGGAAACTGACGCTGAAACCCGGATTTCGACATTATCACAGACGTTTGGGAACTCTGATAACACTCTTGTCGAAGCCAACTCGCAAGGAGCGAGCTCACTGACGAAAAGGGCACCTAAATACGGACTAAAACTGTTGTACAACTTCGGGATGGCCTACAGCTTGTGAGAGCCAAGGTCACGGAGCAGCCATAGTACCCTAACGCCTTCTGAATTAAGTAAGGGAGTGACACGGGGAAGGGTTGCAGGACACCCAATTCAATCTAAAGGAGGTTGACTCGGATGGGTCAAGAGGCCGCCCAACGATTGAAAGCACTTTCCCAACTGAATAGCAACAGGGACTGGGTCAACTTGGACCTTTACAGGCTGATGTATAAGGAGGACTTATACATCATAGCTTACGAGAGGATCAAATCAAAACCCGGAAATATGACCCCTGGCACAGATGGGGCAACACTCGATGGATTCTCCCTAGGCGAAATCCGAAAGATAATCCACGAGATGCGAAACGAGTCCTTTCAATTTCACCCAGTAAGAACGGTATACATACCAAAACCCAATGGCAAGATGAGAAAGCTCGGTATACCCACGACCAAAGACAAGATAGTCCAAGATGTCATGCGAATGATACTGCAAGCTATCTATGATAGCCCGACGGGACCATACTTCAAAGACACAAGTCACGGGTTTAGACCTAATCGCAGCCCTCACACGGCACTGCGAGAATTCCGAAGTAAATGGCCAGCAACAAACTGGATAATTGAAGGTGATATAAAGGCCTGCTTTGACGAAATAGACCATGCGGTACTTGAGCATATCCTGCGAAAAAAGATTAAGGACGAACGCTTTATAAGCCTAATCCGAAAACTACTAAAAGCAGGATACATGGACATGCAAGGACCAAGGAAAGACAGCTTAGCTGGTACTCCTCAAGGCGGAATAGTTAGCCCTATTCTAGCCAACATCTATCTACATGAACTTGACGAAAAGGTCGAAGACATTAGGGAAAAGTTAGAAAAGGGCAAGACAAAACGTCCGAACCCCACCTACAAAAAACTCACGTACGAAAGATTGGACCTACTCAAAACAGGAGATAGGAACAGTCCAAAATACCGAGAAATCACAAGCACCCTCAGAACCACTCCATCAACTCTCACAGCGGACCCAAACTTTATCCGAATCAAATATCTGAGATACGCTGATGACTGGATAATCGGTATCCAAGGCCCATGGAGCCTAGCTGAGCATATTAAGGACGACATACAAGCCTTCCTTAGTAATGAACTAAACCTCACGCTCAGCGAAGAAAAGACCCATATAACCCAAGCCCGCAAAGAGCAAGCGTTCTTTTTAGGAACAATTCTCCAAATCGGGGTAAATGGGGAACCGAAGCTAGTGACAACTACTAACCGCAGCGGAAAGCTATTCAAGCGACGCTCGACGGGATGGGAAACGGTCATGAAAGCCCCTACGGACAAGCTACTACAAAAGCTACACGCTAAGGGAATATGCGACGGGGAAGGTAACCCACGGGCTAAAAGAGGCTGGACGCAGTTAGACGTAGACCAAATAGTAAATTTGTATAGCGGTATCAACCGTGGAATACAAAATTATTACCGATTTGCCGATAACTTCGCTCGGCTGAACCGCATCCAATCCACACTCATGATATCTTGCGCGAAAACTATTGGGATGAAACTCAAGAAGAAATCGGCGCAGATATTCAAGAAACACGGTAGACAACTCAAGTTTACTATCGGAAAAACCGACACGTATCCAGGCCGTAAAATAAGCCTCTACGTGAACGGAGACTGGCAGAAAAACAGAATAGCCTTTAACATAGGCTACTCAGAGATAGATATCGTGCAAATGTCACTGAGAATGCGTACACGGTCGAAACTGGGGAAACCATGTTGTATTTGCGGAAGTATAGACGATGTGGTCATGCATCACATCAGACACATACGCAAGGCAGGTGGCAAACCACTCACGGGCTTCTCAGCGATAATGAGAGCAATGAATCGGAAACAAGTCCCTGTATGTAAACCTTGCCACGCGAAAATCCACCAAGGGAAATATGATAATATTAACTTGGGAGACCTACTAGTGGCATAATACGGTATAATAAGGAAATCGCGGAAGTAGCGCAGTGGTAGCGCATCACTTTCCCAAAGTGAGGGCCGCGGGTTCGAATCCCGTCTTCCGCTCCAACCACGGTTGGATACCGAATTATATCGTCCGGGAATACAAACGCTATTTCAATAGGATGGTGGGGTGTCTGGAGAGCCGGATGCGATGAAAGTTGCACGTCCGGTTCGGGGGGGAGGGGTTGGTGCACTTGTAACAACAAGTTCCGGCCTCTTACCCTACGCAAAATGTCGTCGGTTCGAATCCGGTCACCCGCTCCATACTACCTGCACCCCACCCAAGACCCCTCTTCCCCCAGGAGGGGTCTTGCGTTAACCTGCTTTGGCGTATAATTGTGCTGAGGCCAGATTGGAATAGCAGGAGTGGCACCAGTGGATAAGTACCGCGAAGCGAACCTGGAGTTGTGGAACAACTGGGCCGAGATAAATGCGGCTTCTGAAGCATATAACGTCGAGGCCTTCAAGAAGGGCAACTCGAGCCTGAATTCGCTTGAGCTTGAAGAGGTGGGCGATGTAGAGGGCAAGAGTCTATTACACTTGCAATGCCACTTTGGGAAGGATACCCTGTCGTGGGCGCGCCTGGGTGCGGCGGTTACGGGTGCAGACTTCTCGGACAGGGCGATAGAGTTAGCGCGAGTTCTCGCGGCGGAGGTGGGCATACCGGCTACATTTGTGCTGTCCGACCTGTATGGCTTGCCGGGCGCGCTAAAGGGCGAGTTCGATATTGTGTACACATCTTACGGCGCGATCTCGTGGCTGCCCGACATAGAAGGGTGGGCAAGGGTGGCGGCCCACTTCTTGAAGCCGGGCGGCATGTTTTATGTAGCCGATTTTCATCCGTTCGCTTACGTGTTCGAGAATGTGGAGGGTGAGGAGGGTCTGCGCGTTGTTTACCCTTATAAGAGCCCGCAGGATAGCCCGCTCAGGTTCGAGACGCAGGGCAATTACGCTGACCCCAAAGCGGACTATAAAGGGATAGAGTACGGCTGGAACCATCCACTGGGCGAGATAGTGACATCGCTCATAAAGGCGGGGCTGAGAGTAGAGTTCCTGCATGAGCATCATTTCAGCGTGGATGGCAACATGTTTAAAGGCTTTGAGCCGTGGGGAGATGGGTATTATAGGCTGAAAGACCCTGTGTTGCGCGCGTCGATACCGGTGATGTTTTCAATTAAGGCTTGGCGGGATGGCTGATAAGTGATAAGTGATAAGTGATAAGTGGCAAGTGACAGGTCAGCCCCGTCACTTATCACTTATCATTTCCAGGGCTTATGAGACACGATTTAGACGATAGTTCCATTGAGGAGAGGCTTGCGCCGGGAGAGGTGGTGCTCTGGCGGGGGAAGCCTGTGTGGAAGGTGTTCGTGTTTCGGACGTGGCCGCTTACTATTTTCGGTGCGGTGCTGGTGGTGGCGGTGCTCTGGTATGAGGGACTGGTTTTCACTACAGAGCTAGCGGATATCATGGCTTTCGTGGGGCTGCCCTTCATTCTGATCGCGTTCTATATGGTTGTCGGGCATTTTCTGGTGACCGCACGCGAGTGGCGCAATACGGAGTATCTGGTGAGCGAGCGCCAGGTGCTAATACAGCATGGGATATTTCGGCCGAGCGTGGCCATGTACAGTCTGATGGGGATGCCGCACACGCTACTGGAGATGCACGGTGAGGATGTGGGCAACATCATGTTCAAGCCGCCGGACGGTGAGGGCTACGGTCCCCAGCCCGGCTACCAGACGATGTGGCCCTACACCCCGGACTACGTGCTGGGCTTTCTCTATATTGCGCAGCCTGACAAAGTACAACAAATTATCGAGAAAGCGCGGATGGGAGGCAGGAGATAGGGACGAGGCGGCCCTGACCAGAGAGGAAGGGCGTACGATCGGGGTGGGAAGTGCCGGGTTATGTTATAATCCTCATGGTGTGCCGTTCGCAGGCGGCACACTTCATGGCAGCCTACCCCGTATCAGGAGGAACTTTTGGATTTCCTGCACACACTTGAGGACCAGTACGTCTGGCCTTTCATAGAGAATATTTACCACAGCTTCGGCTGGTTCGGCGTCGTTATCATGATGGCAATCGAGAGCGCGTGTATCCCGTTGCCTAGCGAAGTGGTGATGCCGTTCGCCGGAGCGTATCTTGTCACCAGTCCCGACAACTGGGTCGGCATTTTGCAGGCGGGCCTCTTCGGGGCAATCGGCTGCACAATAGGTTCTATCATCGCCTATTATGTGGGCGCACTGGGCGGCAGGCCACTCATCGAGAAGTACGGTAAGTACGTGCTGATCAACAAGCACCACCTGGATACAGCCGACCGCTGGTTCGAGAAGTACGGCGAGGCGACAGCCTTCTTCTCCCGGTTGCTGCCCGTCATACGCACGTTCATATCGTTCCCGGCAGGCGTAGCGCGCATGAACTTCGGCAAGTTTGTGCTGTACACGTTCCTGGGTTCGTTCCCCTGGGCGGCGATTCTGGCCTGGGCAGGCGCTATGTGGCCGCCGAGAGATATACGCAACGCTCTGCGACCCTTCGATATCCCCATCTTCATTGTCATTGTCTTGCTGATAGTATGGTTCGTGGTTCGTGCGCTCATGAACCGCCGCAAAGACGCCGCAAGCGAAGCAGCCGAAGGCTAAGCCGCAGAACTGATGGATTACAGGCCGGGGGCCAATGTCCGACAGGAGTACAATTTGCTAGACACCGTCGCCCAGCGGAATACGCTGATAGCGTCTATAGAGAAGGCGCGTGGATCGTCATTGGTTGCCTATTTCTTGCATGACAACGCGATGATCGCGGATGACGCGCTGCCCCAGTTGTACGACAAATTGCAGGCGCTGGGCAAGCGTGATAAGATCGACCTTCTCCTTTATACGAGGGGCGGAGTAGCCGAGGTCTGCTGGCGTGCGCTCAACCTGGTGCGGGAGTATTGCGACCATCTGAGCGTGATCGTGGGCACGCGAGTGATGGGCGCTGGGACGCTGCTGGCGCTGGGGGCGAACGAGATCATAATGGGGCCTCTTTCCGAGTTGGGGAGCATGGAGTCGGCGCGCAAGCACCCACTCCTACCGCGCGATGAAGCGGGCCAGCAGATCCCCATAACATTGGGCGAAATCAAGGCGCTAGGTCTGGGTGCCACGGGTCACAAGGGGGCCGATAGCGAGGCAACAGGGGGCGGCAAAGACGCAGGCTCGCTTAGCTCCCTCTTTTCTTACGTACACCCTATGGTGATTGGCAATCTGTTGCAGGCCGAGGCCCTGTCGCGGGACATAACACGGAAAGCGCTGCAGATGCACATACCGCAGGACGACAGCGAGAAGATCGAGCGGCTGGTGGACCTATTCAATGGTGGCTTTCATTCGCCTATTTACACGGCAGGCAAGACGGAGCTGCAAGATGCGGGTCTCAGCGTAACGGTGCCCAACAAAGAGCTATGGGGACAAATATGGGGGCTGGTGCAGCTTTACCAGGCAGCGCTCTACAACGACAGGCCTGACCAGGCAACGCCGGGCAGCTTCTACCGCTATGTGTGCATAATTGAGAGCCAGGGCAGGTCGACAGGGCTGCGGCAGGTCTTTACCCATGTTGATGGTATGGAGCGCGTGACGCAGATGGGCTGGGAAACGGCAATCAAGGGACCTGTGCCGGGGCCATCTTTTGGGCCGGGCGGTATGTCGAATAATTGACGACCGACGACCGACGACGTCAGAGCGCATTGTCGGTCATTTGGTCTTGATAACGGAGCAGCGACCCATGGCAGACAACACGATACAAAGCATCGGCGAAGAACTGATGCAGGTGCTTGAGGTAAAGAACAGGGCCCGCGAGATGGCGCTACCCAATAGCAGAGCGACCATCAGGAACTGCGCGCAATCGATACGTGCCTCGCACAGGGGCGAACTGGAAACGGCACGCGGCCTGCTGAACGAAGCGGGGGTGCTTGTGGCGGCCAGCCGCGAGGCATTGCTTGGGGCACACCCGGATATATACTGGGCGGGCTATGTTCAGGACGCGCAGAAGGAGTACTCGGAGGCTTCGGTCGTGCTGGCGGTGATTGGAGGCGGGCGGATACCTGGCGCATCAGACCTGGGAGTAGAACCGGCAGCCTACCTGAACGGGTTGGGCGAGGCAGCGGGGGAGATGCGCCGCTACGTGCTGGATATCATCCGGCACGGTGATACGCCTGAGGGCAGGTGCGAAGATATCCTGACCTTTATGGAAGATATATATTCCCTGCTTGTTACCGTAGACCTGCCCGACGCCATAACTGACGGCCTGCGCCGGACAACGGACATGGTGCGTGGAGTGCTGGAGCGCACAAGGGGGGATGTTACGTTTGCATTGCAGCAGCGCAGGCTCACAAATGCCCTACAGGCCGGAATGCAACCCAGGGATGTAGATTGAGCGACAAGGAAAAGTCGCGGGGTGTGAGAGTGATCCGAGCCAGCGAGATCGGGGAGTATAACTATTGTTCGCGTGCCTGGTGGTACAAGCATGTAGCGAAATTGGCGCCGGGCGGTGACGTACCGGCGAGATTGGAAGCAGGGAGCGAAGCCCATAGAAAGCACGGGAGGGCTGTCGTTCTATCCGCCCGGTTGCGCATAATGGGCGCTACTCTGCTGATAGTTGGACTGCTGGTGCTGGCGCTGGCTATACTGGCCAAATGAGCCGTTCGAGGGGGCTCATTTTTGCTATCTCACGTATCAAGGAGGATACACATGGGTAGAATCGCATTTATGACCGACAGTGTCGCAGGGCTACCTGCCGACCAGGTGGAGAAATACAAGGTGACGGTGGTGCCGCTGCAAGTGATCTTCGGCATGGATTCTTACCGTGACGGGGTAGATCTCACCCAGGACGAGTTCTTCGTCAAGCTAAAAGCGGCCAAGAGTCTACCCACGACCTCACAGCCGGCAACGGCTGATACAGAGGAGGCCTACAAGCACCTTCTGGCTGACCCCGAAGTAGATAGCATTATAGCGGTACATGTATCGTCGCGGCTGCCTAGCGGCACGTATGCTATGTCGGCGGCTGCAGGCGAAAGGCTGAGCGAAGGCACGGGCAAAAAGGTTACTGTGATTGACAGTTGGAGCGCCTACATGGGCGAGGGGCTGATGGTGATAGACGGAGCGCGGGCGGCTGAGAAGGGAGCGAGCCACGACGAGGTGGTGAAACTTATCGAGGATATGCGCCCCAAGATGGAGATTCTGTTGCTGGTGGAGACCCTTGAGTATTTGCAGAAGGGCGGGCGCATCGGTGGGGCGCAGGCATTCCTGGGGGGACTGCTGAATATCAAGCCGATTTTGCACGTGGCCGAAGGACGAGTCGAGCCGCTGGAGCGCGTGCGGAGCCGGCGCAAGGCGATGGAGAGACTGGTGGAGTTGGGCGCGGAGATCGTGGACGGGAGGCCGTGCCAGATAAGCGTAGGCCATGCGGAGGCCCCGGAGGACGCACGGCAATTGACCGCGATGGCCAAAGCCAGGATGAACGTGGTGGAGCAGTTCACGAGCGACCTCGGCCCGGTGATCGCGACGCATACGGGGCCGGGCGTTCTGGGGTTTGTGCTTTATCCGCTGGACAAGTAAGGTACGTTATGGAATTGCATAAAGCCGGTGAAGCGTTGGGCTTTGCACCGGCTTTTCTCTTTGTCTCGGAAACGTGAAGCTTAGGACTTGTACTTGCTGAAGATGAGGACGGCGTTGTGCCCGCCGAAGCCCATGCTATTTGACATTACATATTCAACGTCGGCATGGCGCGCTACATTGGGGATGTTATCGAGGTCGCAGTCGGGGTCGGGGACTTCCTGGTTGATTGTGGGAGGAAGGATACCCGTTTCGAGAGCCTTGACGCAGAAGACTGCTTCCATAGCACCCGCTGCGCCGAGCATGTGGCCGGTCATGCTCTTGGTGGAGGAAATAGGGACCTTGTAGGCATAGTCGCCGAAAGCGGCTTTGATCGCCATTGTCTCGTACTTCTCGTTGAGGGGGGTGCCTGTACCGTGAGCGTTGATATAGCCTATGTCCTGCGGCTTAAGGCCTGCGTTATCAAGGGCGATGGTCATGGCACGAGCTGCACCCAGGCCGCCTTCTGCGGGTGCTGTGACATGATTAGCATCAGCAGTCGAGCCATAGCCGACCACTTCAGCGAGGATGTTGGCGCCGCGCGCCAGGGCGAAATCGAGATCCTCAAGCAATAGGGCGCCTGCGCCTTCTGCGAGTACAAATCCATCACGCAGCTTATCGAAGGGGCGCGAAGCCTTTGTTGGCTCCTCGTTACGGGTGGAAAGGGCGCGCATAGCAGCGAAGGTAGCGACGCCTATCATGCCCACGGTGGCTTCCGAACCGCCGGCGAACATGGCTTTAGCCTCCCCTCGCCTTATTATCTCGGTAGCTTCGCCGATGGAGTGGGCGGAAGAAGAGCAAGCAGAGACGACCGCGAAGTTCGTACCTTTGAGGCCCATCTGGATGGAGACCTGGCCCGGGGCGAGGTCGGTCAGGATCATGGGGATGGTGAAGGGGCTTATCTTGCTGGGGCCTTTGTCGCGTATGGTCAGTACGGCCTCGCTTAGCGTTTCGATGCCGCCAATCCCCGAGCCAAGTACCACACCGATGTCGTTGGCGTTGTCTTCGGTTATCTCCAGTTTGGCCTGGGCAGCGGCTTGCTTGCACACAGCAATGGCATAATGGATAAATCTGTCCATGCGCCGGAGTTCTTTCGCAGGAACGTAATCTTCGGCGTTGAAGTCGCGGACTTCGCCGGCGATCTTTGTTTCAAAGCGCTCAGAATCGAAGCGAGTAATCGGCCCGATGCCGGAACGCCCCTCGATGGCTGCCTGCCACGAGCTTTCAACTGTGTTGCCGAGAGGAGACACGGCTCCCATGCCCGTAATGACTACTCTACGACGAACGTCGTTGCCCATCTAGTAAACCTCCGACATGTTTTATGAAAATCCAGGATATACGTGAGTGAGCTATGCTCTATTCGGAGCACGCTTCGGGTACATGCTGGATTATACCATACGACGGGGTAGAGGCTGGCTAGCTTGCCTTGCGCGTTAGCTCTATCAGGGGGATTTTGCGAGCGACCTGGGCCTGATACTCGGCATAGAATGGGAACTGTCTTATGACTTCAGCCCACAGAGCTGGCCTGTCGAGACCCGTCACCACGGAAGCGGTAGCCTGGAAAGTGTCGGGGCCATATTCGACGGTTACCTCGGGGTTGGCAAGCAGGTTGTGGTACCAGGCCGGGTTGAATTGTGAGCCGCCGCTGGAGGCGACGATGAAGAGGCGGCCACCCGTCGAGATGGAGACGAGGGGCGTCACGCGAGGCAGGCCGGTGCGAGCGCCGGTGGTCGTGAGCAGGAGCAAGGCCCTGCCATCGAGGGGGTTGCCCGTGGCCTCTCTGGTTGTGCGGAAGGTTTCTATAAGCTCACTGTTGTAGTCTTTGATGTCCGGCATGATATCTCCTATTTTCGTTATGAGGTTTGTTTTATGCGTTTCTGCTGACGTGGCGACTTATTTTGGGCAGCGTTGATATAATGGCGGCGATGACGCCCGTATTGGGAAAGAGTGCGCTTGCCCTTGTCACACCGATCCGGGCAATGGATCCATCCTCGCCGGACCGCCAGGCGAAGTGATTCTGCGCTGGGTTCAAAATGACATGGGCGGGGCTGACTCGCTAGCCTGGGGCTATGCTGACTGCGCAGCGCTCCCAGCTACCGTTACTCCGCGTAGTCTAAGTTAATGATAGTTGATCTCGGAGATTGCAGCAACGTTCGGCAAACTAGCGGGTGCTGTTCTGCGGAGCCAACGAGGGAGCGGGAGGTGGTCGGTTGGCGGTAGCTGTTGAGGTCAAGCAGCTTCCGGCAAAAAGTGGGTCAGGGTTTCGCTTACGAAGACTATCAAGGAGCAGCCGGCGGGGAAGACGGCTTCTTCGGCGATCCAGCCTACCAGGCTGTCGGGAGGAAGAAAGGCAGCGATCACCAGGCCAAATAGAAGGCCTATCACAAGGCCCAGTCCGACGTGGGCGAGGGCGCCCGACCACTCCTGGCGCACGAGCCAGGCTAGAGCGGCTGCCAGCACGGCATATTCCACGGCACGGAGGCCAGCTTCGAGCCAGAGGTTGTCTTCTATGAGGGCACCGGGCTGGGCGCCGTCCATCAGCACTGACATGCCTTTCTGGAGCACCTTGGCGAGCAGGAAAGCGGTGGGCGTGGCGACGAGAGCAAACGCACCGGCTCGTGCGGGCCACAGTCCAACAAGAGATTGTCCCAGGCCTACGGCGGCGCACACGGTGAAGGGCCACAGGCCGTGGTCGAAGAGGGCACGGAGGGAGGCGGGAGCGCCCCCAACGACGGCCAGACCCTCCATAATCAGGCCGAGTATGGCGGCCAGACCCGCAAGTTTCAGCAGGTTCACGCGCAGCTTTACGGCCTGCTCGGTGCTAATGCGTCGCCTGGTGGTGGGTTGCTCGGTCATGACATCTCCTGTGGGACGACGGGCGATCGTCATTTGATGGAACTTACTATGTTACAAATCTCTGAGACTAAGGGTTTGGCATGTGAAAGGGCAGTTGCGAGGATAGTATAAAGCAATCGGCGAGTCGGGCGTAGTGGGTTGGGCGGGATCTGGCGGCAACTTACGCAAGACCTTCCACCGTAGCTGGCCACCAAGAAAGGGTAGGCCGGGTTGGGCCGGGTGTGGCTGACTGTCAAAATCACTGTCAATTGACGGCACTATCCGGCAACGGTTGCCAGATACCCTTTCAATTGACAGGCGGCTATCAGGGAGGGCACGGCCATGCGCCTTCTGGATTGGTAGTGTGGCTAGCCAACTCATCAATGGAGTACGGAATGCCCTTCTCCATTCCGACAGAAACCCATGAACCGTTTTTAAGCAGGTTGTAAATACAAGCGTGCTTGACCCCGAATACATCTTCGAACGTGAAGGTAAGTCGCAAGTCCGGCTCATACTCAAGGCCTCGCGTCCCTATGGGAGTATCTCTTGGTGCCACTAATGAGATACCGTTGATTTCATATCCGTCGTTGTGAAGGATGTTGTTGTTGTATAGGTTGACTGTCCTGTCTCGGCCGCTTGCAAGAGGCAAATCTACGAATCCGTGGTATTGCTCTTCCGAGAAGTTCTCGGCCTTTGGGAGAATGGCAATTTGAATGTTTGTGGCAACACCAGTCCCAACATTTGCAAATGGAAACGCGTATGTATCTTGCCTGAATAGATTATCTGACGCGAGGGAATTCATAGGAACCAATAGGGGGCGATGAGAGGCTTTGATCGACTCGTCGTTCTGTTCCCTTCCGGCCTGGATCGCCTTTTCACTTTGTGCGCGGGCCAACTTACTTTCGTTCCGGGCTTCTTGCATTTGAGCATGAGCTACGAGGGCCAGCGTATAAGTCGCGAGTGCAAGCATCAGAGTGGCCCACACAAGTGCGATATTGGTAGCAACAACATAGCTTTCCTGTACTTCGCTATACAGAACAAAG
>JBBRDO010000126.1:0-11985 GCA_038203825.1 Chloroflexia bacterium | reverse complement strand
GCCTTCATAGCTGGGGCAGCCAAGCACGATAATCACGTCCGACGGGACCGCCTGGTCAGTCTCGTTATAAGTGGCGACATAGGCGAAATTTGCGGCGAACCAGCCTGGGACAACCAGCGATCCGATAAAAAGCGCCCACGCCACGCGCCACCAGACAATCGCGCTCCACTTCAATCCCATCTTACCGGTTAGCAGGCGTCAGTCACCGCCAAAGACCCGTTTAACCAACGCTGAAAACTCAGCGCAGAACGGCAGAGGAGGCTGCCCCTGCGGGACGTGATTGCACAAGCTGTCCAGAAGACTTCGATAGTACCATTCCTGCGCTCCCCGGTTCCGATGGAAGCGGCCCCACACTGCCTCGCCCTCTGTTACGTAGTCGTCTGCTATTGTGGTGAGATTATGCAGCTTATCGGCACACGCAACGGCGCGTACCTCGTATGGTGCTATCCGCAGATATTCGACGGTATGCTCTTTGCGCTCTTCCCATCGAGCACCTCTGTTGGGTTCGGACGCCCCCTCTACGATCCGTGCCACTCGCTCGCCGAACTCTTCAAGTATATCTTCGGGGGTCACGTCGGTGTCCTCTACGGTGTCGTGCAGGAGGCCGGCGGCCACAACTTCCGGGTCGAATCCCGCCCGCGTCAGCATCAACCCTATGGCGTAGGGGTGGGTTATATAGGGTGTGTCGGTGCCCTTGCGCACCTGGTGGCGGTGTGCTTTCGCCGCGAACTCGATGGCGCGATTTACTATATCCACCGGCGCCACCTGAAGAAGGCGAGCATGCTTACTACAACCAGGATCATGCTGCCAAGCACGATCTCAAACGCCAAGGGGTGATTGGCGACCGGTAGGTCGATGTTCATGCCGTAGATACCCGAAATAAGGGTCAAAGGCAAGAGGATCACCGAGATTATAGTGAGCACCTTGATGATCTCGTTGATACGGTTGTTGGTGAGGGCACTCATTGTGTCGCTCAGGCTCTCGATAACTTCTTTGTAGTCTTCCAGTGTGTCCCAGATCTTACCCAGGTGGTCGGCGACGTCCCCGAAATAGTCCTCCATGTCTTCATTAAGGAAGGGGCGGCTCTTGCGCTCAAGGCTGCTCATCACGGGTATCAGCGGCTTGACGATACGTCGAAAGGAGATCACGTCACGCCGGATTACGGATATCTGATGGATGGTCTGGCGCACTTTCTCCTCGAAGATGTCGTCCTCCACGCGCTCGATATTGAGGTCGATCTTGTTGAGGATAGGGAAACAGTAGTCCACTAGCCGGTCCACGATTATATAGAGCAGATAGCCTGTAGAGCGTCCCATTACCTTGTCGCGCGCTCCTGATTCTTCGACGCACTGTCTGAACAGCCTTGTGAGCGGTTTCAAGTTGCCTGCGTGGGCAGTTACGATGAAGTTGGCCCCTACAAATATGTCTATCTCGCTCGATGTCGTGACGCTAACCAGCTTCGAATATACCGGGAAGTGCATAACGATAAACGTGTACGTATCTTCGTCGTCTATTTTGGGACGCTGTATCTTCGATAACGTGTCGTCAAGGTGGAGGGGGTGGAAGCCGTAGGTCTTGCGCAGCCACTCGATTTCCTCTTCGCCCGGGTGTACAAGATTGACCCAGGTGATGTCGCCATGCGTGACAGACTGGATGTTGAGTACACGAGGCGTCGTGCTGGCGGGCGCTACACTTTTCGGGCGCGTGCGCGCGCCGGCTGCAGGCTTAGGAACAACTGGCTCGCCGATATCGTATGGCTGCTCGTTGTCGCGGTTGGAATTACCAGGCCGGTATTGCTGTGTAGAAGAACTCGCGGGGCGAGGACGTGCCCCATTGCCCTGTTGCTGCACGGGTCTGCCTCTCCTGATAGGATATTTCTATTATAACCTACTGAGGAAGAAGGTGGAGACCATGCTGCTCGCGGTTCCTATATTATGCTGAACTCGAGGGAGCGCATTATGCGGGCGGCTTTTTCCTGTGGGAGAGGTGCTAGCGCGCGGCGTAACTCTTGCGGATCGTAGCCTGATGTGCGCAGGGTGTGCATTATGCGCTGCGTCACATCCGTGTCGTTCTTCAGGGCAGCTTCGGCCAATAAGTATGTAAGCGGGACAACCGCGACATCCCCGCCTTCCCAGCGCACCCGGTAGGTATCCGCACGCAAACATAGCCCAACAGGATCAGATTGCACGCTGCGCAGATAAGTTACCGCGATGTCCATTTCGTCCAACGGCCACCTGCCGAGCCACGTGGCGCGTCCGCCCGCGCTCCAGGCCACTATGCGCTGATGTACGTTCGACCTCCACAGGCCCGACGGAGGAGTATTGCCTCCCAGTCTGTAGACTATGGTCGCCGCGGTGTCCGGTGCTTCGTATGGCTTCATCAACTGTGCGAAATAGGCGGTGGCAAAGGGCGAGATGGCCCGAAACTCTATGGCGTCCGGCTCAATGGGCACGCTCTGTAAATGCATGGCGGCCTTGCCTGTGAGAAGCCATGGGATCGGTGTGCGCGTCGTCGGGTCGTAGACCCGCTTTAGGGTCTGCCTCAGGGCGTCCGTCCAGCGGCGCCCGGTTGGTATGCTGTTGTTCATAGCTCTATCACCTCTCAATTTGTCTCTAAAGTATCTCTAATATCTCTTGGATTCCGTCTTGGGAGTACGACTGCGCTCCTTGGTGATGTAGTGGAGGACAAGTTAGGGATATCCCAAACCTTCGTCAGCGGAGTACCCACTGCACCCTCTCTTGGCTGAGAGGAGAGAGAGGCTAGTGGATACACGCTTGCTTAGCGACGAAGGCTACCTCTGATCTAGTACGCTTGTGCGGTTACCGCTTCCCGCTCGGGTGCAGTGCTCATAGGCGCCACTATTCCGATTATATTGCCTTCGCTGTCCTTGATGAACGCGAACCCGCTCACGTCATCGCCCGGTATAGATTCGGGCTGCACCAGTACTTCTCCGCCCAGGGCATACGCATGCTGGAAACTATTTTTGAAGCTCTCGACCTCGATGTAGACCGTCGTATTGGGCGACGATCCATCGGCTGCGGCCGGGGACACCCGCTTCATGAGCATGCCGACCTGCGTGCCGTCGGTAGTAGCTAGGATTTGCATATTGGGGTCGCCAAACATAGGCGCAGCAGTCCAGCCAAGCACGTTGTCATAGAACTTGGCGGCGCGTTCTACGTCCTCTGCATACAGATCGAACCAAACGATTTTACCTTTCTGATCCATTTTCTTGTCCCTCCGAATAAATGTGATGTGATTTCGGCAGCCATTTCACGCGTATTCTAATCGCCCAGCCAGGCGCGTCTTAGTGGTGTCGGCTCTGCTGATCGGGCTTCCGCAGAGCGCGGCGTGAAGCCCGCAGGTGCGAACTTATCCTCTTCATCAACC
Source organism: Chloroflexia bacterium (assembly GCA_038203825.1). Lineage (GTDB taxonomy): Bacteria > Chloroflexota > Chloroflexia > QHBQ01 > JADMIH01 > JADMIH01. Next base: position 8,598 of record JBBRDO010000126.1, on the reverse strand, counting down.
TCGATTTCGTTCTCTTGCGACGCGTTCGCCCACCTGTTGATCATCCCTACAGCTTTCTCTACTTCCGAGCTCGAAACGTGGGCGGCCTGGAAGCGTATTAGTTCCGCATTGAGCGATATGAGAAAGTCACCTTTGCCCAGCAAGCTGTGCGCCCCAGACCCTTTCATGCCAGTTGCGATGCGCCCTGCCTCGGGGTTCGACACGGTCCCTATAATGCGCGCTCTCCAGTCAGCGTCCAACCCTGGGTCTACCGTCTCGGACGATATCACGACATGCACGTTCGCCCTGCTTCCTGACGCAAGCAAACGGTTGAGGGCGCTTACGGCTTCGGTGCTGCCCGATGCGCGCCTGTTCATGCCTGCCAGAAGGGCATCGACCCCGTCGATCAGGATAACCAGTGCGGGCTCGTCCGCCGCTTTTTTGGCGGGGGCAGGGGCTTCGTCGAAGAATAACTCACCGCTATCCTCGTCTGGCATAGCCCCATGCCTCTCGCTTCGCCTCGCAACGGTTCTCACCGCCCATCGGAGGCTTACCAGCGAGTCAATAGGACCGTTAGCGATGGGGCAGGCCAGGTGCGGCAGCTCGTCCATGCCCCTGAACGCTATGCCTTCGCCGCCCGCGTCAAGCAAAAGCAAGCGCACGTTGCCCGGAGAGTTATGAAGCGCCAGCGATAGAGCCATGCCGCGCAAAAGTCTGCTCTTGCCCGCGCCCTTGTTCCCGCAGATTAGTACGGGGTCGACGTCCGAGGCATCGAGGCGCAGAAGCAGTGGTGTGCCCGTGCCTTCGTTATCCATGCCCAGTGTGGCTGTGACAGGCGGCACAACATCGGCCACCCGCTGCACTAGCGGTAAGAGGCGAACAGGAATAGGGTCGGGACGGGGCACTTCCAGGTAGACCCCCGTTTCATCTCCCGGAGCGAGCCTACATGATAGGACCCCGAGCGCCTCAGCCAATTCATCTGCGAGTGGCGCTATGGCGGTGGGGCGCACACCCTGCGGCAGCACAACATGGAAGTGCGCCAGCCTGGGCGAAAGCCTGCCACCATCCACGCTGGCCCGCAGGCCATGTGTATGGAGTACGTATTCGATCGTTGTTGCTTGCTTGTCCAGAATGTCTCTTAGTACCATCTTAATGCCCTCATACTTAAGTTCTTCTAAATTCTTTAAGATCCTGATCGAGCACGTCCTAATTAGGAATTCAAAATTAAGAATTAAGAATTAAGAATTGTCCTCTTCCACGCCCGAATCTCGGCTACATGGTCGGGGTAATGCTCGAAGGTGTTGGATGCTACAACCTCCCATGGCGCCCAGTCTGCCGGCATACCCTCGTAGCGTGCCGGGTCGCTCAAGTCTTCTTCTGCCAGCTTTTGCGCTTCGTGCAAGAAAGTTCTGAATGCATCCTGTCCCATTACCAGTGCGTCACTGAGCGGGAGGTTGCGGTTCTGCTTGTAAATAGCGCTGTTTCGCTCGTTTATGGGCATCCCCCACATCTTGTCGTTCTCCGGGCTTTCTGAGGCTAAGATGTGGCTTTTCAGAATGTGCGTCGCCTCATTCTCGTACCAGGCAACATGCGCGACAATGTCCTTCACTGACCACCCGTCCTCGTTCACGCCCGGTATCGTCATCAACTCTTGTGGAATCTTGGCCAATACACCATCCCATTCAGCGCGTTTATCGGTTAGCTTTTGCAGAAACTCGGCCTTGTTCATATGCCTCAGCCCCTAAGCCTTAAGGACAACCGTCACCACGCCCTGAATGCGTACGGGATCGCGGTCTCCTTCGTGCCTTCCTGCAAATAGGCGTATTGGGTCCGTGGATGCTGTGGCTGACTGTAGAAATACGTGGTCTTTACGCTTGTAGTAGCGTTTGAGAGTGGCGAGGCCTTCCGCGCCACCTGCATCACCCTCGGAGTAGTTGGCCACCACAAAATCGCCGTCGTCGGCCCAGTTTTGCGGGCGAATCACAACTACATCCCCGGGCTCTATACCGACGTGGGTCATCGATGTGCCACGCACGCGCAAGGCGAATGCGCCGCCCCTCGCGAGCGACCTGTCGATCGCCACGCCCCTGTCCATGCAATCATAGTCCTGGAAGGCGACAGTAACATCGTACTGGCCAGCGGCGATCTCGCCTATTACAGGCAGCCTTGTCATGTTGGTAGATGCAAACTTGCCGCTGGATGTGCGATCAAGCGATGCCGTGTAAACGCTATTGTTATAGCGGTTGCGTACCCGCGCCGCCACTTCGACGGCTTCACGCTCCTGTTCTGAACGACGGGCAAGGCCAAGCACCCTGTACGCCTTTATGTCGCTCTTGAGCGCCTGCAAACTAATCCGTCCCGGCTCAGGGCGTACAAAACGTGCACGCACAGGTTCCGGTCCAGGCCGCGGTCCCAACGCATCCGGCACGCGTGTGCCTTGCTGGGAAACTCCCGTAAGTGATAGACGTATGACCATATGAAACCCCCATCTCAATTCTGAAACTAAAGCTTAGATTGTGGATCGCGGATTCTCTATCTCGATACGTGCGCTCTATCAACTCAATAATTGCGGCTGTTTGCTAATACTTACGCTCTAACTTCTTTACCGATAACCCCAAAAAGGGCATGAAAACACCTGCGCACCTGCCCTGGAGTGTCACCAGGGCCTGCGCTGAATATTACAGGGAGCTTTGCTTACCGCAGAGGAGAAGTTGTATCCCTCTCCTCTGGCGGGTATACCCGACTAGTCCAGGCGGCGGATAACGCCTATCACGCGGCCCTTGATCTCGATATTGTCTGGATCAGTATATATGGGCTGCATGGTGCTGTTGGCGGGCTGGAGGCGTACACGGCCATCCTCAAGATAGAAGCGCTTGAGTGTTGCCTCTTGCTCGGTCTTGAGCCATGCCGCCACTGTCTGGCCGTTCTCTGCTGTTTCGCCGACTTCCAGGATCACCAGGTCGCCGTCGTTGATCAGAGCGTCGACCATAGATTGCCCTTTGACCCTCAGGGCATACAGCCGATCGATATGGTTGACGTGTCTGCCAAGCAAATCGCCTGTGACCTCTACCTGGTCCTCGGTGGCAGCACCCATGCGTATTTCTTCGAGCACAGGTATTGGCAAACCTGCTGCGATAGGTGTGGGCGCGACAGGTATCATGTAGGAGGGCTGGTGGTTACGGCTTCTGCCGGTCGGGTCCACCATCTCTATTGCCCGTGATTTATTGCGATCCCGCCTGATATATCCGCCTTCTTCCAGCGCCTTCAAGTTGTAGTCTATCACTGACGTAGAGGTGTTGCCCGACGCTGTGCGTACCAGGCCTGCGCGCTCTACCTCGCCTTTGATCTCGCGTATCGAGGGTGCATAGCCGTGATCCTGGCTGTACTGCTTGATAAAGCTGAGGATGAAGCGTTGGCGGTCGGATAGCTTTTTCTTCTTCATTGTCATATTATTGTCCCTTCAGTTTCCTCTCTTGCGGCCTTCTTAGCTTAGAGTGTCGCATAGTGGGGTCTCTTGCACATTACCGCCAGTATGCCTCCAACTCGAATATATCATAGAACATTGGTTCTTGTCAATAGGTTTATGCACGAATGTTCCAAAAATAGGCGTGAATCTGTCTTTGTCCGCTGCTGTAACAGCACTTTTGGGTCTGCCTATCCCGAACATAGAGGTGCGGAAACACCCTGATATACGTTGTGCCTTGTGTCGGTTGCCCTCGCTCTCTTGCGGGCCACGCTCCTATTGCTGATATAGTACAGACTGGGCAGGCTACTGTTACCTATATCCTATTCCATGCGAAGGCACCGTCCCTTAGAATGATAACAGGGCTGAACTGCGCGCTCTTCTGGAGGCTTGCAATGCGTGAACTGATCCAACTTATTCCTTACCTCGACATTGCTATTGTCGTGTTGGTGATCTTCTTTGTGTACATTGGGTGGGTACAAGGGACACCACGCATACTAATGGTGCTCGGGTCTATCTATACGGGCTTCTTGCTGGCGGCAATATATTATCACCTTTTCGCGGTAACGTTGCTGACTTTCTTCAATCTGAACTCCATCTTCACGGCCGAGCTTATATCGTTCCTGGTGCTCGACGTAGTGGTGACTGCCTTGATGCTGGCTCTCTTATTCAACCTGTTCGGCCACGTCGAGGTGAAGAACCGGATGGCCGTGTTTGACAAGTTATTCGGGTCCATCCTGGGCATGCTGTCCGGTGTGCTGGTAGTCGGTATCTTGATTACGATGCTGCGCGTGCCCTATGAGGCCAACAAGCAGCGACTGAACTCGACTTCCGAGATGCCTGTGGTCCAGTTGTTCAATCAGGGCTACGAGAAGTCTGCCCTCGCTTCCTACTTCATCAAAGGCGCTCCCTACTTCCTGTACTCGCTCAAGCCCATGTTACCGCCGGAGATACAGCAAAAAGGCGCAGTGCCGCTGCTTGAGAGCATAATGGCCCAGCACTAAACGAAACAAAGAAAAGACAGCCAGCAACAAGAAACCCGCTTCAGGCGGGTTTTTGCTATTGAAGAAACTATTGCATTTTGGATGCGTATAGTGTATATCAACTAAATCAAACCGAACTATGAGTCAGGTTCCCCGGCCCTGGGTACCGCTGCCCCTGCTAACCGGAAGCCACAGCGAGCAGATGGCCCAGAACTTGCTTATAGGGAGACATCGACCATACTAATGAGGGGGTTACATTATGAACACGTCAGAACTCGAAAGCGGTGGGGCTGGTTTCCAGCGGAGACCAAACGGGCGCAGAGGTTGCGGTTGTTGTGGCTTATGGTTTGCAGGCTTGCTGGCCCTGCCCATGGTGGTGTTGGTGGCTCTAATCGCAGTTATTTAACCTGCGGAACCCAACATTTTACTTAGTACCTTACACGTCAACTTTACCAGGAGGTTTCACAATGGGTGCAATAGGTGACTGCATCGGGATCATAGTTCTGTTCATCGTGCTGGCTCTGGTGGGCTGGGTGATAGACAAGATCGTACCGGGCAAGATGCCATACGGCATCATCGGCGGTATCGTAGCTGCCATCGTCGGTGGTATCATCGGCGGCTGGCTCTTCGGTTTCCTGAGCTTTGGCCCATGGGCACAGGTCGGCGACTTCCGCTACTATTACATACCTGGCCTGCTCGGCGGCATAGTCCTCGCCTTCATCATTCGCTTCGCTATGGGCATGATGGGACAGAACAGGCGCTATTAGTCTGTTCCTGGGCAAATGCGGAATATATGAGAAACCAGGGACGAGTTCTATACCCGTCCCTGGTTTCGTGATATACTGTCGGATGTGAGTGGAGCGTGAGTGCAAAAATGGATAGCACAGCATTAGATAATACGGAATACGAAATAGTAATTAAGAAAGGCAGGCCGCAATCGGACGGCAAAGCTCTTGCCATACTGGGCACTATCCTGGGTGCCGCTATCGGAGCAGGTGTGGCTCTCGTATACTCCCGTGGTAACGGCGAGCAGAACCGCGCCAATCTGAACAAGTGGGCGCACCATCGCCTGGACGACCTGCAACACAAAGTGGAATCTATCCGCTAGTTCAGCAACAGGCAGCGGTAAGCGTTGTATGCGCCGTCTGCCCCTGCACAGAAAGAAGGTTCACATGCTAAGGGGACTACGTACCGCAATAAAGTACTTCGCGTTGGGATTGTTAGCAGGAGTAATCTTTGCCCCACGCAAGGGGTCCGCAACCCTCAATATGCTAATGGGTCGCAGCAAGGAACTTGTACAAAGCGGCCTGGGTGTAGAAAGTACCTCTAACGAATAACCCCGCCCGATTGCATTCCACCGGCAACTTGTAAGACAGGAGCAGACCAACTATGATATTTGACTTGATCGGCTGGGTGATTATAGGAGTAGTAGCCGGTTTTTATGCGGCCAGGACGGTTGGGCAGGAAAGCTACACAGGCCGAGGACCCGGCGGCGATCTGATCCTCGCCCTTATTGGCTCCATAGTTGGCGGCTTGATCGCTCGCTTCCTTAGTTTGGCAGGGGCGGTGACCGGCGATGCCTTTGTGTGGCCAAGCCTGATCTTTGCGGCGCTCGGTGCTATGATCGCACTCGGCCTCGCCAGGGCTACCTCAGGTCAGGAAGTGCGCCGCTAATCCGGCACGTGAACACACTCAAGCCGGTAAGCTTTCGACATAAGGAGATGCACAGCATGGGACAGGTCAACATGGACGATAGCGGCGGCAGCGCGGCGGCCATCGTTTTGGTGGTGGTCGTACTGCTTGTGCTTGTGTTACTGGTGTTATGGTTGCTGGGCGTATTCGAAGCCCCGCCCCCGGTCAGCGGTGGCCTACTCTTCAGGAATTAAAGATCACCCACTGAACCATAACCCAATATCTCGCAACTATCTCCGGAGAGCAATATGATACCTATTGGCGACGAAGGCACCCCTCCTCAGCGTAGTTTCCCGATCGTAAACATTACTATTATTCTCCTCAATATCGCAATGTACGTAGCGCAGGTCATGTTCGGCGACCAGCTCACGAACGGTTGGAGCCTCGTGCCACGCGAGATAACGACGGGCCACGACTTGATCGGGAACTTCCAGGTGCCCGGAATCGATGGCATTATCCCCCTCTATGCCGCGCCGTTGGGCATACCCCTGCTAACTATATTTACCTCCATGTTTATGCACGGCGGCCTTCTGCATATCGGCTCCAATATGCTCTTCCTCTTCATATTCGGCGACAATGTTGAAGATAATCTCGGCTCGCTCAAGTACCTGGTGTTCTACCTGTGCTGTGGACTGGGAGCTACTGCTGCGCAAATATACCTGGGCGGACCCGACTCTGTGATACCCAACCTGGGCGCTTCCGGCGCTATAGCGGGCGTGCTGGCGGCCTACCTGGTCCTGTTCAGGCAGGCGCGTATAAAGGTACTGCTGACACTCGGCTACTTCTTCACGGTGACGTCGGTGTCCGCCTTGATAATGATCGGGGTGTGGATAGCCACGCAGCTATTGAGCATCTTCGTACTGCAAGAGCAGTCTGCGGGTGGCGGCGTGGCCTACTGGGCACACGTGGGTGGATTTATCTCAGGAACCCTGCTGGTGTTCCTGCTGGGCAACCGGCAGCGGTCCGGGGCAGCGTACGCTTCTTAGGGACTATTCCCATTATCTCAGCTAGGATCTAAGCGCAGTCGTCACTTTGCTCGACGCTTAATGGCCCGGGCGTACACGTTCTCGATTTGCTCGGTAGCCTCTTCCCAGGAGAGGCTCTTGATAGCTGTTTCTCGCAGCCTGCAACCCAGGTCACGTCTCCATGCCGGGTCGTCTACCAGAGCGCAGAGGCGCTCGGCCAGCGAGCGCGAGCTAGCTCGGTCGGCATAGACACCGTATTTGCCCAGATATTCATGACTGATAGGAGTATTGAAGGCCACCACAGGCAGCGCCATCGCCATATAATTGCCTATCTTGCCTGCGCCTTCAGTCTCCGACAGCTTGGGCGCAACCGCCACATCGCCCACCGCCAGGTAGCGCGGAGCGTCGGCGTACGGGATGCGCCCCGGAAAGCTAACCCAGTCGTCCAGTCCCAGCCTGTCTGCCTGGCTCCTGTAGGTATCCACACCGGGGAAGCCCATGATAAGGAAGTGTACATCGCGCCTGCCCATCTCGTTGATTATGATCGACGCCGCCTCCAAAAGCAGGTCTGTGCCCTGGTATGGCGCAAGCAGCCCCAGATAGGCGATCACCTTCCTATCGGCAGGTATGCCCAGGGATTGTTTCAGGGCCATAGTGGCCATTCGCTCCAGACTGGTAAAGGGTGGCGCGAACGAAGTGGTATTGACCGCATCTACTACGGTGCTAATCCTATCAGTTCGGTCGCCTATAGCGGCGCGGAGTGCGCGCTCGGCATTGTGCGACGACGTAATTACTGCGTCAGCCGATCTGTCTATACGGTGCTCGAGCCATTTGAGCGGCCCCAACAGTGGCGAGTCGGCGCGCACAAAATGGTGGTCCATCATCTCCGCGGTCATGCTACCCTGGTAGTCGAACACAAGCGGCACGTGGCATCGCTGCCGGACAGTCCAGCCCAGTAGTGCGCCTTCGTGTATATGAGCATGGATGACATCAGGACGGAAACTCCTTGCCGCGCCTTGCACAGCAGCAAGAAGAGCCAGGTCGAAATAAAGCTTATGACGCGACGACCCCACCATCACCCCCCGCTTCCACGGCACGTCGATCGACCGCCGCGTAGGTATGCCTGCCACATTTGTGCCTATGTGGTAGGTGCAAAGGAGTATGATGTGGCCCCGGCGCTGGAGATGCGTGATCTCCTCCAGTATACGGACGTGCGCGCCGTAGTCAGAGAAAAAAGAGGTCGGTGCTATCGAGAGTATGCGATAAGGCAATTGGTGGGTCGTAGATCGCTGATCGTAAGTCGTAGATCGTAAATCATGCGCCATGCTTGCCATTATATGCGTGTGGAGAAAGAGGTGTCAAATCACGGGTGGAATGTAAGTGTTCAGACTTGAGGTGGAGCAATTTCCACTATATGATGGGAAGCATGAAAAGGGAGGCACTAGCAGAGGAAGTAGAGCGGCTGCGAGTAGAGAACGGGCAGCTTCGTGAGCAGCTGGCCCAAGCACTGGCCCTA
>JBBRDO010000125.1:0-12387 GCA_038203825.1 Chloroflexia bacterium | reverse complement strand
CCGCCTCAGGGGATATTTCTGGACGCGGTAGCCATATCGACAAACGAGTTGTGGGCTGTGGGCAGGCAGAACAACGACAATGACACGCTGACGGCTCGGTATGCTTATGATTGTTTGACACCAACACTAACACCCACGGTCCTATGGACCGGCACAGCTACACGCTCACCTATACCGACACTCAGTCCAACGCCTGACTGCCAACTGGATTGGCACGTCGCTGCTACACCTGGCTTGGGCGTCTTCCAGGCTATTTCATTCATTTCTCCGAGTGACATATGGGCCGTGGGCTCCAACGGGGACCAAACACTTACAGAACATTGGGACGGCACCCAATGGAGCAATGTGCCGAGCCCCAATCCTCGTCCAGGTTACGACTATTTGTTCGGAATAGCGGCAATTTCCTCTACGGACGTGTGGGCTGTGGGTTACGGTGATGCGTATTCGCTGGTTGAGCATTGGGACGGCACGCAATGGAGCGTTGTACAAAGCCCGAACGTTGGCTCAGGTACTAACCACCTGTACTCGGTAGCAGCTATCTCGCCCAATAATGTCTGGGCGGTGGGTGTTGGTGTCGGTGTGTTGGTTAAGCATTGGGACGGCACACAGTGGAGCGTGGTGCCGGCACCAAATGTAGGAAGCAATAATGAACTTTATGGAGTAGCGTCTGTTGCGGCGAATGACGTATGGGCTGTTGGCTACTATATAAATAGCTCAGGATATCATACGTTGGTCGAGCATTGGGACGGTATCCAATGGAGCATTGTGTCAAGCCCCGACGGCAGCACAAGCCTAAACATTCTCAACGCTGTAACGGCGTTATCAACAAATGACGTCTGGGCGGTGGGTTACCAGGGTTACGAGGGGTGCCAAAGCGGGTGCCAGACGCTTACACTGCATTGGAACGGTACTAACTGGGCTGTAGTGCCCAGTCCAAATGTCGGCTTCAGCAGTTTTATTTTTGATGCGGTAGCTCTTTCGTCAAACGATGTGTGGGCAGTCGGTTATTACGAGACTAATGGCGGTGGATCCAGCCCCCTAATCGAGCACTGGGATGGAACACAATGGCAGATGGTGAGCGGTCCGAGCGTCACGAGCTATACATATTTGTATGCAGTTGCGGGCACCACTTCGGATAATGTGTGGGCAGCGGGCTTCTACGAGGATACGCAGCAAAACCACACCCTCGTGGAGCGTTACTATAATCCTTGCGTAACTCTCACCCCCACGTTGACATCTACCCGCACTTCCACGCCCACTCAGACGCCTCCAAATACCTATACAGCAACGCCGATCAGCACAAACGCTCCATCAAACACACCCATGTCCACCAATACTTCGGTTACACATACCGCTACGCCTGTCTTGACCAATACAAGTAGTCCAGTGCCTACCCAGACGCCCGGGGGACCAACGGTTACGCCGCCCACAGCCACAGAGACCCCGACAGCTTGCACGCTCTCCTTCGAGGACGTGCCGGTGGGCAGCACCTTCTACCCGTTCATCGAGTGTCTGGCTTGCCGGGGCATCATCAACGGCTATCCTTGCGATGGCCCTGGTGAACCCTGCAACCATACCAACGACCCATACTTCAGGCCGGGCAACAGTGTAACCCGTGGTCAGTTCGCCAAGATTGCTGCCAACTCGGCTGGCTTCAACGAGCCCCCAGGTGCCCAGCAATACGAGGACGTGCTCCCGAGCTCGACCTTCTACGACTTCATCTGGAGACTGAGCAATCGTGGGTACATAAACGGATATCCATGCGGAGGGACTGGCGAGTCTTGCGGACCAAACAACCTGCCTTACTTCAGGCCTAATGCGAATATCTCCAGGGGGCAGATTGCCAAGATAGATGCTAATGCAGCGGGATATGACGAAACGCCTGGTGCCCAGCAGTATGAGGACGTGCTCCCGAGCTCGACCTTCTTCGACTTCATCTGGAGACTGAGCAATCGTGGGTACATAAACGGATATCCATGCGGAGGGACTGGGGAGCCATGCGGTCCCAACAACCTACCCTACTTCCGACCGAGTGTTAACGCCACCAGAGGCCAGGCAAGCAAGATAGTGGCTAATACCTTCTTCCCCTCCTGCCAGACACGCATGACGCGATGAGTGATCACTGTGTTGATCTTTAAGGGGATCCCTCCTGGCACAATACAGGCAAGGGATCGTGGAGGATTCACGTGCGGGAGCAGCATGGCTGTTTTCAGCCTCGTTGACGTCTGAATCGTACCCTAATATTGGCCGCCAGTCTCGGCAGCAGCCGATGGTCGGGGTTGATCCGATGAGACTGAGGTCACTGGTTCGAGACCAGTCTCGCCCACAAAAATGCCGTTTTAAGCGTGAAAAGTGAATAGGATACTTGCTGCTCCCTTTCATAGGGAGCTTTTTTCATGTCAAACCAGCGCAGTACTCCTAACGATAGGTCAAACCATCCCACTATTTTTGCCTATTGACTCTCCAGTCGCTGGAGGCCATATGCTCCGATCACAAAATGTGAACGAAGGAGATAGGCGGACATATGGAAATGCAAAGCCTTCAGATCATCTCCGGAAGCATCTCTTCATTCCTGTTCATCAGCGGGAATATACCGATGCTTGTAAAGGCGTTTAGGTCCAGGAACCTACGCTCTTACAGCCTGAGCAATATCGCTTTGATGAATGCCGGCAATCTTGCGTACTGGGTTTATGTCAGCAATATGCCATTCGGCCCGATCTGGGTGCTGCATGGGTTTTACACGGTCGCTGAAGTCTTGATGCTCGTCTGGTATCTTCGCTTTGAATTTTCCAAAACACCGCGCCGTGCCCTGATTGCAAGCGTCGAACCGCTAGAGAAGAAAGCTCACTCTTTGCCTCTTGACTCTCCCGTTACTGGAACGTGTACAGTCAAGTTGTCGCCAGGCGACACTCTCAAACCAAGCAAGCAAAGAGCAGTCTCAAAGGAGGAATTATCATGAAGCTTTACCAATCATACTTTTCGCCCAACTCAAGGCGAGTACGCATATTTCTGGCGGAAAAGGGCCTTGAAGTCCAGTGCATTGACGTGGATATTCGTAGTGGGCAAAGTCATACGCCGGAATACTTGAAGATCAACCCGATGGGCGCGGTGCCGGCACTGGTGATTGATGCTGACACGGTGATTGCTGAGTCGGTCGCCATCTGCCGTTATTTCGAGGCGCTACAGCCTGAACCTCGCTTGTTTGGCAGTACACCCACAGAGACTGCTGTGATTGAGATGTGGCAGCGGCGGATTGAGTTGAAATGGTTTGTGCCGCTAACACAGTACTGGCTTCACAGCGCACCGATGTGGTCGTACAATGTGAAGCAGATACAGGACCTCGCAGAACAGAATCGAGATGAGATCAGCCAATTCCTCACCTGGTTGGATGGTGATATGGCGGATCGTGAGTATATAGCGGGGGACCGCTACAGCATGGCGGATATAATAGCTCTGACTACGATGGATCATGCGAACTCCGTTCATGTCGGGCTCGAGGTCAGCCAGGAACTGGACAATCTGGCGCGCTGGCATGAGAGGGTGTCCAGCAGGCCAAGCGCCAAGGCGTGAGCATGTGGACGTAAGCGCCGGTTGCGCCAATGCCCGGAGGTATAAATGCTAAAGATCGGTGAATTCTCACGCTTGAGCCAGGTGCCGGTCAAGACGCTGCGTTACTACGATGAGATAGACTTGTTCAACCCGTCGGATATTGACCGCTTCACCGACTACCGCTATTACACGCTCGACCAACTGCCCCGCATCCACAGTATTATGGCATTAAAAGAGTTTGGGCTGTCGTTGGAAGAGATCGCCCAACTGCTGCATGAAGACCTGCCGCCCGAGCAGATACGTGGGATGTTTCGTCTCAAGCAGGTGCAAGTTCAGGAGCGGATCCGCGAAGAACAGGCACGATTGGCCCAGATCGAGTTTCGCTTGCGGCAGATCGAACTGAAGGGCATGATGGAAACAGTCGATATTGTGATCAAACGAATTGAGCCGTTCCACGCATTGACGCTACGGCGCATCGTCCTGGCAAGGAAGGAACGAGAGTTCGTCGGCCAATCCATTCACCGGGCAATTCTGGCGGGGCACATTAAATGGAACAAGGCTTCACCGGCGGAAATCTTGTATGAGGAGGAATTTCGCGGGGACTATTCTGACACCGAGTATACCATGCCGGTCGAACCTAACCATACGCCGACTGTTTCGCTTGGGGAGGCAGGGACAGCCACGCTACGCGAAATCCCGGCAATTGAAGCAGCGGCGACCTACTTGCACCGGGGCGATTACCCATCGCTCAACGAGAAATATCTGTTCCTACAACGTTGGGCGGTTGAGAATGGCTATAAGCTGGGTGGGACGTGGCGCTTTGTCTATCATCGCGGTCCGATGCACCATGTCGATCCATCGGAATACCTGACGGAGCTTCAGCACCCTGTCGAGCGCGCCTGAGCATAGAGTTGCGGTTGCTTCCCTCGACTGCATCTTCTTCACCAATTCCTAATTTTTCAATGGCCGGTTCTAATTGTGGGAGTTTATACTTGGCCCTAAGATAGGCAGAACGAAGGGAGTACAAGATGACCACAAGCATAGAACCCGAAGAATTAGACGATGATGCGCCGAGGGGCCGGGTGCTGTCCAGGCGAGAGGTGCTGGGGCTTCTGGCGGGGCTGGGAGGGGCTGTAGTGCTTGCCGCGTGCGATCCATTCGGCGGTAGCTCACCATTGGCGGCTAGCACGGCCACGAGCACAGCGTCCGGTACGGCAACGGCCACCAAAGGTGCGACAGCGACTCCGTTGGGCGCGGGCGCGGCAACGGCTACTACCGGGTCTGCTCTGCCCTCAGCGACAACAGCCGCGAGCACAGAGACAGCGATAATGGCTGATTGTGTGGCGAAGCCCGAGATGACCGAAGGCCCCTACTTCGTGGACGAGAAACTCAACCGCTCGGACGTCAGGAGCGACACTTCAACCGGGGCCGTGAAAGAGGGCGCGTCCCTGGTGCTGACCTTCCTTGTATCGCAGTTGACCTCAAATGCCTGCACTCCCTTGAAAGACGCGCAAGTGGATATATGGCACTGCGACGCGGCGGGCATGTACTCGGATATCAACGACCCCAGCGGAAGCACAGTGGGCCACAACTATCTGCGCGGCTACCAATTGACCGATGCGAGCGGGAAGGCTGCCTTCACGACAATCTATCCAGGCTGGTACTCGGGCCGAGCCGTCCATATCCACTTCAAGGTCCGCACCACAGGTACAAACGGCGCTGCCTATGAGTTTACTTCGCAACTCTTCTTCGATGACACACTAAGCGACAAGGTGTTCGCCCAAGCACCATACGCCGCGAAGGGCACTCGCAATACTAGAAACAGTAACGATAGCATTTACAGGAATGGGGGCACACAAATGCTGCTGGCGCCCACCCAGGCATACGGCGGCTACAACGCCACTTTCAGCGTCGCGCTCGACCTGTCGGATACCGCAATCGGAGCGTCTGACAGCGCGCAAAACGGCGGAGGACCGGGCAGGCCGTAATCAGCGAGTGATAGTGGAGGGGGCCGGCGCCTACTCGCCGAATATCTCCTGCTCCCTGTCGGTCAGGTTCACTACTTGCGCGCCGGTGGCATCGACGAGATGCTCAGGCATGATAATGATCTCTTCGCCCCACTGGCCGGCGCCCACGCCCAGCACAGGTTCTTGCATCAGGCTCGCCTCTATGAAGGACCGGAAGCCCTCGGGCTGCCAGTGGAAGGGCGGTATCGAACCGATGCGGTAGCCCGTGGTGGCGATCACGGTGTCGGGGTCGGCGAGGCGAATGTTGCGCGAGCCGAGTACTTTCTTCAGGTGGCCTGAGATGGCGTTCTGGTCGCCGCCAAGCATGACCAGAGAACGCTCGCCCTTATCGGTCTCGAAGATGAGAGTTTTCACCATCTGGCGCTCGCGATAGCCAAGAGCGCGTGCTACATTGGCCGCGCCCTTCTCTGTATCGGGCGAGAAAGTGAGCCGCCTGTAGGGTATGCCACGTTCGTCGAGAAAATCGTGCGCCGGAAGTGTTGCCATGCTGTGAACCTCGCTGCTGAAATATAGTTACAAGTATCTAATATAGCATAAGCCGGTTGAAAGAAGGCGATTCTTAATGTTATAATTGCTAGGTTGGATTTCTGTCTTGAGTTGAGAAGGTCGCTTCTAAATCAAGACATATCTGACGACAATTCCGGGGCGCGTTCGTCTAGAGGCCCAGGACATCTCCCTTTCAAGGAGAAGATCAGGGGTTCGAATCCCCTACGCGCTACCAAGTAAATAGAAACAAACCGGCGCACCGCCCATAAGTGCAGGTGCGCCGGTTTGTGTTAAGAAGGACAGAGGCGCGCGTGACGCGAAAGTTGTGTCTACCTGGCCAGCGGCTCGACCAACACAAACTCGTTGCCGTCCTGGTCGACGAAGATAGCCTGCATCATGCCCCAGGGCTGGGCTGTAGGTGGTTCGTTGAAATGGACACCACGACCTGATAGCTCTTCGTAGGTCTTCTGCGGATCGTCTGTGGATAGGACATAGCCACTGAACGTGCCGACGCGCTCTGCGAACCCACCCATGCTTGCGGGAGTGCTAAGCACAATGCCGGTCTCTGCACCCGGCGGCACCACTTCGATCCAGCGGTCGCTACCCGGCCCGCCCATGGGCATATCCTGTCGCACTTCAAAGCCCAGCTTGTCTCTGTAGAACTCGAGGGCGGCCTGCTGATCGCGTACGTAGACGCCTACAGTTTGAACTCTGCTGATCGCCATGTCTTTATCCTCCTGATGAAATACATGAGCCGGCTAGTGCCTCGCCTGCTTATCGTAAGTAGGGAAGTAGCAGCATTATAGCAGAACATATGTACGGAAACAAGCGGCTTTTAGCCAGGCATGTACAGGGCGGCGCAAAGTGGACGAAGGATGAGCGGCCTGATTGCGCAGCGCTGCTAGAAGGTCTCGCTGTGGCCGCGCTTCGACTTGTCCCCCCAGAGGTGGTCCAGTGTCCAGATCACGCCCTGCTCGGTAACGGGGGAATAATCGGTGTAATACTGGGCGACAGAGAAGTCGTCTTCCGAGTTGATCTCAAGCGCAAGCACCGAGTCTACGTAGTCGCGCAATAGTTCCATAGCATTGAGGGAGGACACGGGCACAGCCACGACGATGCTGGAAGGCTCCATTTTGCGAACCGAGACGATTGCGCCCATGACGGTGTAGCCGCTTGTGAGGCCGTCGTCGACGATTACGGCAGTATAGCCCCCGAGATGGGGGTAGGGCCTGCCACGGCGATAATGCTGCAAGGCGCGCTGGGCTTCCACCCACTCGGGGGTCGACAGGCGATCTACCTCGGCAGCGCTCAACCCAAGCCTAGATACAAGGGGCTTGTTGACCACCAAAGTGCGGTCGGGAGTGATGGCGCCCAGGGTCTCTTCCGGGGAGGCGGGGGCCAGCATACGGCGCGACACTACTATATCCAGTGGGGCTTGAAGCTCAGTAGCAATTGCTGAGGCGACCAGCATCCCGTCGGGGGGCACAGCCAGTATGAACGGCTTCTGTCCGTGCAGGAATCGCGTCAGCTCCTGAGCCAGCTCGGAGCCTGCATGTATCCTGTCGGGGAAGCGCTTTCGGCCAAGGCTCATCCAAACACCCTCGGCATCTTCCGCTTCCAAGCCCCGGGTATCACAGCGTCGAGCGCATCGTCAACCGTCACCTTACCGAGCATCTTGCCGTCGGCATCGGTAACGGGGAGGCCGAGCAGGTTGTACTTGGCGAGAACTGCGGCCACATCTTCCAAAGAGTCAGTGGAACGCACCTGTATCACGGGCGTAGTCATGAAATCGCGCACATGGGTACCAGGTTGGGCTACCACCAGATCGCGCAAAGAAATCACGCCGACGAGCGTTTCGTCGGGCTCGGTCACATAGAGGTAGTAGATATCTTCGGCGTCGGGGGCCAGCTCTCTTAACCGCAGAAGGGTCTGCTCTGCTGTTAGATCGGCTTGAATAGCGATGTACGCAGTGGTCATAATGCCGCCGGTGCTGTCCTCGGGATAGGCTAGCAATTCGCGGACGTCCTCGGCTTCATCGTGGTCCATGCGGCTCAAAAGGTCGGCTGCGCGGGCGGCTGAGAGGTCGCCCAGGACGTCGGCAGCCTCGTCGGGGTCCATGTCTTCCAGGATGTCTGCGGCGCGCTCGGGCTCGATGCTCTCGAGCACAGGAGCCTGCATGTCCTCGTCGATCTCCTGCATAGTATCAGCGGCCACTTCGGGGTCGAGCGTAGAGAAGATGTAATCGATAGCCCCGCTGTTGACTTGCATGAGATCTTCCATGATGTCTGCAAGGTCGGCAGGGTGCATTTGCGACAGGTCGTTGCGAGCCACTTTGAGTGGCACGCCCGCGGGGCCAATGGCTGTGGGATCTATCTGGTCCCAGGGGATATTGCGGCCCTGGGCCTCTCCCTTGTGCGCAAAAGCGCCAAGGAAGCGCGACAGTGGGCGGTCGAGGCCCATGCGCCGGGCAAGCCCGATGGGGCTGGCATCCACGGCTACAAGCCAGTATTTGCCTGTCGTATAGGCGAACTGCAGGTCGTTGACACGGACGACGCGCTTGCCGTTGATGTCGATGATCTGCTTATCGAGAACCTGCTTGGCAAGGCCGATCTCGTCGCCTTTGGGCTCGTAGAGGGTCAGGTCGCGCAGTCTGCCGTTACACACGATGCCCTTGTTGTCCATGCGCAGGAGATCAAGTGCAGACAACAGGTATTCCTGCCCCCCTCGCTGGAGGCCAATGGCAGCCACGGCAGGAAAGCGCTCAGAGGGGTTGACATAGACCTCCACGCACTTCCCGACGGAATCGTTGCGGCTATCATATACGGTCTTGTTCAACAGTTCACTGAGAAATGGCATCGCTCATACCTGATTGAGTCGTAGATCGTAAGTCACTGATCGTAAGTCACTGATCGTAGGTCATGCGTCGTCTGTCATGCAGGCTTACTATCTACGACTCATCTGCTTGCTCGAGAGCACCCAGGGATCCCATGGCCGACCACAAAAGCTCGTCCACGGTCATATCGCCACTTTGCATAAGCTGTGCCAGAAGGCGGGGCACAAGCTCACGTACTGTAGACTGACGCTCATCGGCGGGGAGCCCGTTGAGGAAGCTGTCTACGACGTGCTCCATCAGCGACTGGCGCTCGGTGCCGGTCATCTGGGCCAGCATGCGTTCCACCACAGAGAGGATCAGGTCACGCCGCTCTTCAGCAGTCATACGAGCGAGCGCGCGCTCGACTATGTTATCTACAATTTTGGGCATTGGGGTATCTCACACAAATCGCTCTTTAGAACGCGAAAAGCCGGACGTACATCCGGCAACCGTCCGACGAATTATACCATAGCAAGCCGTTTTTGGGCCTGTGGTGGAAGGATTAGGAGTACTAATCCAAAATTAGTACATGTGGCGGCGTACTTATGGGCTAGCATGACCGGCATGGGGATGATAGTACATATTAGGTATTTACACCGGGATGATATGGCCGCTACAATGCAAGAGTAGACATGGGCATTTGCTCTGTGTAGTTCTACAGCGTCACAAAGGCCGGATATTATCAGGAGCAAATTAGTCTAAATAGCAATCATCAATATTGGAAAAAGGCAAACCCGCCGAAAGATGGGGACGCAAAGCCATTGGATCTACGGCTCACAGGAGCTAAGACAGCCAGGTTGCCCGGCAAATAGCCAGTTACGTCACACACATCATCAAAAGAACGGCAAATGGTAACGTAACTGAGCCAAAAAGTTAGCCTGCAACCTCTGTCATGTACGGAAAGGAACGAGGAGATGCAGGCAAAGTTATTTAAGCGAACACTTAATCAGGCGCTGGGCGTGCTGGTTCTCACACTGGCAGTCGTGGCGCAACCCGCATCGGCTGCTCCGGGCAATCATAGCGCGACAGCACAGAAGGCACCTATCGCTCAGGTGCTCCCGAGCACAGGCGCACCTACGGCCAGCCAGTATTTCGCGTCTACGGGCAGGACCGTGAGCGGCGATTTCCTGAGCACCTACCAGCAGTACGGGCTCGACCGGCTGGGCTACCCCCTCAGTGACGAGCAAACGGAAAATGGCACGAAAGTGCAATACTTCGAGCGCGTTCGCATGGAGTATCACCCCGAACTGGTAGCTTCAGGTTATAACGTGCTTTTCACGCGGTTGGGTGCGTCGATTTCAGAGGGTTCGCAGTTCAACAGCGTGGCACCTTTCGCCTCAACCGCCAATCGCGCCTATGTCAAGGAGACAAGCCACTCTCTGGCTGAACCGTTCCTGTCGTACTGGAACCGGAACGGCAGCGTCAACCTCTTCGGTTATCCTATATCGGAGCCCATCGAGCAGGATGGCATGACCGTACAGTGGTTCGAGCGAGCACGCATGGAGTACCACCCGGAGCTTGCAAACAAAGGCATGGCCATCGAATTGACCCTGCTGGGCAAGATAGCATATGGCAGGACGCCTGAAGGTGCATCGGCACCACCGGTAGCCCCCCAGGCTCCTGAAGGTGGCCAGGCCGGCAACGCAGCACCACAGGCCCCCAAGGGCGAGCAGGGCGTCAGCCTGAACGACATGGAGACCTACCTGCTGAACGCTATCAACAACGAGAGAAGCGCCAATAGCCTACCGACAGTGCAAATCAACAGTGGCCTGACCGACCTTGCCCGCTACCGCAGCAACGATATGGCCTCGAGAAACTACTTCGCGCACGTCACGCCCGAAGGTAACGACTTCCTGGGAATGCTCTCGGACAGAGGCATAGCGTACAAGTATGCGGGCGAGATACTGGCTCGCAACAACTACCCAGCCGACCAGGCCGCAAGCGTAGCTATGCAGTCTTACCTCAATAGCGCCCCGCACAAGGCGATAATCATGGACGGCAGGTATTCGCAGGTGGGCATCGGCTACTCGCTCGGCGCAGAGGGCATGCACTATTACGCGGTGATCTTCCTCCAGAAATAAGCAGTAGTAACACACGTAAGAAACGAGAGATCGGCCCAAGGGCCGGTCTTTTGCTTTTGTAGCACAAAATCAGGTTGTGTGCGGCACTATTGTACTACGCCTCGCTATTTTGCCGGGTGGCAAGGTGATGTATCATTGGGGTATGACCGCCGAAGTACAAAGCGAAGCAAGAGAAACGATCGTGCCCGCCGCGCAGGCTGCAAATGGCATGCCTATTGTTTCGGCGCGCACATTGAGGTATGCCGCCCTCGCCGTTATAGTGGTGGTGTTCGCGCTTGGGACGTCGAGCTGGGTGCAATTCGGACGGGCATCGGGCCTGGGGTTCGGGCTTTTTACGCAGAGCGATTTCCCGGCGGTTACGATCGCATCGCGCATGGTGAGCCAGGGACACGGGGCTGATCTGTATAGCCTGCCGGCACAACTTGAGGGCCAAAGGCAACTCATAGCTGAGGGCTATGTGGCGCTATCGCCGTCGGACGACCTGAAGTATCCCTATCCATACGCGCCCTTTACTGCAGTGCTGCTGTCGCCTCTGTCCGGACTCACGCCCACTGTCGCATGGGCGGTCTGGGACATATTGAACATAGGGGGCATGGCGGGGGGGCTGTGGTTCTTGCTGAGCGCACTCTCGCTCTCGAAGTGGACGCGGCTGCTGCTGCTGCTGGGGGGCCTGACCTCCGTACCCTTTGTCGTGAACCTGGAGCAGGGGCAGAGCAGCGGGGTGGTCATGCTGGGATTGGCGCTGGGTATAGGCTTTCTGAAGCGTGGGAAGGGGTTGCCTGCGGGGCTGGCGTTTGGCCTGCTCTTGTTGAAGGTGCAGTGGTTGCCCTTCCTGGTACTTGTGCTGCTCTGGAAGCGACAATGGCGTGCGCTGGCGGGAATAGCCGCAACGGGGGCAACTTTGATGCTGCTCACGGTGGTGCGGATAGGCACGGAATGGATCCCGGGCTACATTGACATGCTGCTCCGGTCGCAGCGTTATGACCGCGCGTTGTTGCTCGACCCGGCGTACAGTCACAGCCTGGCTGGAGGCCTCACGGCCCTGGTAGGGGGAGGCACGGACACGTTGGTACGTGGTATCAGCCTGGGCGTGATGCTGGTACTGGCGGGCTTCCTGCTGTGGGTATGGCGCAAACCCTGGCAGCCCCATACAGGAGAGTGGGACGGTACGATCGCAATTACCCTGTTGGCCGCGATACTCACCAACCTGCAACTGAACACTCACGATCTGGTGTTGCTCGTGTTGCCCGGCTCACTGGGCCTGAGCTACCTGTTGGCCGCGCGCCATGCCGGGCTGGCGGTAGGGTGGTGCGGTATGCTGTGGGCGGGGTACGTTGCTACGCTATTTATGCCGCTCATATTTGCGCTGCCG
>JBBRDO010000124.1:0-12393 GCA_038203825.1 Chloroflexia bacterium | reverse complement strand
AACTGAGCATACTCACCGTAAATCATATCGATAAGTTGGGCACCAAACCCTGATGCGGCACTCACGCGGTCACGGAGCTGTCGCAAGCGGTTCACTTCCACCGATTCAGGCGATCCTGTCGTCGCTGTCACTATGAAACAGATGGGTTTTGCCGTCTGAGTGCAATCGGGCATGGGAGCCTTATTGAGGCAAACCGTCTGAACCTTCCCATCGTTTACTTTGTCAACTGTGAAATTCTTGTTGATATAGCCCGGGTCCCCGTTTGGATTGGGTTTTTTGTCCTTGCACGGCTCGTTGGCTGGTTTACTAATTGTGACGATGACAAAGTCGTACAAACCGGTTGGGTCCACAATGATATACTGTCCGTTTGCGTCCGCATATCCAGTTGTGGGCGTTAAATACGGCGAGTACACTGCGGCCCCGGATAAAAGCTTCGAAGGCGATGCGCAGTCAACAATTTCGAGCGTAACTGACCAGGCCATTACTTACCTCCTTTGCCTTGCATTGATATGTCAGTCGCAGGACCTGAAGTAGGTGTCGGGCCGTAAGTGTAAATATCGCGAACAGGAACGCTTGGACTTACGTACGCTTTTGATGCCTGAGAAGTTGTTGAGAGGATCTTAATGAATTGCGGGTTCCCAACCGAGATAAAGCCCGATTGTGCCAGGGCGATCGCGCGCCGCACTCCATCGCTTAATTTCTGCTCCAGATCCTCAGCACTTTCAATTGGGAACAGGTCGTTGCTGATATGTGGCGCGAAAAGCTTCAACGGCAATCGATGACCGTCCACCTCTATTTCATCCATTTTCTCCGCGATCTTCTCAACAGAGTAGATCGGAAGATGAGGCTTCAGCTGGCGAACAAGTTGTTGAGTGATTCGAGCGTGCGGATTAAGCTCGACGTGGCCTGAGGCTGGCTGCTTTTCTTGTTTATCTTGTTTTCCTGGTCTTGTTGACATATTCATCTCCTTTTTGCTCCAGTAGTGCGTCAACGGTGAAACAAGTAGCGGCGGGGTGCAGGGGCTGCTGCCCGTGACGGGGTTAAAGGGGTGTTCCCGTGGCTCTGTATGCCCTTCATTTCATGAGTGACACACTACTAGGGGCTATCTACAAACTCAAATAAGTTGGCCAACTTGGCTCATGACACCAGTCGGTAGGGGTAGGTGTGCGGGAAGCGGTGGTCACGCAGCCAGCACATCAAGCCAGCACACAAGTGATTAACATACAGGCGTCCAGGTACAATCTCTTAGAGCTACCAACTCAGAGTAGTACCATGAACCCGCGACCCGTATTTTGTCCTAACCTGCAGTGCCGTGCAAGCGGACAGGTGGGTAGAGGCGCCCCCTGAATACACAGCCACACGCCTCCTCGTTACCGATGTACTCAGTGCGGCAAGACTTGCTCTCCTATGCGTGATACGCCCTTCTACCTTGCCCACACGGAAGCGCAGACCATCGCGTTGACAGTCAATCTGGTGGCACACGGCTGCCGAATCGAAGCGATTGCGGCGGTGTTCGGTTTCCAAGCTCGCGCCGCGCGGAGCTGGATTGATAGGGCAGGGGAGCACTGCGAAGCGGTTCATAACGAGTTGGTGGTGCAACCTCGTTACCTGGGACAAGTGCAAGCCGATGAAATCAGGGTCAAAACTCAAGGAGGGCACAACGGCAGTGGTGTGGTGTGGATGGCTATGGCTCTGATGGTTAGCACACGGCTGTGGTTGGGAGGAGTACGCAGTCCGAGCCACAATCGTGCCTTGATTGAGCAGGTGGTGAGCTTCATAAACAGATGCGCCTTGCCTGGTCCATTGCTGCCTCTGTTTACAGCTGTGGACGGGTTGGCCTCCCATGTGGGTGCTGTGCAACGAGCCTTCGGCACCCCTGTGCAGACCAATCACAGAGGCAGACCTCATCTTGCGCCCTGGCAGCGGGTAGTGATAGGCCCGATGGTCAAGCAGTATGTCCGGGAGAGGGATAAACGTGTTGCGCTGGAAATCAGTAGAAGACTGGCTCAGGGCCCCGAGGCACAACTGGAGGCCTTGATAGAGCGCACTCAAGGTTGGGGAGTACTCAACACGGCCTTCATTGAGCGGCTGAACGCCACCTTTCGCTCCAGACCGGCTTGCCTTGCCCGCCGCACCCGCCAGCTGACGCGCGCTGAGAGGAACTTGCACGCAAGTATGTATCTGGTTGATACCCCCTACAATTTCTGCACGTATCATGCGAGTTTGCTCTCCGAGCAAGGGGAAAAGCGTACTCCAGCTATGCTGCTGGCATTACCGACCATCGTTGGACCATGTGGGAACTGCTGTGGAATAAAGTACCTGACGTTGCTCCTGTACCCTTTGTTCGCACGCCAGCACCGCTCTCCCAACTGCTTACCCTACCCTCGACAACTCAGAGGGTGCTGGCTGCGTGACCACCATTTTCCGCATACTCACCTCGGTAAGTTGAGAAAGTATATTGACCTAAGACCTATACTATAGCACCAAAGTATTACGGCCTGTATAGGACTTTAGTACTGTAAATTCTCTACAGGGGTTGAGGGCATCCAGATTGTTTCTCTGGCGCAAACCGGCTAGTGCGCCTACCTGTAAATACGACAACTGCGTGCCGGAGACGCTACGAGACAGGCTAAGGTGCAAAGAGGTCTGGGTATGAGCGAAGCGGGGGCGGTATTCAAAGTCTAACCTCCTTAGTGTTGTTAGTAACTCAAGGGGTTGAGTTATGAAGTCTGGTCTGGAGGATCTGAAATGGTACATACTTTATTAATAGAGGTCCCTGAGACCCTTTACGATTTGCTGATGAAGAGGGCCGAGGAGACTGGACAACAGCCTGAGACCCTGGCTGCCGAGTGGCTCGCCGCCTCCGCAGAGCGTACCACACAAGACGACCCGCTGGAGCCTTTCATCGGCACATTCGATACAGGCGTAAGCGACTGGGCAACCAGGCACGATGAGTACCTGGGCCGGGCACTGTTGGATGACCATGCGCCAACCAACCGTCAACACTGATGGCGACGGGCATCTTCGTGGATACGGCCGGGTGGGGTAGCATAATTGATCCCGGTCAGGAATTCCACACGCTGGCTGCCACGCTTTACCGTGACGCACGAACGCGCGCTTTGAACCTCGTCACCACCAGCTACGTAATCGCGGAGCTTGTAGCACTCCTTACCAGTCCGTTTCGCATCCCACGCCCTCGTGTTGTTGCATTCGTTGAGGGGTTGAAGCACTCACCCTACGTCGAAATCGTGTTTATTGACCAGGCTCGTGACGAGCAGGCATGGGGATTGCTCACGCAACGGCAGGACAAGAATTGGAGCCTCGTAGACTGTGCTAGCTTTCTGGCGATGCAAGAGCTTGACCTTAAGTACGCCCTCACATCTGACCACCACGTTGAACAGGCTGGCTACCAGGTGCTACTCAAGTAAATAGCTGTAAACAGCTGTAAACAACTTTACGACCAATGTCAGCTCCCCTTCCAGCATGAGCACAACCACCGAACCAACCTATTCTGCCCCGCCAGTATCCCAGCAGTCCGTGTGAGACGATCTTGACTGTGCCCTCTCACCCATCGAGTACCACCCCCAGGTGGTAGAAGGCATAGAGGTGTCGCAGCATGCCACGCGTAAAGGTGTACCGTAAGTAATCGTACGTAACCCCTCCGCCGCCACCTACCGCAAGCTCGACCCAAACGAGCACGACCTCCTGTCTCTAATGGACGAAACTCGCACCCTCAAGGCTCTGGCAGTAGAGTATTCACAAGCGCCACAACGTGCTCGCCTTCCCGCGTATCGCCGGGCTGGTGAGGCTGCTGCGCGCCAACCGTTTCCTCACCGACCCTCCCATCGACGCTTACACAGCCATCGCAACAAAGATGCAGAGCGGCCACGCGTCGCTCGGCAATAAAGTGGTAAAGCGCTTCATACACACCCAGTTTCCCATACGCAGCGCGGACAGGGTAATAGGGGCCTGGTATCGCTCATGGGGGTGCCCTCACAAGCGCCGACTTCCAGGACCTGCTGGCAGGCTACCTGGGACGGGCCGGCCAACTGGAGCAGGTCAGCTAGGAGCGTCTACAAAACGATAGGGGCCGTGGCGAGCGAGTGGCTGCACAATCCTGAAGGCTTTGCCCCTGGTGTCACGAATGTTGGTTAGGCTCATCAGAGTGTTGACGGAGTTTCGAGGCCCCGCAGCATATTTTCCGCGTGTTAGGGGCGATCCAGCCCACCCTGCTTGCGGGCATACACCCGCCAGCCGTCAGGCCCCAGGCTGCCGGCGAGCTGATAATGAGTGTCTACATACCGGAAGAACATGTCCAGCTCAGCCGGGAGACGATAAACCAGGGTTGGCCTCCATCTTTTGCGCGCTTCGAAGTCGATGGGAGGTGTGATCCCATCGCTCGGCGAAGCATCGATGATGAGGGTGGGCCGACCGGTCTCGATCTCCCGGAGGAAAACGCTTACCAAAGGGCCACCGGTATATCCGCTTGTAAGCAGCGCATACTGGTAGGCAAAGCGGGAAGGCGATCGCCTCTGAGCGGCAAAGTTGACGCCCGGTTCGGCCCCCCACATCAACACCGAGTCGGCTAGCTCTGTGTGCGCCCTTATATATTGGACGGCTTCGGCACGGGTCAGGGCGGTCGAGGTCGCCGTGTGAGCACGGGCAAGCACTACTGCTGAAGGCACTCCCACGATCATGGGCAGAAAGGCGCACAGCAAGACTATCCGCGCCGGTGCGCTGCGCTTCCCGCCGGCGCCCGCCCTCAACACGTTGCGGGCAAACAGGGCACACAAAACCGCGATCATCGGCAGCCAGGCAGTGTAGTAATAGCCGTAGCTGCGCCCGGGGATCGCCACCAGGAGAAGCTCGACAGGCAGCGCTGCAAGCGCCAGCGTTGCCACCGTTGCCACCGTTGCCGGCGCCGGCAGGGGTTCGCGGGCGGCGTTTGCAGCGCCGCCGGGGCGCCCATCATGGATAGCGCCGGCGTCGGCACACCCGGTACCGACATGCAAGCGCTTGTCCTGTTGGAGAGCTCGTCTAGAGATCCCTGCCCACGCGATCAGCGCGAGAGCCGGTGCGCCGGAGAGGGCCGGCAAGCCGCCCAGTCCGGAGAGCACTGACACCAGTCGATCTCCTGGAGAGGCCGCCGAGTAGAAGAAGTTGTAGCGGAACACAGCGTCGAGCGCTTCTTCCAGAACGCCCTGGCGCCACAAGTATGCGGTTAGGGGCACCAACACCAGCACTATGCCAGCGCACAGAGACGCCAGGTCAGACAAAGCACGTAGGAGGGGGCGCTTCGTAAACCGGCTTTCCCATAGCAGCACCAGTAGGATGGCTATCTGAGTGCCCACAAGGGTGGGCTTAAGCAGGAAACAGGCTGACATGAGCAGACCGACTGATCCCACCATGAGCGCTCGGCGTGCCGGCGCCTGCTTCGACGTGGCCACCTCGCCGAAGACGTAAAGAGAAGCGAATTGCAAGGGCAAGGCATACTCTTCAGGATAGTTCTCCCAGATGAGAAGCAGCCCCAGGGTCGATAGCCAGGCCAGTGATCCGAAAAAGGCAGGTACGCTCCCCAGCGCCTTCTTCATGTAGGCGAAGCCCAGTGCAATGGCTGAGCATACGAATAATATCTGTATTGCCCAGACGCCCCAGGGAGAACGCCCGCTGAGCGCCAGCCCAAGAGCGTCCAGGTAATAGATGGCTGGCGGCTTGTGGTCCCATACATCGCGGTACGGCAGCCCACCATCCAGGATTACCGAGGCTACGTAAAGAAAGACACCTGAGTCTCTGCCCGGTACAGGTCGAACGAGGGGGCTTACGGAGAGCATCAAAGCGGCGCCCGACGCGAGGAGCGCTGATATGGGCACCCAGGCGAGCAGTCTGCTGTGGCCAAGACGCACGCCAGGGCCGGTCATATTTCCGGGTGACGCGCCCACAGCACCCACAGCACCCACAGCACTCATAGCACCCACAGCAGAGCCTTTCCGGTAGAGAGTCAAGGGTGAGAGCCTGTGGCTGAGGGCGTGGCGGTGGCGTCAACGCCTGCGCCGTAACCCGAGCGCGCATAATCTTCAGTACCGCGAAGAAGCCATCGCCGGGGTCCCTGTTCGTCTCCCAGCAAGACTATCGTGATACCAGGTTGGTTCTGCGCGAACGCCTCTATCTGCTGGCGATCCACCTGGGTGGGTGTTTGGAGACGAAAGTAGCGCACAACTCCGCCCGACATACGAAGCAGCGCTTCCTTATCTCCATCTGGCGCTTGCTCCAGTCTCTTGAAAAGTGCCATGTTGACTTCGAGGTCGGGCACGCCGAAGCTCCAGTTTATGAGCGTACCTCCAATCCAGGATGCAGTCCCCTCAACCGTCTGATATTGCCATTTGCCCCCATCCATCGCTGACGGGTACACCCGGAAAGGCGCTCCGTCTATCTCGAGGGTCTCCGGGTAGACGGGGGGAAGTCTTTGCTTGTAATCCGTGCCGACTACTATCCCGGACCCTGCCCACCCGGCGGTAGCTTGAGCTATCGCTGTCTGAGTGGCCTGCGCTCCAGAAACAGATAGGGCCCCGTTGGCGGAGCTGGCGGAACTGGCGGAGCTGGCAGCCACGGCCGTGGCTGTGGCAGACGTTGCGGACGTTGCGGAGGTTGCGAAGGTCGCATCGCTGCCTTTGCTCCCGCCGGCGACGGCAAAGAGAGCAAATATCAGCGTGACACCAATCAGAATGCCGCCGGCGACCAGGCCGTAATTGCGAGCCGGAGGGGGTCGTACCGCCAGCATGGCGGCGTCCGACGCCCAGTCCACGTCCGCCCTGGGCGAAATGATGTGCATGGCCCCGCCTTCCGGGTACGAGCCCTGCTCAGCCCGGCGTATGAGCTCATTGGCCAGCGCCAATTCCTCCTCGTCGGTGCGCACCCCTCTACCAGACATGAGCGTCTGGTAGACTTCATCGAATTCGCGATCCAGGTCGTCGCCGAGCACCCGCCTACTTAGTCTGGTCTGTCCTGAGAACATCTCTTCGTCCCCCTTGTTCGAACTTTCATTCCCCTCTGCCCTCTCTGCCCCCTCTGCCCCCTCTGCCCACTCTGCCCACTCTGCGCGGTGCTGGAAAGCGCCTTTGCATGCGCGGCCCTTGTGCCCAACCTGTTAGCGTATAACGGCTTAAGGTATGACGGCGGGAAGTTGGGCGGGGAGCACGCGCACCTCCAGATAGAGGCTGCCATCTTCAGCGGTGGACCACACATCCGAGCGCGGTCTCGTAGCAGAAGCCATGTCGGAGGGGTCTACCAGGTCGGACCAGTTGAGGTCAGGCAGCGCCACGCGCACTCGTCCGGCCCAGGTCCACTCCAGATGGGCGTACCCGTTCGCGTTGGTGCTCACCGTTTTCTGCACCGAGTTCGTACGCACGCTCAGCAGCGCCACCTGCAGGTCATGAAGGCCTTCGCCCGGGTCGGGCGCGCCGTTCTGGTTCTGGTCCAGGTAGGCAACTACGTCCACGCTGGCAGGCAGTCCGGCTGACCCGGGCTTCGGCGACGGGGTCGAGGTAGGAGACGGGGATGAGGTTGGCGTCATACTGAGAGGAAGGGATGTATCGGTGGGGCGCACTGTCCCGGTAGGAGTTGGCGTCAGTCGGGGCGTGGGTGAAGGCGGCACACTGGCGGGCTGCGATGGATATGAGACGGGGGCTGTGTTTGATGCTGTGCGCCCCGCCCCGTCACCTGGAGCGCTCGAGAGCGGCCCGGACGGCCCGGGCTCCGGGAGCACCGCCTCCGGGGTGGCTGGGACCCCCAGGTCCAGCACGCCGAACGTGTAGGTCAATCCCCTCGGGTTCTTGAGAGCGTAACGGTAGTTATATACTTCGGCCGCCATCTGGCCGTCAACGGTTCCGCACGCGGTAGCGGCCGCGAAGTAGCCTCCTTCCGCCGGCCCTTTGCTCGGGTTGTACTCGGCCAGCAGATTCCTCCCCTCTTTCACCGGCGGGTACCACCATAAGCGTATGGCGTGCTGGACCCTCCAAGCCCCCGAAGCCCCCAACTGCCCGGTCAGCTGGCCTGGGGGGCCTGCTATGTCACCCGTAAAGGCGCGGTAGCACCGACCGCCTGCTGTGTTCCAGACGTACCAGTCGCGGTCCTCACCGGGAGTTGGGTTGGCGGGAGGCAGCGTGCGCGGCAGCAAGTTGAGGCTGCGGTATAGAGTGCCCACGTCGACCGGAGCGGGGCCGAGCACGTCGTCCGTACCGTCATTGGGCTCCATCTGGTCGGGCCAGGACCCATCGCCCGCCCCGGCATAGATCACCGGCATGCCACCGAATTCAGTAGATGGTGTCAGGATCGGCCTCGCTATGTTCGCAGTATTCGCTATATTCAGCATGCCTGAGGGAGCAGGCGATGGGTCGCCGGCGGCAAGGCTTGTCGGGGGACCCGCAAGGCTCGCCCAGGTCAAGAGCAGCACCAGAACGAGCAGAAGAGCGGTCGCTAAGCCACCGCAGGCAACCAACCACTGCGACTTTGACAGCTTCTTTGTGCTCTCACAATGATGTGACCCGCAGCCACAATACTGCCGTCTGCCAGGTCTGCCCCAGTTGTGCGGTACCCTCAAGAGGTTTCGTTCATCTTTGATGAGTCGCATCGTTTCCTCCCGTTTCTTTGTCGCGATCCGGCGCGACGTCTGGCGTCCTCGGTGGAGTGTGCTCGGTTCCACCTGTATATGTACCCTCCGGAATATCCGGACCCTCGACTCCTGCTTGCGATACCGGCAGCAGGGATCCAGGCGCTTGGTCTGTTCGGCTTCTCGAAATCGGGCCAGCGGTCGGGGTTGGAACCCCGTTGCGCTTCTTGCCGGGCCTTGACGCCCACTGATGCGGAAGCACCTTCTCGACGCTCTTGGGCTGCGTATCTTCGGGCATGGCGGCCACAACGCGCCCGGTGGAGTAGGCAGCTACGGGTATAGCGGCGCCGGAGCCGCCATGCGTGAAGGGGTGGGCCGAGTAGGTCTCTATGGGCACGCAGTCCAACTCGTCACGTATGCTCACGCCCTCGATGAGCAGGGTACCGAGCATCTCCTGCGCCCGCTCAAGCGCTTTGTGGTCCGGGGTGCCTGCCGGGGAGGGTCTTACGGCGTGCCGCAAGACGTTGGAACGCACTATCTCCAGCGGATGGAGCATGGCAGGCGGCACCCCCGCTGCGCCCCACCTACTGTGCCTCGTGGTCTCGTCCTTGGCGTGGATGGTGGCTATTACCTCTCCAATGTCGGCCGCGGATACTGCCACATCCAGAACGGTCGACACATCCACGGCCGGCATGCCTATCGAGCGGGCGGTGTCAACGAAACGCCTGACGGGTGCCATGCTGGTACGCAGGGACGGAACGCCCAGGCCCTCGGAAACCATTAGCACGGGCTCATGCTTCGGGTCACGTCCATCGGAGATGCTCGCCTGCACCAGCGCACCCTTGACCTGTGCCCAGGGCAGGGCGCGTTTCAGCCCCAGCCCGGCAGAGATCAGCAGCGCCATGTCAGCAGGTGGCACACCCCCGCTGCCCTGGCCCTCGGCGCCCTGGCTGCTTGGGCTGCTTGGGCCGCTTGGGCTGGCCATGGTGCTTGGGCTGCTTTGGCCGCTTGGGCCGCCCTCCTGCTCGGACGCGCCCTCGACATTGGGCGCGCCCTCTATTTGTACATGCACTTCACCGCCGCGCGAAGTTACTTCCGATACTTCTGAGATTATCGAGGCCACGCCCGGTGAATTGAGGTCCAGGCAGCCATTTGGCGCCAGGAACTCCTCGAGCAGAACTTGAGCGTCGCCTGCGCTTTCCATGGTATCAGCCATCTCGCCGGTCGCCTCGAGCACGCGCACCACGCCTTCAGGGGATATTCCCGAGTTTCCCGAGTTTCCCGATATCCCCGATATCCCCGATATCCCCGATATCCCCGATATTCCCGATGTTCCGCCGCCCCTGAGCATGCCAACGAGCCTCTGCCGGTCGCCGGACGACAGATGGCGCAGTTTGTCCTGGAGAACAGTTGCAGTAAGGGGAAGCCCCTGCCCGGCCATTTCGGCTAGCTCTCGCACGTCGGACAACACCTGACGGCGCGCTTGGCTATCGGTGCCGGACCACAGAGTAAGAGCAGAGAATGACTGGGAGACGGTAGCTTGATCAGGCTCCCACGCCACCAGGAAACCCGGGCGGGTGCGCGACTTCTGGACGTGTTTGGCCATCTTCAGGAGCTCGAGGATGTCAGTGCTGGGCGGCAAGAGGTCGTAGCGCCCCAGGCCGGGGTCATCCTCTGAGCGCACACCGCCGTACACCACCAGGTAGCCACCCACCACGCCAACGGCCCCGTTCTTTATACGCACTGCCTCGTCGGCCAGGGCGCGCAAGGCCGGGTCGGTGGCGTTGAGCGGGAGGATAGCACTTACAGTAGTTGCGAGAGGATCGCTGGTAGCGCCCTGAGCAACCGGCTTGCTGGGCCCCGGTCCTCGTCTGACGCCTACACTGCTTACAGACCGAGACGGACGCCCTCTACTTCCGGTGCTGCTGCCAGTGCCGACTACAGCACTGCTGAATTCAGCAACACCCGGGCCAGCACTGGCATCAGCACTGGCATCAGCACTGGCATCAGCACCGTCGAAGGCGTTTTGGCGGCCACTGGCTGTCGCCGGCGTAGGGGCCGAACTGGCCATTTCGTGCTCCTCGGGGCCGCTATCTTTGAGCGAGTTCGCGCCGGCCTGACCCTGGGCGTTGCCGGTGAACGTGCCCGTGCTTCCTGCGGCCAGCGATGAGCCAGGGCGTGTAGGCGTCGCAGTAGCGCCGTTCAAGGCTCTCCAGGGCCGTGAATAGCCTCTATGGGCCAACCGGCTCATGCCCGCACCCCGCATTTCAGCACGGTATCGCTGCCGGCTCTCCTCGACGGACGTCCACTGCCGGACCTTGTTCGCGGCCCAGTCTTTGCGGGCGGGAGACACGCTCTTGTGCTCCATCAGCACCGCTGCTGCTTCCTCAGCGTCGTGGTCGAGGTGCAGAGCACGAACGGCTTCCAGCTGGTAAGCATGCTCTCGCGCCATCTGGTGGTACTCATCTACTGCGCTGTAACCGCGTTGCAGACCCCGAAGGGGAGTGCGCCCCATAGCCGCGCCGGCTCGAACCCTGGCAGCATGCAGAGCCGCGCTGCCCACCGCGCTCAGCCCGCCGCCTCTGAGCCCTCCCTGGCGGTGGAGCAGCGCCGCCGCTCCCAGCATGGCGCCTCCCCCCGTGGCCACGGCTGCGCCCGCCAGGGCCGCCATGCCGGCGACCCGCCCCGCCGCGGCAAACGGATCCACCTGCCGGGCGTTCATTCCGGTGGCAGAGCCCACAGCCGAACCGATGACGTTGAGCGCTCCCGTTACCGTATGAGCTGCCATGTGCACGAATTGGAACGAGAGCAGTATGGTCAGGCCCGAGATGCTCACGAACACGAGCACGGTACCCCTCTCGGCGAAGATAATGAGCATCTGCACCAGAAACGCCATCATGGTAGCCACCACGAAGGTACGCAGCACCAGGAAAAGGTACGCCCGCAGCACGGAAGCCGCAATCACCTCGGTGAGCGAGAAGAAGGCGAAGGGGATAGCCGCCGGCAGCGAAATAAAGAGCACCATGGCGGCGATAGCGAACAACAGGAAGATAAGGGCTTCTATAATGGAGAAGAATGCGGGCAGCACCCCCTCGAGGAGCCTCATCACCCCGTCCGAGGCGTTACGCACCGACGCCGCCCGCTCCTCTTCGTTGCCGTCTCGCCAGGTGAAGTATCTGCTGTAGAGGGCCTGCGGGTAGCCTCCGGTATTGCGGGCCTCAGCCCGAGCGCCCGTGATGTCGCCTTCCTCAGCGCCCAGAAAGGCCGCGGCGGCGTCCAGGCCGTTGCAACCCGCCGGGCAGTCAGAGCCAACAGCCGAGCCGAACAGGTGGGGCACGTAACCGGGGGTCTGGCCGGGCAGCCAGAAGTCGCCGACCGTATCGGGCACAACCTGGTTGTTGAAGCGGTTTACCTCGTTCTGGTACTGGATAGTCGAGGCTATAAGGTGAGCCTGCTCCTGCAGCCCCAGCCGCGTGCTCTCAAGTCCCGCGAACATGCCGGGGCCGGCGGAGAAGATGAGGACCGCGATGAAGAACCAGAGGATGACCTTCTGGAAGTCGACAGCCTGGAACCTGCCTATCAGGGGCCGGGCGATCAGCGTAAAGGACATAATGGTGAAGGCGAGCATCAGCCCCAGATAGACCAGCTGCTTGAGGAGTTCGTTACCCTGCAAGAGCTGTGTCATCAGGATGCCAAGCAGGTTGTCCTGCCCGCCGCCTCCCACGAGCAACACCCGAAACCAGTGAAGGATGGACGAGACCATCAACATGATTCTGTCCAGCGTCCAC
>JBBRDO010000123.1:0-12462 GCA_038203825.1 Chloroflexia bacterium | reverse complement strand
GGCAAAAGGGGCATAATATGCCTATCGAGCGCCTGTACGCCCTGCTCGCAGACGAAATGGGCCGCTAAAGAACAACCTCTGCCTCCCCCGCCCTGTAAATAGTCTCTGCCCACAGCACTGCCAGCTCAGTCCTGCTGCGCTTATCCAGCACCTTGAGTATCCTCGCGACGTGCGCCTTCACTGTGCTCGGTTCCAGGTAGAGGGCCGTCGCGATCTCTTTGTTGCTCTTTCCCACAGCCAACAGGCTCAATACCTCTTTTTGCCGCTCCGTGAGCACGCCGATAGATCCCTCTTCCTTGAGAGACCTACCCCCTGCGCGTTTTCGCGTTGCTCTTTCCATCTAATGTGCCCTCTTTTCTCCTGAGCTATCTTGCTTGTGTAGCAAGTATATAGAACTTTTGTTCGTATTTCAAGTACCCATAAGGGCTATTTTTGCACGGACGATGGACAATAGACGTCCAACGATATTAACCTGATTACTCGTCGTCGGTCATCCGTTGTCCGTCGTCCTCCGCTTGACACCTATGTTACATTGAGCGTAAGATTACCCTTGCACATTCAAACGGGTCACGAACGGAAGAAGGAACAACACTAATAATTATGGCAACCACCAAGAAAACTACCGGCACCACCAGGTCCAGGACCACAACCAAATCTACATCAGCAACCAAAAAGGCCCCAGCCTCCAGGACTCCCGCACGCTCCACGCGCTCATCAAGCAGCGCATCCACCGGCGTGCGCGGCACCACCAACCTTGTGATAGTCGAGTCGCCTGCCAAGGCTCGAACCATCAAAAAGTATCTCGGCCGCAACTTCACCGTTGAGGCCAGCATGGGCCACGTCCGCGACCTCCCCAAGTCCACCCTCGGCGTCGATGTAGAACACAACTTCGCCCCCCAGTACGTCGTGCCCCGCGACAAAAGCAAGACCGTCAAGGACCTCAAAGGGCGCGTGCAGACCGCTCGTGCCGTATACCTGGCAACTGACCCCGACCGCGAGGGCGAAGCCATAGCGTGGCACGTGCGCGAAGTGACGGGCGCTGGCAAGGACAACCAGCCCGTCTACCGCGTCGAATTCCACGAGATCACCCCCGGCGCTGTGCAGGCTGCTGTTGCCAACCCCCGCGAGATCGACATGCGCCTCGTCGATGCCCAGCAGGCTCGCCGCGTCCTCGACCGCCTCGTCGGCTACCGCCTCTCCCCCCTCCTCTGGAAAAAGGTTCGCCGCGGCCTCTCCGCCGGGCGTGTCCAGAGCGTTGCCGTGCGCCTCGTCGTAGAGCGCGAGCGCGAGATCGAGGCCTTCGTCGCCGAGGAATACTGGTCCATCGAAGCCGACCTCAGCAAGATACCCTCCGGCAAAAAGAAAGACGCCTTTCACGCGGCCCTTGCCCTTGTTCGCGGCAAGAAGCCCGAGCTCACAAACGCCGAAGACTCGCAGAAAATAATCGACGCCCTCAATGGCGCCGAATACAAAGTAGAAAGCGTCAAAAAGCGCGAATCGCAGCGTAGGCCCTCCCCGCCCTTCACCACCTCCACCCTCCAGCAGGAATCCTCCCGCAAGCTCAACTACGCTGCCCGCAAGACCATGCTCATCGCTCAGCAACTTTACGAAGGCATCGACATCGGCATCGAAGGCTCCACAGGCCTCATTACCTACATGAGAACTGACTCCACTAACATAGCCTCCACAGCCCAAGACGAAGTGCGCGAGGTCATAGCCTCACGCTTCGGCAAAGACTTCGTTCCCGCTTCCCCTCCCACCTACGCCCGCAAGAACCCCCGCGCCCAGGAAGCCCACGAGGCCATCCGCCCCACCCTCGCCGCTCGCGACCCAGACTCCATCAAGCAATACCTCACCCCCGACCAGTACCGCCTCTACAAGCTGATCTGGCAGCGCTTCGTCGCCTCCCAGATGGCCAACGCTATCTTCGACCAGACCACCGTCGACGTGGGCGCAGGCCGCCCAACCGATCCCACCCCTCGCCCCTATACCTTCCGCGCCTCAGGCTCTGTCATCAAGTTCCCCGGCTTCATTTCCGTCTACCGCGTAGGCCACGATGCGGGTGATGCCGACGACGAGATAGATCAGGCTGCCCTTCCTCCTCTCTCCGAAAGTGAATTGCTTGAGCTCCTCAAGCTGGAGCCCAGCCAGCACTTCACCCAGCCTCCTCCCCGCTATACCGAGGCTACCCTCGTCAAAATACTCGAAGAGCAGGGCATTGGTCGCCCATCCACTTACGCCCCTATCCTCTCCACAATAGTGGATCGCGGCTACGTGGTAAAAGAAGAGAAGAAATTCTCCCCCACCGACCTGGGCATCGCCGTCAACGACCTCCTCGTCGAGCACTTCCCCGACATAGTCGACATCGGCTTCACCTCCAACATGGAAGAAGAGCTCGACGAAGTTGCCTCGGGCGACCGCCGCTGGCAGCCCGTGATCTCCGAGTTCTATGCCCCCCTCGAGGCAGCCCTTGCTCGCGCCGAAGTCAGCGTCGGCAAAATAGACGTTGCCCGCCCCGAGCCCCAGCGAACAGGCGAAACCTGCCCCCTGTGCCAGGAGCACGAGCTTGTCATCCGCGAGAGCCGCTTCGGCCCCTTCATCGCCTGTTCAGGCTTCCCCAAGTGTCGCTACACTCGCCCCATCGTGGTCAGCACAGGCGTCGAATGTCCCAAGTGCGGCCAGGGCATGCTCATCGAGAAGAAAAGCAAGAAGGGCCGCGTCTTCTACTCCTGCAGCCGCTACCCCGAATGCGACTTCTCCACCTGGGACAAGCCCGTTCCCCTGCCTTGCCCCAACTGCGGCGGCCTCATGACCGTGGTGGGTCGCACCCAGAACGGCAGCGCCCCGCAGAAGGTGAAGTGCACCCTATGTGGCACCATAGCCGAGTGGGACGGCATCCCTCCCCAGGAAGTCGAAAAGGTCTACGTAGCCCGCGGCGCCTGACACACATCCCGCGTTACCGGCCCCAACTACCCGTTATTAATAGTGGGCATTCCCTGGCTCCAGAAGCCGAATGCCCACCAACCCAGCCCGCCCCCTCATTCCGAGCGAAGCAGCCCTCCCCATAGACCCGAAAAATCACTCCTCACGTGCCAAGCTCGACCGAAGCCCCTCCCCTACCCTTGTCATTCTGAACGCAGTGAAGAATCACTTCCTCAGGCACTCTGCTCAGGATAGTGACTATTCACTGCGTTCAGAATGACAAGGGCTACCTGAGTACTTGCTACCATACATGTAATCTCCTGGTTAGCAAGCTACGGAGCGCAGCGAAGAATCATCCTCCCCACCCCGTACTCGCAGGAGAGGCCACAGCGTTTTCATTCTGGCCACCATACCAACGTAAAGGCATCAGAAAACCACGATCATAAAACAGCCCCGAAGGGGCGAAACACGCATAGCCCAGGGCGTAAGCCCTGTGGATCAGCCACAAACAAAACCCAAGCCCCGTAGGGGCGACACAGCACGCCACCCCATGCATCGGCGCATCACTTATCACTTATCACTTATCACTTATCACTTATCACTTATCACTTATCACTTATCACTTATCACTTATCACTTATCACTTATCACTTATCACTTATCACGCACTACGGCAAAATATCCGGATTACCCAACCTGTTCTCCCTATTCAGCGTGATCCATTCCAGATAGTGCTGCCCCACATTCCCCTGTTGCACCTGCCACGTCGGCTCAAAGTCGGGCACATAAGTCAACACCCGACGCTGGTACGCCTGAATCAACACCGGCATATCCTTTCCACCCACCCTCATCTGCGTCCAGTAGGCCTCCGTGATTGGGTACCCCAGCACGAACGTCCAGTCGAATCCGTAGCTCGCGTTCATCCCCGTCAGATACTTCCAGAAAACATCGGGGATATTGTGCTTGGTCTCCTCTGAATACGCACTGTAGCTCGCAAGCCCGGCGTGCGCCGTGTCCTTGGACACTATCCCCAACACATCTATCGCGTCGTCCACCTGCTGTCCCGTGCGTACTGCTGCCTGGTGCTCGTCGTGTATCGATGCAACACCCTGCAGGGCGGCATAGCTTGGCGCCAGCGGGTTGTCCTTGCGAGGATCGCCCACCACAGGTATATCGGCCTGCACCTTCGCCTCCACGCTGTTCGCGTCGCCCGTTTGTATCTCCCCGCCAATCATCTCCACAGTCAGCAACCCGTTAGTGATATACCCCGGCGAGCTCGGGTCCGCGTTCGGATTATTTATCTCCATCCTGCTCTTGTCATAATACTGAACCAGCCTCCGCTGTCCCCGTCCCTGCTCATATAGCTCGTATCGCGTCACGCTCGGCCCCGGTCCCCACAGCCACGACCTCGCAACCTTACCATTTGCAACTGGCCCATCAGCCTTTGCCCATACATTCGTAAACGCAGCATTATCCGGGAGCAGCCATGCTATCCTCACAAGTTGCGGCGTTCCGTACCCGGTCTGGCTCTGGATATACACCATCTTACTGTCATCAAACGCGAACCCTCCCGCCGTCCAGTAGTCCTTAAAGGTTGCGCGGAAAGCAAGCGTGCCCGTGGGCTGCTGAGTAACCGTTATGGTCTCTTCGCTGGCGTTGTTCGGGTCATAAGGACCGGTCGCCACGCTCCACGCAGGAGGAATCACTGGCGGCTGCCTGTCCCCCACAACCTCCCCGCTTTGCCCCGTTTCTAGATCGTAAAAGCACTTGTTACAATCATAATCTCCCGCAACAAATCCCCCCGCGCCGGGCGTTGCCGGCAAAGGATTCGGCGTAGCAGGCTGCACCCACCTCACCGCCGTGTTGCGAATCTCGACATCGCTTATCCCCACCTTGCTGTCGATCACCATCTGCGACGACCCTTTGATCGTGACAAGCTTCCCCGTAACAAGATTCTGAACAAACAGCGTATCAGCCACGTAGCCGCAGTGCCCGCACACTATATGCGACGACGTATACGCCGCCCAATCGCCGTTGACCGCCAACGAGCCGGGAACAGGCGCATTCGTAGTAACAGGTCCGAAATCAGCCATCGTAAAAGGCGCGAACCGGAAAGGCCCCTCAGTAACAAAGTCGTTGGGGTCTGTCGATTGGGTGGGCGACGCGGCGGGCGTAGGAGGTAGCGTATCGGGCGGCAGTGTATCCGCCCTTGCCTGCTGCCCCCTCCCAGCTTGCAGCAACAGAGCCGCACACATTACTCCCAGCGCCATTGCCACCAGGCAAAACTGCAACACCCTATTCGCTCTATTCATCTGGTCTTCTCCTGAACAGTAATACTTGCTTGTAGGACGAAGTATACACTCGTCGGTTGCTTGGCGGTTGGCCGATTGCCGCTTCGTCTGCGTTGACACCTCCTCCCCGCCTCTGTAGAATCATAATCGAGCGCTAACATTCCAGGGCACCTTGCCCTGCATACCGTTTGTCCTCACCAACAACGGGTTCAGGAGCCTACTAAACAGACCATGCAAGACTCGATCACGATAAGGGGCGCGCGTCTTCACAATCTGAAGAACATCACCCTGAGCATTCCCAAGAACAGACTTGTCGTCCTGACCGGCCTCTCGGGCTCGGGCAAATCAACCCTGGCCTTCGACACCCTCCATCATGAGGCCATGCGCCAGTACTTTGAGTCGGTCGGCCTGGTCACTTACCAGCAGAAACCCAATGTTGAGCGCATCGAGGGCCTGTCCCCGTCGATCAGCATCGACCAGCATTTGACCAACCACAGCCCTCGCTCCACCGTGGGCACCGTCACCGAGGTCTTCACCTACCTGCGCGTGCTCTTCGCCCGCATCGGCCACCGTCCCTGCCCCGTCTGCGGCCGTGACGTCCCCCCATCCCACAACCTCACCGGCCTTGTCACCCTGGACGAAGACGTTGCTGACGACAGCGGCGAAGCCCCCGAGAGCACCTATCCCTGCCCCCACTGTGGCTCACCCATCCCCGAGCTCGGAATGGCCCACTTTTCCTTCAACAAGCCCGAAGGCGCTTGCCCCACCTGCACCGGCCTCGGCGTCGTCTACGCGCCCAACCTCTCCCTCCTGATCGACCCTGCCCGCAGCATCCCAGACGGCGGCGTTATCCGCTGGGTCTCGCCGGAAATCACCCGTCACCTGGACACAATACAACTGGCCGCCAAACATTATGGCTTTGCTTTCGACCCCTCAACGCCCATCGGAGAATTCACCCCGGCCCAGCGCGATCTCCTGCTCTACGGCGTCCACAGCCGCGAGTTTCGACGCCACTATCCCCACATCGATCCGCCCCAGAACGTCAATCAGGGCCGATTCGAGGGTGTCGTCTCCGCCCTGATGCGCCGCTATGAGGAACACGCTCAGGACGCTGACTATCGCGAGCGCATCGAGCAACTGATGGTGTCCCAACCCTGCCCCGACTGCCAGGGCAATCGCCTCCGTCCAGAGAGCGCAAGCGTGACCATCGACGGGTCAACCATCATCGATCTGTCGCACATACCCTTCACTGCCCTGCTAACCTGGATAGAACGCCTGCCCGCAGTCGTACCCCTGGGCGAGCGCGACATCATCCGGTCGGTCGTCGACGACCTGACCGAGCGCATGCGTCGCCTGATCGACGTTGGCGCCGGCTACCTGAACATGGGACGTTCCTCCCCCACCCTGTCCGAGGGCGAGGCCCAGCGCTTACGGCTGGCCGCCCTCCTCGGCTCCGACCTGACAGGCGTCCTGTACGTGCTCGACGAGCCAACAATCGGCCTGCACCAGCGAGACACGGGCCGCCTGATCAAGGTGCTGCGCCAGATCCGCGACCTGGGAAACACCGTCCTCGTTGTCGAACACGACCTCGAAATGATCCGCGCCGCCGATCACGTGGTTGATTTCGGCCCCGGTGCAGGCCTGCATGGCGGGTACATCGTCGCCGC
Source organism: Chloroflexia bacterium (assembly GCA_038203825.1). Classification (GTDB taxonomy): domain Bacteria; phylum Chloroflexota; class Chloroflexia; order QHBQ01; family JADMIH01; genus JADMIH01. Next base: position 5,582 of record JBBRDO010000123.1, on the reverse strand, counting down.
AGGCACGCCCACCGAAATCGCCGCCAATGCATCTTCTATCACAGGCGACTATCTTTCCGGCCGGGTCGCCCTGCCAACCTCCCACGGGCGCCCCGGCAACGGCAAACACCTCGTCATTCGCGGCGCACGCGAGCACAATCTGAAGAATATCACCGTCCCCATCCCCCTCGGCACCCTGACCGCCGTTACAGGCGTATCCGGTTCCGGCAAGTCCTCCCTCATGCTCGACATTCTCGACCGCGCGGCGCGCCAACACTTCAATAGCGCAGCCGAGACTCCCGGCGAACACGACACCATTGAAGGCTGGGAACACCTCGACAAGATTATCTCCATCGACCAGGGCGCCATCGGGCGCTCATCCCGCTCTAACGCCGCGACCTATACTGATGCCTTCACATCCATCCGCCAGCTCTTCGCCGAAACCCCCGAGGCCCGTCGCAGCCACCTTACCCCCGGCCATTTCTCCTTCAACGTCCCCGGCGGATACTGTGAGCGCTGCAAAGGCGCCGGTACCCTCATGGTGAATATGCACTTCCTCCCCGATGTTCAGGTGCGCTGCCCCGTCTGTCAGGGTAGGCGTTTCAGACCTGACGTCCTTGCCATCGCCTATCGCGGACACGACATCGCAGACGTACTCGACCTGACTATTGAGGAAGCCCTCGCGCTTTTCCGCGACGTACCTGCTGTGGCCGCGCGCCTGTCCCTCATGTCCGACGTCGGTTTAGGCTACCTCCAACTGGGCCAACCCGCCAACACCCTCTCAGGCGGCGAAGCCCAGCGCATCAAGCTGGCCAAAGAGCTGGCGCGTCGAACCACCGGCCGCGCACTATACCTGCTCGACGAGCCCACCACCGGCCTGCACCCCGCCGATGTCGCCCGTCTCCTCGACCTGCTCCAGCGCTTGGTCGATGGAGGCAACACCGTCGTGGTAATTGAGCACAACGTGGAAGTGATCCGAGCTGCCGACTGGATCATCGACCTGGGGCCCGAAGGTGGCGAGGGTGGCGGCTATATAGTCGCCGAGGGAACGCCCCAATCCGTCGCCCAGGTTGAGGGGTCCTTCACCGGCAGGTCCCTCAACCCAACGCCCTCAGGCGTCGCTGTCTAGAAGTTGTTCCCTGATCGACTGTAAATATCCCTTACCGCAGCCAATCCGCCACCGCATCCGGTAAATTGGCCGTCAGGCCCATCTTAACCGTGCAGTCCGGCAGCGAATCAAGAAAAGACTGCCCGTATCGCTTCGACAGCACCCTTCGGTCGAGCACCGCCACCACCCCCCGGTCCGACTTGCTCCTGATAAGCCTCCCGAACCCCTGCTTGAACTTCAAGATCGCCTGCGGCACTGAATACTGCAGGAATGGATCTTCAAAACCCTCCGACCGCGCCGAGAACACCGGGTCCGTAGGCACCGAGAATGGCAGCTTGGCTATCACCAGCACAGACAGCGCATCGCCCACTACGTCTATACCCTCCCAGAACGAGGACGTCCCCAGCAGCACCGTGCGCGGGTTGCTCTTGAACCTCTCCAGCAGCTGCTTGCGCGATCCGTCAATATTGTGCCCCAGCACCATAATCCCTTTATCCTCCAACGGTCGCTGTATCGCCCTGTAGGTTGCCCGCACTGCGCTGTGCGACGTGAACAAGATAAGCGCCCGCCCTTCCGACGCTATGCACATATCAACCAGCGTTTGCTCCAACACTCGCTGGTAGCCCGGCATCCCCGGCTCAGGCATATCCGAAGGCACATACACCAGCGCCGACTCCCCGTAATCGAACGGCGACGATAGCTGTTTGTTCACTCCCGTCCCCAGCCCGAGCCGCTCCCTTATATAGGAAAAGTCATTGTCCGTGGAAAGTGTAGCCGATGTCAGTATTACCGACTCCTTCTGCGAAAATAGGTGCTCGTCCAGCAATTGCCCAACGTGCAGCGGCGCACATCGCAGCGCCACGTCTCCCCCCTTTGCCTTTGCTTCCAGCCAGTACACCGCGCCGTCATCCGGGTTCGCAATCGCGGCATTGGCGTTCGACCGCAGATCGTGCAGCCGCGTAATGTTATTCCTTAGCTCCAGCAGCACGTCCGAATATGACGCCACCCCGTCCCCGCTAACACTCGCCGGCATAGTGTTCCAGTCCACGTCTCCCACCAGCGTCGTAATGCGCGCCAGCCCCTTCTCTATCTCCGCCAGTTGCAGCCCCATATTGTCCCACACCACCTCAAGCTGCCCCCACGTCGGGTGGCGGCGCACCTCCTCCGTTATCCGCTGGCGCAGGTCATACACGTTCTGCTCGTCGTTATACACCTCCACCAGCGTAACAAGCGTGGCGAATAGCTCGCTGGCCGATCCCTTCGCCCTGTCTATCGTTGTCCTCAGCCCCGCGCTCACCTCGTCCACCAGCACCGTCAGGTTGCGCGTCGATGCCAGCTTGCCCGCCGCCCCCGACGCCGTCTTGAGCCTCGACATCTCGCTCGCTAGCGCGGCGTGCAGCTTGCCCAGAAAGTCGTCTGCTGTCCCCAGCGAATTAGGCGGCGCGCTAAGCTCCGTCAGCAGCTTCATCACCATCGTCCTGTCCACCGTGAACCCCAGCGCGTCCGTCGCCTCGTCTTCCAGGTTGTGCGCCTCGTCTATGATCAGGTGGCTGTATTCGGGCAGCACCCCGCCCCCCATCGCCAGGTCTGCCAGCAGCAGCGAGTGGTTTACCACCAGCACATCCGCCATGCGCGCCCTTCTCTTGGCCCTGTCAAAGAAGCACAGCCCCTTCTGCTTTATCTGGCACTCGTACAGCGGGCACCCCTCTTCGCTCACGCTTACATGGCTCCAGACCCCGTTCTCCTCGTTCAGCAAAAGCAGTTCGTTCCGGTCGCCCGTCTCCGTCTCCGGCACCCATATCATCAGCTTCACCATCACTCGCAACTGCTCTATCGAGGACGGCGATCCTCTGCGAAATGAGTACCACCTCCGCAGGCACAAATAGTTGCTCTTCCCCTTCAGCAACGCGTCCTTAAACTTGAGATCGGTGATGCCACTTTGCGCACCGTCTTCGCTTGCCGCCCTGACCTTCTGCTTGCGCCCTCTTTCCGGCCCCCCCAGCACCTTATGCAACACGGGCAGGTCCTTCGTGAAAAGCTGATCCTGCAGGTTGATTGTGTTGGTAGACACCACCACGCGCTCCCCCGTCCTCAGCGCATACAATATCGCGGGCAGCAAATAGCCGATACTCTTCCCCGTGCCCGTGCCCGCCTCTATGACCAGGTGATGCCCCTTGTTCAGCGCATTGGCCACCGCCTGCGACATCTCAAGCTGCTGTGGCCTCCATTCGTAGTTTGCCAGGGTCTGCGACATCGGCCCGCCCGGCTTCAGAATTGCCTCGATCTCCGCCGGGTCAATCGGATACTTGCCCTCGTAGAGCTTCTTCCCATCCTCCGGCTCAGGCGACCATTCGTGGTCCATCTCATCGTCGAGTGGCCGCAGCAGACCCACGTCCAGCTCCGCTTCCGATAGCCCCTTGGCCGACAACTGTGACCGAATTGACGTCCCCGACGAGAATACCGTCCGCGACTTCTCGTACTCCACTTCCCTGAACAGGTGCCTGAGTGGCCATTCGCTGCGCTCTGTCGCCTTCCCGATCTCCGCCAGCACCTCTAGCGGTATTTCCTCTATCCGTTCCCTCAGCGCCAGGAACACCAGCATCGTCAATTCTGCGTCCGCCACCGCCCTGTGTGCCCGCTTCCCGTCATACCGCACATTCAGCTTCTCGGCTATGGCGCGCAGATTATAGACAGCCGCTTCCGGCACCAGCAGCGTCGCGAGCTCGAACGTGTCCCACGCCACGTTGCGGAGGTTTATCCCTCCCTTCTTCAGCATCGCCAGGTCTAGCTCCACCGACTGCCCGATTACCGGCGCATCGCCCACGAACTTGAGGAATTCGCGCTCCACTTCCATAATGCGCGGCGCGTGCGCTACATCGCTGAACTTAATCCCCGTTAGCTGCGTGACCTTATAAGGTATGGCCATCGAGGGGCGCACAAAGCTCTCCCATCGTTCGGCTATCTTTCCATCTCGGAATTTGACAGCCCCAATCTCTATTACCTCGTCCCTGTCCGGGTGCATGCCCGTTGCTTCGAGGTCCATCGCGACGTAAGTACGCATAGCAGCTAACACACAAAGTCCATTTGTGTTAGTATCCCCTCTCCTTGATTACCAGGTTCCTCAGAGTCTCGCCGCTTAGGTACCTGCTCAGGTTCTCGCGAAATAGCTCCACAACCCTCTTATCATAGCTGGGGTTAGACCCTGCGTTGTGCGGTGTAATCAGCACATTGGGCAAATCCCACAGCGCGCTCTCAGCAGGCAAAGGCTCCTGCACAAACACATCGAGTGCCGCCCCCGCGATCCTCCCCTCGTGCAAAGCCTCCGTCAGGACCGTTTCGTCCACCAGCGCACCCCGGCTTATATTGACCAGCACCGCGCTCCGCTTCATAGCCGCCAACTGCTCAGCCCCGATCATCTTCTCGCTTGTAGGCGTGTGCGGCGCTGCCACCACCACGTAATCGGCTCCCGCGATGGCCTCGTTCAGGTCGCTCAACGGGTAAAACCTATCTACCGCCTCGAACCCCGGCTGCTGCTCCAAAAGTGATGCGCGCACAGCCACACACCTCATGCCCAGCGCCTTGCACAGGGTCGCCGCGCGCCTCGCTATCGGCCCGTAGCCTATAAAGCACACTCTATGCTCGCACGCCTCGTCTGCCGTAAACCGCTCCCATTTGTGTAATGGCTGGCTGCGCACCGCCTTGTAAAATCCCCTGCTGAAATAGAGAATCGAAGCCACTATATGCTCCGATATAGGAATCTCGTGTATCCCGCTGGATGTGGTCAGCATCAAATCGGGCATCTTATCGAATATCCCCGCCTTGATCACCCGATCCGCTCCCGCGCTCGACAACTGCAGCCACTTCAACCTGGGCATCTTCTCAAGCCACTCAGCCGAGACGACAAACCCCAGCATCACATCCGCTTGGCCCAGTAAAGCATCCAGCTCCGCGCCCTCAGCCCTCGGCCACTCCTCCCTGTTCAGTGAGTCGGTAGGTGTATAAATAGGAAGCACGCGCACGCCCGGGTCGACCGCAGCTATAGCATCGGCCTGTCCTCGTGTATATGGATTCGTGATCAGCACACTAACGGTTTCGGGCAAAGCAACATCGCCTTTCTGTTGGTAAGGGTAAATGCACGTGGTCCTCCTGTATGCCAGGAACAGACGCTATCAATTGGTGTGGCCTTTCTACGCTAATTGGCCGCTAAGGGGATTGCTGCTTAATGCTGATAATCGCCGAGAAACAATAGGCCGCAACGCCTCGAAACGCTCCGGCTTTGTTTTGCTCATGCGTCGCTTATTTTACTCTTTAAACCCTCTCTGCGCAAGCACCTACCCCAAAATCACCCTGATCTTCCTCCATCCCCTCACTTATCACTGGTCACTGGTCACTGGTCACTGGTCACTGGTCACTGGTCACTGGTCACTGGTCACTGGTCACTGGTCACTGGTCACTGGTCACTGGTCACTGGTCACTGGTCACTGGTACAATACAC
>JBBRDO010000122.1:0-12719 GCA_038203825.1 Chloroflexia bacterium | reverse complement strand
TTTGTAGGGTCGTTGAGATTAAGGTAAGATCAGGCACGGGGAACTCCTTTTGGATGAGGATTGGGGTTGAATACCTATCATCTCACAAGTAGTTCCTCGTGTCTTGATCGTGAAATCCTTAACTTGACGCGGATGGGGTTTACCCCAATTAGAGGAACTCCTGAACCAATTTGCAGAAAAGGGGTTGCACAATCGTGTAAATGGTACGGGGAGAGTAAAGCACAGAGCAAAAATACAGGACAGGACAAGGGGCAAACGCATCAATTAGGCGAGCCCATCAGTGATTGAGAACCGACAAAAGCCAGGATATGGGTTGAAAGCCGGACGACTAAATCAATACGCGAGGAAATCGCATATACACTGTACTACCTCAGTTGAACGATACCACATCATCCAGTGCTCGGCGCCCGGAATTATTTGCAGCCGGGATCCACGAATAGACGTACTGAGCCGCTGAGCGTGCACGGGCGGAAAGTGCTTGTCCGCGCCTGCCCAAAGCACGAGCGTCGGGCAACTGATATCGGAATATAAGCCTGGTAGCTTGAACAACGTTGCCTGGTATCCGGCGCACATCCTCACAATAAACTCTCGTACCTCATGACGCTGAAAGGCGTCCCACATATCGAGGCGCAGTTCCCCCGGTAGCTGAATTCCTTTAGGTAAAAATGTGCGTTCGGCACGCTTAAATATCAGCGAGGGAAACCATAGGAGAATTCTCTGGTTCCACCTGAACTTGCGGAGCAAACTTATCTCCCAGGACGTTTTCTCATCCGGAAAGGCCAGGCAGTTCATAACTACGAGCTTGTCTATTCTCTCAGGATGCTTACCGGCGAAAACTAGTGCCGGCTGGCCACCCATGTCCGTTGCTACAAGCGTTGCCCGTTCTATACCCCATTCATCAAGGAGTGTCAGCAGTCGCGCTGCCATGTAGCTTGGAGTAGTGCCGCCCTTCCACATATCACTGTACCCCATACCGGGCCAGTCGAAAGCTATTATTTGATGCTTGTCAGACAGCCGCGCCGCTATCTCAGACCATATCTGCAGGTTGTCAGGGTAACCATGCAGGAAAACCAGAGGCGGGGCGTTTCCTGTGCCCATCCGAGCTACGCGCACTTTGTGTCCATCTGACAAGGTTTCAATACTGGTCTTGAGCATAATGCTTAGTTAACTCCCACGGTCAGGGGCCTTTTATCAAGCCAATTGTGGGCCGCACGAGCCGCATGTATGCCTGATATAGCGCAAAAGCTGACCCATTGCCCAGGGTGAGTTGCACTCCCCGCGAAATAGAGACCCTCTATGAACGGGCTCTTGTGAGGTAGACGCCCCTGCCTCATCAACTTGGCCGTCATGACAGGATTCATACTGTCGCCGTACAGGCTAAACTTATCGCCCCACTCCTTTGGCACCAGTCGAGAAACAACCTTCGTCTGTGCGAAATCCTCTTGCCACCAGGTCTCTTGTACGAGCCGTTCAAGATAGGAGTTTTGACCCTCCGACTCGGCCTCTGTAGCCCAGGTATAGCTGACAGGTCCAAGCAATCGGGCTGTGTTTCTTTGTGATGGGCTTGCGACGCCAGGCTGAATTAGCAGCCTGCATAGTCCCTCCCTCGGCAGTCGAAACCTCAGATATGGCTGCACGTCCAGCTTGGATGGAGCAAGGGATATACTGGGTTCTGATATAGCCGTTTGCTTGCTGCTCCGATATTGAATCGCAAGATAAGCACATACCCCAGGAGACTGAAGGGGTAGACTGAATAGCTTCTTACGAAAGCGCGCAGGAACAGATGCTCCTCTCATGAGATTGAGATATGTACCAATCACACTCGCGTTGCTGATGACCGTCCGGGTCTTTATTATTTCATCTTGGGCTTCAACGGAAACTACACGGCCACTTTCACAGTTTATTGCTCGTACTTGCGTACCATAACGAAACTCGACTCCGCCCTGCCGCGCAATGGTTTCGAGGGCATCGGGAATTCGGGCCATACCACCTTGTGGGACGTATGCGCCATACCGGTGAATGAGTGCAGGGACGAATGCCATCACTGATGGCGCTTCCTCTACGCTCTGACCTGCGACATGAGTCCAGATAGATAGCGCTTTGCTAAGTTCCGCAGGGAGGCTGGCCTGCCTGAGTACATCCGACAGAGGACGAAGGAGAAAGGGGATCTGGCTTATGGCACCATGACGCATGAGCGCGCCCAGCCCCGGCTCTGAGATGTACTGCAGTGGGGCCAGATGATCATATACTGATTGCATCTGGGACACAAAATCCGAATATCTTTGCCCAACGCCCAGGCCGGGCCAGATATTGTCGAATTCTTGCGCTGTTTTAGAGAGATCACTAAAGATTGTAAGATTCGAACCGTCCTCTGTCTCGACACGGTAAATACTTTTAAGCCGTTCGAGAACCAGGTGCGATGCCAATCTTTCGCCTACTTGATCAAAAGCCCACTCCAACCCAGGCTTATCCAGTACGATATAAGGCCCTGTATCGAATGAGTGACCCTCCGCAGTGAAACTGGATGCGAGACCCCCTGCTGTCTCTCGTGCTTCCAGGACTAATACGCGGTGGCCCCTCTTAGCTAGCCATGCAGCACTCGCAAGACCGCCCATGCCTGCGCCCACGATTACAATAGGATCTGTTTCTGCAGTCACTATTACACCAAACACTCATGCATATACTAAGCCTCTGACGATTGGAGCTTGACGTCATCGCCAAAGAAAGCAAAATAGTGAGGTATCCCGGTCATCGTAATAACGTGATCCGCCTCCCCGCCTTTCGTACCCGTGAGTTTTTCCAGGAACTTGTTACATTTGGTGTGGCATACGCCCGCTAGTGCTTTCCATGGGTCGTGTGTCTCCGCTAACAGGCGTAGTCGCCCCGTGTCGGGTCTCCATTCTCCACCATAAGATACGCCCAGTAGAAAGCGATCTGCTTCGCCAATACTAGGGAACTTAGACGTATCGGGTAGCCTGGGACCGAATGATGACCGAGGAAGTCCCGCTTCAAATAAGAGACCGCCCGATGCTGCCCTCATCGTTATGTTCCAGGCGTCAGCCCCGCGAGTAAGGCTAATATCACGTGAGATAAAGTTCACCCCGGGTGCTATATGACCAACCTGAGAAAAGAACTTGCGGTTAATGTTGGGCTCTAAAACCAACACCGATTCTCTCTTGACCCCATCAGGATATGGTAAGCGAGCCCGTGTTCTGTGGATGAGGTAGTTGAATTCAATCCCGCCGAGTGCGTGCGGGATAAAGGAAGGGCGCATGCGCTTTATATTGACAAAACAGGCTGATACCCAGGCGTATCCTCCGGAGAGTGAAATCTCCCCGCCCGGAGGCAAGCATCGTTTGAGGCTCTCCGGGTCTACAGGGTAATTTATAAGGAATCGCCGAGTAACAGTCCCGTTGAGGTGTAACCCGGAGAGAGGTTTAGTTGGTGGAATGTCTAGCGATGTCATCGGTTTGTCCCCACTAATATGTTTGTTGTGAGTAGCAAGACTCACGTAACTAAGGATCAGGCGTTCGGTGATGTCGTATGTTAGAAGTAGGTCGGAATTGGGCATCCCCGAGAAAGTGGACGAGAGGAAGACTCTTATACTTATTGTGACTAACCACATGCTGCGTCGTACTTGATGTACTGCTAAGCAAAGGTGCAGACGTCTTTACAGTTAATTATCAATATTTTTGTAGCTTCTGAATATCGTGCAAAAACTGCACCACGTATCCATCGGACGGTAGCATATAAATTACCTGGCTCTTGTTAGTGTGACCAGTGCTTTGGTACATACCTCTACTGAATAGGCTTATTTGTTCGCGGGTGTCTGACAGTTTGGGAAGAACGTGTTGGACACTATTTTGGAAGTTTGCCCTCTTGAGGCATTGCTGGCTGGTCTGAAGTAGGGCATATTTCCTGGCGGCACACACGGCTCACCTACGTCGCCACAGGCGTATCCACCCATCACGCCGCGTGACGCAAGTCGCTGGACGAAGTCGTAGAAAGTCTGGCCCTGAGGCACATCTTGAAATATCTGGCTGTTTGGCGGATCTATGAAGCCCGCTGCGTTCGCCACTATTTTCGTGATCTGCCCACGCGTAGCGTTACCATTGGGTCTAAAGTACGGCAGGTTACCGTAACCGCAAGGTTCCGATGGACCACCACACGAATAGCCACTCACATAACCTCTGTCAGCCAACCTCCAAACAAAGGCATAGAAAGTCGAGCCCGGTGGCACATCTTCATACTGCTGCACACCCACGGGCTCTTGAAAGCCTGCCGCATTAGATACTATCTTTGAAAGCTGCCCACGCGTCACATTGTTGTTGGGGCGGAAACAGGGGCTCCCTGTGTCGCACTCAGACGTATATCCGTTGATTATGCCCCGGCAAGCCATGCACCTAACGAAAGGGTAGAAGGTGGAACCTGCTGGCACGTCTGTGAATTCAATAGGGCAACCTGTGGGCGTAGATGCAGGAGTATGTGTTACCACAGGTGAGGTCGTAGTAGTAAGCGTGTTGGCGGGTGTCACCGTGCTTGTTGACGTTTGTGAACCTTGTGCTGCCGTACTAGTGGTTGTTGGCGACGCACCGACAGGAGTCTGTGTAGGAGGTATCGTATTGGTAGGCGGAACGGGAGTATTAGTTACGGGAGTTGTAGTTGCAGTAAACGTGGGCATGGTGGATACCGGCGTAGCCGTATGTGTTTCGGTAGAAGCAAGTGTACTGGTTGCTGTAGATGTAGGAGTAGATATCGGAGTGATGGTGATTGTAGGAGTAGGCGATGCCGGGCATGGATTATACCGTTCCACCAACGCCTCTTGTTGCCCATTACTGTAGTTTCCCACGCCCCATACATCTGTGCCTGACACAGCCGCTACTCCCAGGAGTCGGTTGTCACGATAGCCGGGATTTGGGCTCGGCACCAGACTCCACACGCTACCATCCCAGTGTTCTATATGGGTCTGGCGATCACCGCCGCTGTAGCGTTCGCCCACAGCCCACACATCACTGCTTGATACCGCAGCTACACCAAAGAGGGCGCAGCCCTGCGGCCAACCGGGGTCCGGTACCACGCTCCATGTGCCCCCGTCCCAATGTTCTACCAAATTCGAACTGCCGTTGTTGTAAGCACCAACAGCCCAAATGTCGCTGCTTGATACCGCCGCTACCCCATTTAATGTGTTACCGCTCGTGCCTACGTTGGGACTTGGTGCCACGCTCCAGGTACTCCCGTCCCAATGTTCTACCAGTGTCTGACCGACATTACCACTAATATCGTAGTAACCCACAGCCCAAATATCGTTGCTGCTTATCGCGGTTATCCCAGTAAGATAGTTGTAGCTTGTGCCCACATTGGGACTTGGTATTACACTCCATGTGCTGCCGTTCCAATGCTCTACAAGGGTCTGGTTCACAGTACCATTGTAATAATGACCAACAGCCCACATATTGCTGCTATTCACCATAGTTATCCCGGTGAGAAAGTTGTAGTTCGTCCCTACATTGGGACTCGGCACAACGCTCCATGTGCTGCCGTCCCAATGCTCTACAAGTGTCTGGTTAATTCCAGGGTTTTGGTAATCACCTACAGCCCAAATGTCGCTGCTTGATACCGCCGCTATTCCTGCCAGTTCATTGCTGTTGGCGCCTGGATTGGGACTTGGCACCAGGGACAAGGACGTGCCATCCCAGTGCTCTATAAGCGTCTGGTAAGGAGCGCCGGTGTAGTATTGACCAACAGCCCACACGTCGCTGCTTGATACCGCGGCCACCCCGTTCAGATAGTTATGGTTTGGCAGACTAGGGTTTTGTACGAAGGCCCAGTTGGGATCGCAATTAGGTGCCTGAGGCACAAAGCTCACTGGTCGTGCCTGGGTGGGCGGCAAAGTCGAAACAATTGTGGATGCTGAAATGGGTGTTGGAAAGTTGGGATTTATAGCTGTCAAAGCTGTTGCTAATACCAACAGTGACATGAACGTAACAGTGATTTGTATTGCTTTCATTCGCACCGTCGAACTCCTGAACCCAATCTGTATGTTGGGTATACATTGCCCAAGTCTATTGTAACTTGACGCAATTATAGCATCTTAATGCGTGGCGACCGAGATCCTACGCCGCCATTTTCCTTAAGGAAACAAAGGAGGTCTGCCCGACCAATCTGCTCTTCCGTGTATTGTCCCATTTTCATCTTTGAGCTCTCCTTCTGTGATAAAGCTATTTTACCGGAGAACTCTCTTTCATGTGGGACTATTTTCACGGTGCTAGGTCAAACCCATTGCCCCCATCCAACCTCTACCCTGTGTACCCCACGCTGGTGAGGCTACTGCCATTCTGGAATGCCACCTCCCCGTACGGCTTGTAGTACTGCCTGAACACTGCTGAAGGAGGGGAGGAGGTGTGCACCATGAGGGAGGTGCTGCCCAACTGGTCTGTTATCGTGCGGTACTGTCCATTATCGACGGTCTGGTTTGCTCTCATCAAGCCCACCATCTTGGCACGTGACAGTAGCAGAAAAGTGCTCTACTCCGCTATCTGCGGTGGAATCGGAATGTGCAGCATCTCCGCAGCGCGCTTCTGGGATTAACCCGATTTAGTGGACACGCGATTCGACTCGAAATGTAGTTGCTCGTATGCTTCTGGGCTGGAATACCCAAGAGCCGAGTGGTCGGGTAGCCAGGGAACATTGCTGCTCCCCAGCCCCCCCCGGCCCTCTAGCCTGGCGACGCGAGGGCAGACCGCCAAAATTGTCTCTAATTCGTTCTATCCGGGTTGCGCCACTCCTGGGCTATAGCCGCACGGTGAAGCGCCGGAATGTCCTCGCCAGTGTGCGGCTATTCGCTGAACGCGGACTTGAACGCTTCCAGGAACATCCGCGATAAACACCTTGTAGCTCTCGGCATACCCTTGGGTTACGGGCCGCCGTCAAGCGGCCTATCGTCACAAGCTCCGGCTTAGGGACAAGCCCCCCGATTTACCCGTGGGGTTCTTGACTGGTGTATAGAACAGAGAAATCCAGTCTGCGATTCAGGGTCTGATTGTCACCACCAGAGCCTGGGGCTGTTTGAGTTGGTATTTGTCGAAAGTGACTTGGGGTTAGCTGAGTTGTCTCGCCAGCGCCACAAACAAAGAATCGGCTCCTCTGATCCTGTGGTCTGCGGCTAGGTCAGTCGCCTCATCAACAAGTGCCTGGTTCACAGGTACGAGTCTCATGATAGGCAGAGCGTAAAGCTGGCTAATCGCCTTATGCGCATCGGCCTGAGGGTTGTTGGGCGGTAGGGTTTCACGGGCAATCACCGATGCTATCTCGATCACGAAGAGCATGGGAGCCGCAAATGAGCCGCCATTAAGTATGTAGTTGTCTATCCATGTGCGCGCAGCCTGGTGGTTGGAGTCGTGCGGCAGTAGTCTGCTGGCCCAGACACTTGTGTCTATGACCACCGATACTCCTACTGATCCTGTTGATCCCGAAAACTCCGAAGGCGCGGAAGTTGTCTGGGGACCGCGGCTGGTTGGGCTAGCGCCGGTCATTACTGATTGTTTCAGCCACATCGCTCGGCCGCGTGTGGCGACCTACTTCAGCAGCCAGGCTGTCGAGGTCTTGCACTATTGCCCGTCGCACTTCAATGCTCACGTCCCGGTTCACGGGTACTACCCTTGCCACCGTGCGCCCACGCTTGGTTATCTCGACCACCTCACCCCGCTCTACTTCGTCTATGGTTTCGCTCAGATGGTCCTTCAATTCTCGCAATCCTATGCTCTTCATACGAGCACTCCTTCCTTGACAGCACTGCTATACTACATGAGGCCTCAGAAGAGGCCTCATGTAGTATAGCAGTGCCAGCAAAACTCGGCAAGTTTGGGCTGCACTGCGCGCGTATTTGGGTTGCACTCCGTGCAGATTTGAGTTGCACTGCGCGCTGAGGATTACAAGCAATTAGGATGAGCTCTCAAAGAGCGCACAACTCAAACATACCAGTCTGCCACTGATGTCCAACTACGTAGCACAGCATACAGACCTGAGCGTCCTGTAATACTTTGTGATACCTGTCAGGCATGAAATCCCTGCCCTGCTTGCTACCCTCGTGGTAGTATACATCGTCGATTTCTGAGACGAGATGCAGTATCATCTTAGTCAGGACAGCATATGTGGGCTGTGCTTTCTCACCCGACAATTTTATCGCCCTGAGGCTACGGTCCGCACCGAACGAGCCAATTGATAACCCATAATCGTGATTGAAAAAGCAGAATGCGCCACGGTTAGCGCAGTCCGCTGCCTGGAGGGCCTGCCTAAAGTCGCTGAGTGCTGGGGCGCCAGAAGGGCTCCAAGCATCAAGCTTGGGGCGTATTACGGCGTAAGCGAGGTTCATCTTTGCGAAGTGAGCCTGGTCGTGTACGTTTTCAGCCATTTTATTTGTCTCCTCTAGATCTCTTTATATGGGTTCAATATGAACGGTTGCGGGTCGGGGGTAGGCTGGTGAGGCCTACCCCCGCTGTTGATGTGTTCTTACAGGCCAGTCTGGGGCGCATCGTTGTCTGGCGTCATGCCGCAGACCCGAAAATACCCTGTTTCGCAATATTCCCGTAGCTCCTCGGCTGCGGCATTGATTGCAGCGGCACCCTGGAGCGAGCCGCGCTGCACCTGCGCCACGATGGCAAATGGCACACGCCAGCTCCTGCCGTGCCCCTTATGGTCTCCCCCGGATATTCTTATGGCACTCGCTATATGTGCCTCTGTAGGGATCGGACCCCAGAGTCCCATTTTTCCACTCCACCTATCTCGCGACAGGCCGTCCACGCCAAAGAGGCGTGCGCGCTCGGACCACGTGAGCAGGTCGTCGACCCAGACGCTGAATGTATCGTCACAGTCGCACTCGTCATCCAGGTACTCGTTGCCCGTGCAACTCAGCTGTACTCGTACAACACCCTGCCGCGACGCCAGCGCTCGAGCACCAGCCGCCAGCGGACAGCCATCCCGCCCGTGTATACATGCTCCGCCTGGCGCCCTCCAGCAGATCTGTAATGAGGGGCGCGCTCCAAATAGCCGCCGAGCTCCTCACGGGCGGGCAGTGCACCTGGGAGACCATGCCCTGGAGTGCCCTGCGAATCCAGCACATGGACGCGCTGCGTTCCGAGCTTGCGGACCGGTACGCAGCGGCCACCGCCAATAGAATGCTCGCGGCGGTCCGGGGCACTATGAGGGCAGCGTGGGAGCTCGGGCAGTTGGATACCGACTCGTACCAGCGAGCCCTGTCAACCCGGTCGGTGCGTGGCGAGACGCTGCCGAGAGGTCGGGCTATAAGCCAGGGGGAGCTGCGGGCCCTGTTTGGGGCCTGCCTGCGAGACAGGGACAAGCAGGGCAACCTGACGATGAGGGGGCGCGCGACGCTGCACTCTTGGCGCTGCTGTATGGCTCAGGCCTGCGGCGGGCGGAGGCCGCGTCCCTCGATGTAGGAGACTACGACCCGGAGAGCGGAGCAGTTACGGTGCGCGCTGGTAAAGGCCGCAAGGATAGGATGTGCTACAGCGCCACAGGTCAAAAGCAGCTGATGGAGTTGTGGCTCCGGCTGCGCGCCGAAGGGGGCGCGCCGGCGTCCTCGGGGACAATATTCCTACCTATATTAAAGGGCGGTCACCTGAGGGTGCGCCGGCTGGACTCTCGGACCGTATTTGATGTTGTATGCGCCCGCGCTCGGGAGGGTGGTTTGCCCAGGACAACCCCGCACGATTTCAGGCGCTCCATGATCTCTGATCTGCTGGAGGTAGTCGATATCTCGACGGTGCAGCGCCTGGCCGGGCACGCCAACATTTCTACCACCGTACGGTACGACCGGCGTGGGGAGGCTACCAAGAAACGAGCCGCGGAGATGCTCCATATTCCGTTGCCAAAGGAGATAATAGAGTAGAGCGCTTCTCTGCTGCCTTCGCCTGCTGAAACCTATTCTACTCTTTTTGGGTCTAAGGCTCCGGACCGATGATTGGTGCGGTAGGAGTGCAAAAGAGATCGTACATAGGTTTGTAGTATCCTGTGGGATATGTAGACTAACGGAGTCTACGATCCTAAAGAGCACGAGTCCTTCTTGTATGCACTTTTCAGATGTAAGGCCAGGTCATAACTCATCACTCAACGTGACGCAGAGCCTAAATCGGGGTAAGCCCAGATTAATATTCTTAGGGCAAACGCATCTAAATTGGATTGGGTCCTGTTAGGACCTTGAATAGGTAATCGTGATCCCACCCACAGTTGAGCCGTTTCCCTTTCACACCCACCCTGACCGTCTTCTCTGCTTTGAGCAAGTTCAGAGCGATGTGGCGCAAGATAGCGAAGTTGTGGGCTGAGTGGTCGGAACGGGTGCGATTGTGGTCCTCTCTGAAGGCCACATCCAACACCCAGTGCAGACCGTTCTCTATGCCCCAGTGCCCACGAGCAGCGTGCGCGAACTCTTCTACCGTACGCACCGAGCACAGGTAGTAACGCCTATCACTGCTGATCACTCCCTCAACCTCTCGCTCTGCCTCTACCATGCCTATGCTACACAGACGGGGCCACTTCTCCTGTTGGTCCAAATACTTCATGTATTCAGGGTCGTCCACCAGGAAGTAACGGCGACGTTCTATGCGCCCATGCCCCTTCTCTAGCGTCTCGTGGGTTTGATGGCTGACCCCTTTGAAGTGGGTATGCATGACTTCGTTGAAGGTGGTGATTACGTCTTGATGCAACACCGAGTGGTTCCCTTTGAGAGCAAGCACGTACTCACCCCCGCACGCAGTGATAGCTGCGGCTATCTGTGTCTGGCAGGCCATTGCATCTATGGTCACGATGCACCCCTCAAGGTCGAGCAGGCCCAACAAGGTGGGGATAGCGGTAATCTCGTTCGACTTGTCATCTACCTTCACCTGTCCGAGCACCATGCCATTGTCGTGTGCCCAGGCCGAGACCATTTGGATTGCTCCTTTGCCGTTAGGAGTGTCGCGTGAGCCACATACTCGTTTGCCGTCTATGGCTACCACTACCACTCCTTTCACTTGTCCGCTTGTCGCACGTACCAGGTCCTGCACCCACTCCAAGAAGCAGCGTTGGAACTGCTCTGGATTGAGGCGGGCAAACACTCTGTTGAACGTGTCGTGGGAGGGTATGCCATTGGGAAGAGGCAGGAAACTCTCGAAGAAGGGGCGTTTGGCCCGTCCAAACAACTCTATCTCCGACCAATCGTCTGCTCCACAAATGACAGCACATATGGCGACGGTGATGATGTCGAGCAGTTGGTGCAACTTGGTTCGCTCTACTCTTGGGTCTTCAACACCTACGAAACGGGCGCGCAACTGCTCCAGCGCCTCACCCTGACTTTGGCTGTTGTGACTGTTCATGGCGGCTTCTCCTCTGTTCAGATGCCGCCATTATCTCACCTTTCAATTTAGATGCGTTTGCCCTGCCTCCTGGACTTGGAGAAGAAGTTGGCTGTAGAGGAGAGTTGGACGGAGTGGCCCTCGGTGCTAGAGGAAGTGAGAGGGTTAGTTGAGGAGTTACCACCCAAAGGGGACGAGCGACTATTGGAGTTGTGGCAGATAGTACAAAAGGAATGTGGACACCGAAAACGTAAGGAGCATGACACACCTATGCAAAGACTAGCGAGGCTATTGGTGGGGCTGATGGAGAACTGGCGCAAGTACGGCCTATACAAGACCGAGCGAGGGGCAGAGTTGGGAGTACCAGCTACAAACAACTTGACCGAGCAGATGATAGGCAACGGCAAAGTGCGTTCCCGCACAGTTCGGGGCTACAAGAGCCGAGGAGGAGTGCTTGCTGCCTTCATGGTATGTGCTGCTCGCCTTGCATAGGATACGCCACTCGATGGCAAACACGCCCTTTTGTCCTAGTTGCATCCATTTCAAAACTCGCCCACCGCTTGTGGGACAGTAACAACTGCCTAGCCTGTGGACTAGAAACTACTTTTCGAGTACGGCGGGCAATATCTCGGCGGAAACCATCCAGAAGTATATTGACGCTCAGAAGGGAATTTAGTTGCTGAGTGCAACGCGACGCACGTACAAGTACATTCTCAGGCCCACTAGCGGGCAAGAGAGAGTCTTGCAACACACCCTTGACCTGTGTAGGGAGTTGTACAACGCCGCGCTCCAACATCGTAGGGATGCCTACCGCATGGCCCGAAAGTCTATCAACTTTGCCAAGCAATCGGCTGCTTTGATAGAGTGCAAAGAGGTTAGGCCAGACCTTGCGGGCGTGTACAGCCAGACCTTGCAGGATGTGTTGCACAGAGTAGATAAGGCATTCAAGGCTTTCTACACCCGTGCAAAGCGTGGGGATAAAGCGGGCTACCCTCGGTTCAAAGCCTATGACCGATACGACAGCTTCACCTACCCACAACTGGGATGGTCCTTGAAGAACAGCACACTCACTCTCTCGAAGATTGGCGCTCTCAAGGTCAAGTTGCACCGCCCTGTTTGTGGGAAGGTCAAGACTGTTAGCATCAAGAGAGAAGGTGTCAAGTGGTTCGTATGCTTCTGTGTCGAGAGTGAGATTGAAGTACCCGTCCATAACGGCCCCGCTATTGGGGTATATAATGACCCCATGAAGTCGGACAAGGAAAAGGCAATATTTAAGGTGAGATAGAAAACATGAAAAGAATGAACGGATTACGCAACCATTATACGGCTGAATACAAGGCCAACATCGTACGAGAGATACTCCGGGAGGAG
>JBBRDO010000121.1:0-12878 GCA_038203825.1 Chloroflexia bacterium | reverse complement strand
GCCGCTGGCTCGAGCCCTCGAACAGCATTTCACAGTGTTCAACTATGACCGCCGGGGGCGAGGCGAGAGTGGAGATGCGGCACCTTATGCTGTCGAGCGCGAGATCGAAGACCTTGACGCGCTGATCACCGAGGCCGGCGGATCGGCACGCGTATTCGGATATTCGTCAGGCGCGATTCTGTCCCTGAGGGCTGCTGCCCAGGGTTCCGCCATTTCACAGCTCGCGTTGTTTGAGCCACCGCCGACAGGAGCCAGGGCGGGCGAACTCGCCCCGGGGCTCAGCGAGCTAGTCGCAGCGGGTCGCCGGGGCGATGCGGTGGAGCTTTTCCAGACAGAGGCAGTAGGAATACCTGCCGCCATCGTGTCCCAGTTGCGAAATGCGCCTTTCCGCCCGGCACTGGAGAAGATAGCGCAGACCCTGGTATACGAATCGACCATCCTCAAGGCATTGCCGGACGGACTGACGGCTTCGGTCAAGGTATCCACGCTCGTGATAGACGGGGGTCAAAGTCCTGAAGTGATGCGGCAAGCGGCGCAATCACTGGCAAAGGCGTTGCCTGATGGTCGATATCGCACTCTGGAAGGGCAGGGCCATGATATTGATCCTGATGTGATGGCACCGGTGTTGGTGGAGTTCTTCCTCGCACAGTCTTAACAGGTCAAGCAACCCGAGAGTGGTGAAAACATGGCAGACGAGAAGAAACATTCGGCGGCATGGGACGGCTTTTACGAGTCGTTCTTTGGGGACGCCTATATGGCGTGGCACGATGGGCTGGATACCGAGTCGCTGGGGGCGCTGAATGGGGAGGAGCGGGAGGAGGCGGAGAGGCTACTCGACGAGGCGCTCAAGACGGGGGACTACAGGCCTGCTGTAGGGCTGCGGGTGCTGGGAGCGAAGGGATCGGTGGCGCGGCTGAAAGATCAGCTGCATGATGCAGAGGGCAAGACGGAGGTGGAGATAGCGCTGGCGCTCTGGAAGCTGGCCGAGTGGCCTCCCGCAGTAAACATCCTGATAAGAGCGCTCAAGGATGGGCCGCACTGGAGCATAAGGATGGACGCGGCTATGGCGCTGGGCGAGGTGGAGACGCCGAAAAGCGTCCAGGCGTTATTGAGCGGCCTGAACGACCCGGAGAACCTGGTGCGCAACCACTGCGCCGAGTCGCTGATAGAGATGCTGAACCTGCCCGCCAAGGCCAACGATATTGGAAGCTTCAGTTTGGCGATTGATGTGATGGGGGATAAGGCGAAGAGGGAGAAGGCGATAAAGCAGATACAGGAGATGATTGACAAGACGGAGATGGCGGGGGAGCTGCGTAAGCTGTAGCGGGGAGGACGGACGAGTCTTAGATCGTAAGTCGCTGATCGTAAGTCATACGCCATACGTCGTCACTTATCACTTATCACTTCCGGTCACTGGTCACTCGCGTCGTCCGTCCTACTGCCACGCGTCGGTAGAGTGTATAATAGGGATTATTGCAATATTCATGTCGTTCCAAACGCAGACTGATTTCGTTATCACGAAGGAGTGATCCCTTATGGTAGATACAGTATCCCGACCGGACAGCAAAGGCATACGCGCACAGTATCGCAACGGCGCAGGGCGCAGAGTGCACAACGGCGAGCTTACAGGCCCGCAGAAAAAGACCGGAAGCGAGAGAAAGCGATGGGAGGAAACAGTAGTCGCCAAATCGCTGACAAGATTGCCGGAGCGGGGCGGGCCTGAGGCGTTCACCACGATTTCGGACGAGCAGGTGAACAGGCTTTATACGCCTGCCGACCTGGCGGGGTTCGACTACGAGCGCGACCTCGGCTTCCCGGGCGAGTACCCGTTTACGCGGGGCGTTCACCCCACGATGTACAGGTCGAGATACTGGACGATGCGGATGTTCGCGGGGTTCGGCTCGGCTGAGGATACGAACGCCCGGTTCAGATATTTGCTGGAACACGGCGAGACGGGGCTGTCGACCGCATTCGACTTCCCGACGCTGTACGGGGTGGATGCGGACGACCCTATCGCATTGGGAGAGTTCGGGAAGGTAGGAGTGGGCGTGTCGTCGCTAGCCGACATGGAAGTGCTGTTCGACGGGATCCCGATTGACCAGGTAACGACCTCGATGACGATCAACGGTCCAGCGGCGATAGTGTGGGCGTTCTATATCGCGGCCGCCGAGAACCGGGGGATACCGAGGAGCGCGCTGGGCGGGACGACCCAGAACGACATCCTGAAAGAGTATATCGCGCAGAACACGTTTATTTTTCCGCCGGAGCCTTCGATGAGGTTGGTGGTGGACACAATAGAGTTTGCGACGAAGGAAATGCCCAAGTGGAACCCGGTGTCGATTTCGGGATACCATATACGCGAGGCGGGATCTACGGCGGTGCAGGAGTTGGCGTTTACGCTGGCTGATGGGCTGACGTATGTGCAGTGGTGCGTGGACAGGGGGATGGACGTGGACGACTTCGCGCCGCGCCTGTCGTACTTCTTCAACGCGCACAATGACTTCTTTGAGGAGATCGCCAAGTACCGAGCGGCGCGCAGGATATGGGCGCGAGAGCTAAAGGAGCGCTTCGGGGCGAAGAACGATAGATCGTTGTGGCTCAGGTTCCACACGCAGACGGCGGGTTGCTCGCTGACGGCGCAGCAGCCTGAGATCAACATCGTGAGGACGACCATACAGGCGCTGGCGGGAGTGCTGGGCGGCACACAGTCGCTGCACACCAACTCAATGGACGAGGCGCTGGCGCTGCCTTCGGACAAGGCGGTGAGGATCGCGCTCAGGACGCAGCAGATCATTGCTGAAGAGTCGGGCGTTACCAACACGGTAGATCCGTTGGGCGGGTCGTACTTCGTGGAAGCCTTCACGAACGAGATGGAGAGGCAGTGCTACGACTACTTCGACAGGATCGAGGAGTATGGCGGGGTGATACCGGCTATCAAGGCACACTTCTTCCAGAGTGAGATCGCTCGCGCATCGTATGCGTACCAGGGCGAGATTGACGAAGGCCGGAAGACGATGGTGGGCGTGAATAAGTACGTGATCGAAGAGCCTGTGGAGATACCGATTCTGGAGATGGACCCCAAGGGCGAGGAAAAGCAGCGGGCGAAGATGGCTCGGCTGCGGGCCGAGCGCGACCAGGAGAGGTGGGGGGCGGCCCTGGAGAAGGTACGGCAAACGGCGATGGGCAACGAGAACATTATGCCTGCGCTGATCGAGGCCGCGCACGCCTACGCCACGCTGGGCGAGATATCGAACGTGCTCAAGTCGGTGTTCGGAGTGCAGCAGTTCAGCAACGTAGTGTAGCTTGTATTCCGGTATTTATAGCTAATACTGAGAAGCAGTAGGAGGCCGTCATGGTGGCAAAGTCGCCGCAGAAGCAAGAGCAGACCGAGCGCAAGATACGTGTGCTGATCGCGAAGCCGGGGTTGGACGGGCATGACAGGGGCGCGAAGATCATTGCGCGGGCGCTGAGAGATGCGGGTATGGAAGTGATCTACACGGGGCTGCACCAGACGCCCGAGATGATCGCTGAGGCGGCTCTACAGGAGGACGTGGACGCTGTAGGCCTGTCTATTCTGTCAGGAGCGCACATGGCGCTGTTCCCTCGCATTATTGGCGAGTTACACAGGCGCGGGTTGGACGACGTGCTGGTGTACGCGGGGGGCATTATCCCCGACAACGATATTCCGGCGATCAAGGAGATGGGCATCGCGGGCGTATTCGGGCCGGGCACCACAATGGAGGAGACGGTGGAGTTCGTGCGCTCGCACGTGACACCACGCGGGGTGGGCGAGGAAGAATAGTAATGCCCACCCATGCTGAGGAAACAGAAGGCACAGCAGATGTCAAACTTAGCCCCAGGCACAGCACCATAGAGACACTTGTCGGCAGATTGCTGGAAGGCGACAGGGGCGCGGCATCGCGCTTGATGACTGTAGTTGAGAACAGGCAAACAGGCTATCGCGAAACGTTGCGGCTGGTTACGAAGCACACGGGCAAAGCGCACATCATAGGGGTAACGGGTTCGCCGGGGGCGGGCAAATCTACACTGGTGAACGAGCTGATCAAGCACTACCGCGGGCTGGGTAAGACGGTAGGCGTGGTAGCGATTGACCCGACGTCGGCCTTGAGCGGCGGGGCGCTGCTGGGCGACAGGGTCAGGATGCTGGGGTTTACGAGCGACCCGGGGGTGTTTATACGCTCGATGGCGTCGCGCGGGCAGCTGGGCGGATTGGCGGCAGCGACCGTGGACGTCGCCCGTATTCTCGATGCACTTGGGCGTGATATAATCATCATAGAAACCGTAGGAGTAGGGCAGGACGAGATATCGATCGCGGGGTTGGCGGACACGACCCTCCTGGTGGAAGTGCCGGGGATGGGCGACGACGTGCAAGCATTGAAGGCAGGCGTGCTGGAAGTTGCCGATGTGCTGGTGATTAACAAAGCCGACCACGAAGGTGCAAACCGCCTGGCCAACTACATCAAGACGACAATGAGGCTATTGCCTCACCCCGAAGGC
The DNA here is from genome assembly GCA_038203825.1 of Chloroflexia bacterium. GTDB lineage: Bacteria > Chloroflexota > Chloroflexia > QHBQ01 > JADMIH01 > JADMIH01. Next base: position 8,360 of record JBBRDO010000121.1, on the reverse strand, counting down.
GTCTGGCTGCCGCCTATAGTCAAGACCGTGGCATCGGAAGCGGTGGGTATTGACGAGCTAGCCGACGCGATTGAAAAGCACCGCACATACCTGGTGGAGCGGGAATTGCTTGAGAAAGATCGGAAGGAACGTTTGCGAGTAGAGGTATTGGACCGCACGCGCGACCTTATACTTAAGCGCCTGATGCGTAACCTGGAAAGTAGCGGCAAGCTGGATCAACTTCTTGATGATCTTATATTACACAAGACCGACCCGGCAACTGTATCTCATGAACTGGCAGATGGGATTGAGAGTTAGTCGGAAGGAGGCCTGGCATGTCTTCCGATCAAAGCGGAGTCTGGTTTTCTCGGGCGTCTAATGCGTCATACAGCAGATTGCGGCCTGCGGGGGGCAAGATCAGTCTGCTGGTCGTAGACGATCACGCACCATACAGGAAGGGGCTGCGCTCGATGTTTGAGCTGGAGCCCGATATCGAGGTGATCGGCGAAGCGAGCGACGGCATGGAGGCTCTAGACAAGGTGGAAGAGCTACACCCTGATATTGTGCTCATGGATGTCAACATGCCCGGCATGGATGGCATGCAGGCCACGCGCAAGCTGGCCGACGCATATCCAGGCATACTGGTAATTATGCTCACGATGTTCAAAGGCGAGGAACACTTGCGCGAAGCAAGACGCGCCGGGGCGAGCGCCTACGTGCTTAAGGATTCGGGAAGCGAGATTCTGCTTGAAACGATACACGATGTAATGTCGGGCGAGACGCCATTGCTGCAGCAGACAGGCCGCCCACGCACAGGCTCCGGCGGTGATAAATATACGACACGAGACCTGGAGGCGGGGGAGGCGGAGTCGTCAGACGAAGGGCACAGTAACACCGACTCGCTTATCACGGAAGCTCTGCTCACATCCAACGAGCGCTCTATTCTGGTCTTGCTGGCGCAGGGGCTCAGCAACGATCGCATCGCACAGCAGACCAGGTTGTCCGAAGCGATGGTGCGCACGTATCTATCCGAGATATACCGCAAGATGGGTTTATCGGGCCGGGACGCCGCGGTGCAGTATGCCCGGGAGCATGGGTTTGGAGACGAGGGCAGTGACCGGTGACCGGTGACCAGAGTGATAAGTGATAAGTGACACGTTTGTGTCGTCTTGCTGGCTACTACTGGTCACTTCTGAAAGATGGGGAGGAGTATGGAGATTTCATTGCACTCAGACGCACAGAAGTTCACTAATGCTACGTTTGCGCGGATCTTCTACGAGATAGGCGCAATGATGGAGTTGAAGGGGGAGTCGCCGTTTAAGGTGCGGGCTTACAGGGCGGCAGCGGAAACGTTTGCCAATTTGCATGAGGACCTGAAGCAGATCTGGCGTGAAGGGCGCGTTGATGAATTGCCGGGGGTGGGCAAGGCGATCAGCGATAAAGTAAATGAGCTGATGACGACGGGGGAACTGCGCTTTTATGAAAAGCTGAAAAGCGAGGTACCGGCATCGCTGATAGCGGTAACGGAGATACCCCATGTCGGGGCGAAGAAGGCGATGCACCTGTACAAGACGCTTGGGATAGAAAATATTGACGATTTGCAGAAGGCTATTGAAAGCGGAGCGCTGCTCACCGTGCCGGGGTTCGGGGCGAAGACGGTAGAGATAATCAAAGAGGGGCTGGAAACCGTCCAAAAACGGAGCTTCGAGAAGCGCGACCTGCTGGGGGTGGCACTTCCCATCGCGAGGGGAATTATTGCCGAGATGCGGGCGCGCTGCAAGACGCTGGATAAGCTGGAGGTAGCGGGGTCTATCAGGCGGTGGAAATCAACGATCGGGGACATGGACTTCCTGGCGACGGCGACCGACGTGAACGAGGTGCTGGACTGCTTCGTGAACCTGCCTATCGTAGGGAGGGTGGACGAGCGCGGGGCGAATAAGGCGACGGTGCTGCTAAATAACGGGCTGCAAGTGGACCTATATGTGATGGACCCCAAGTATTATTACTCACTGCTGCAACACTTCACAGGCTCGAGGGACCACAACATCGCGCTCAGGGACAGAGCGATCAAGAAGGGTCTGAAGTTGAACGAGTACGGGTTGCATCGAGATGACGGCACGTCGCTTGAGATCAAGGACGAAGCGGACATTTACAGGGCGCTAGGGCTGGACTGGATGCCGCCCGAGATGCGCGAGAACAGGGGCGAGATAGAGGCGGCGGCGAAGGGCACACTGCCCAAACTGGTAGAGGAAAGCGATATCAAAGGCGACCTGCACTGTCATTCGACTTGGAGCGACGGAACAGAGAGCATACTGGCGATGGCACGCGGCGCAAAGGCGAAGGGGTACCAATATATTGCGATTACCGACCACAGCCAGAGCCTCACGATTGCGCGCGGGCTGACAGTGGAGAGGCTCAGGGAGCAGCGCAAGGAGATCGAAGAGGCGCAGGAGAAGATCGGCGACGGGTTTCGCATATTCCACGGCATAGAGCTGGAGATCAAGACCGACGGCACGCTCGATTTCCCGGACGAGGTGCTGGAGTGGCTGGATATCGTGATAGCGTCGATACACAACGGGCTGCGCCAACCGGGAGAAGAAGTGACCAGGCGCGCGCTGAACGCGGTGCGCAATCCGCATGTAGACATATTAGGCCACCCAACGGGAAGGCTGATCAATCATCGCGAGCCATCGGATATGGACGTAGACGCGGTGATACGAGAGGCGGCGCGAACGGGAACTGTGATGGAGGTGAACGCATCGCCCGAGAGGCTGGACCTGGACGACGTCTATATCAAGAGGGCTATGGAGGCAGGGTGCTTGCTGTCGATAGACACTGACGCGCACAGCCGGAGCAACTACGACCTGATGGAATATGGAGTACACACGGCGAGGCGGGGCTGGGCCACAGCAGACAGGATTATCACGACGTGGCCGCTGGAGAAGCTGGAAGCGTGGTTGGAGAAGCGGGGGTAATTCCTAATTCTTAATTAGGGAGGCGGAGGAAAGTGGCGGGAACGGGGGGTTTAGCGAGTGTGCACTTTGTAGTCGGGAATACGGAGGCGAGCGCCGTGGATGTCGTCGGGGGGAGCGGCGCTGCGCAGGTTGTTAGCGCTGCGTGAACCATAGCTGTAGTTGTTGCCAAGCATGACGCGGGTGACAAGGCCCTCTTGAACAGCGTAGGCGGCGGCCTGCTGGCGGTTGCGAAGCTGGAGCTTGTCGAGGATGTTGCGCAGGTGAACCTTGACTGTGTTTTCAGTGATGATGAGTTCTTCGGCGATGTCGCGGTTAGTGGCACCGCGGGCTACGAGGCGCAGGACGTCTTTTTCGCGGTCAGTGAGGGCGTCAATGCCTTTGGCTTCCTGGAGGTCGCGACGGCGGGCGAGGTGGGTGAACTCCTGTAGGACTTTGGTGAACATGCTGCTTGAAAAATAAGCGCCGCCCTGGGAGAGGGCCTGTACTGCCTGGACGAGCTCGTCCAGGCTGCTGTTTTTGAGAATATAGCCTTTGACGCCCATCTTGACCGCGCTGAGCACATCGTTGTCATCTTCGGAAGAGGTGAGGATGGCGATGGTGGTTTCGGGGTACTCTGCCATGAGGTCATAGACGGTTTGGAGGCCATCTACGCCGCGCATGTAGACCTCCATGAGGAGGACGTCGGGGCGGAGGTCGTGCATCATTTGCAGGAGCTCGGCCCCGTCTTTGGCTTCACCCACGATTTTGATGTCCAGTTGCCTCGTCAACAGGCTGGACAACCCCTGACGAAAGAGGTCATGACTGTCGGCGATAACAACCCTAATAGGTAACTTATCCATAGCTCTCCATCCTGATTTCCAGTGGTATGGGTAATTAAAGCGGGGCAGTAGCGATACGCACTGACCAAGTGTGTCCCCATGACTATAGCAAAGGGGCGAGAGGGGAGTCAACGAAAGTAGTTATGACATAGGTACTACTCATAATGTGTAAAAAGTACGGCCCGACGGCATGGTACCATCCTGATAAGGGGATTCAGGCGGGTACTAAGCACGAATCAGCGTAGGAGTAATTACCAGGAATGGGTAGGATTACTACGCATTGGGGAGGCTGGGAAATGTTGATCAATAATTGAAACGCCAAGATCGCAAAGATCGCAAAGAGAGGGGAGGTTGATCACGAAGAGTGCGAGAACACGAAGGATCAATAGGGTTAGGAGTTGGGTGGAAGGCCAGCAGGTAGAGTGAGAATGTCATTCTACCTGCTGGCTTGGTGCTGGGAGTGTACGTTGGTCAGGCTGGAGCTGGGGCGGTCAGCGCATGGGCGATAGGTCGTCCGGCTATGACGCCTGTGGCAGGCCGAGCGACCTATGGGCTAGCCGGCGAGCTTGATGACGGCTATTGCGTCGTTGCCGAGGAGACGGCGGATGCGCGATTCTAGTTGCGGGGAGTACTGGACGCCCCAGGAGAGGGTGGCGGTTTTCCATTCGCCGCGTATATAGGGGACGCGGAGGGTAACGGTGTCGTTGCCGGGGTATTCTTCAAGCAGGCGCTTGAGGGCTATGACGTTGTTGATGACGGGTTGGTCTTCGTCGGCGTCGGGGATGCTGATAATAAGGGTGAAGTTAGGCATGGAGGTTGAGGTTGGGGGCTGGTACTGAGGGGCCGGTGTCGATGTCGACGAGGGCACTAGCTTGAGGTCGGGTTTGTGTTGGATAGCTTGCGGATGCTGGGGAGTTGGAGCGGTCTGGGAGGAGTAGTAGGCAGGCTGCTGGGGCGGAGGGGCTGGTTTTGCGGCAGATTTAGGGGCACGTATGGGTTTGATGGTGATAGTGAAGTTATCGTCGGCGCCGCTTGCTGTAAAGGGGGCAATCTGTTCGCAGAGGAGGTAGATGTCGCCATCGGGGTGGGCCTCGATGCGGGCGGTAACCAGGACGGAGTTGTTTTCGGTCCAGAGCGTGGCATGCCGCCGATAGTTGGGCGGGAGAGCAACCAGTTCGAGCGAACCGTGCAGGTCTTCCAGGTGAGCGATGGAGAGGGTGTCGCCGCCTTCACCGGGGAGGAGGGTTATGTTGGTGAGTATGCCCGCCAGATAGATACTGCGGTGGAGAGGCTCGGCGGCGACCTGATTTGTAGCGGTGAGACGGGAACGAAGACCTCCCGATTTTTCGAGGGTGAGCTTAAGGGCATCCATCTCAGGCGATTGAGTGAATACGACGCCGATATTATGCTCTTCCCAGGTGCGTTGTGCGTAGCGGGCCTGGGGGGATCGGGGGGGAGAGGCGGGCGCGCCAAAGGTGGTCTGGGCGTTATCTTCACCCAGGTCTGCCTCGACTGGTGGGGCTGAGGGGAGGAAGGCGAAGAGGGAGAGCTGGCTGGCGGAACGCAGATCGCTTTGTGCTTTGGCCCACTCTAGCATAGCAGGGAGGGAGGAGAGGAGGGCATGGCGGTCGCGGGGGCGGTCGCCCAGAGTGTCGAGTGCGCCGGAGAGCACGAGGGTCTGCAAGTGGGACAGGGTAAGACCGGCGGTGATGGAGGCTTCGGCGAGAGAGGCGAGGGACGTGAAGCCAGCGGTGGGGCGGGCTGAGATGAGGCAGCGAGCGTGATCGGGTCGCCAGCCGGGGAGGGTTGCCAGTCCCCAGAGGACGGACCAGGAGTCGCCATCGCGCTGGAGGGTGGGGTATTCGGCGCTGTAGTTGATGTGGGGAGGGTCGATGCAGACGCCCAGCTTGCGAGCCTCGTCGGCCAGGGGGGAGACAGAGTGGGAACCACCACGAGACCAGGCGACGCCAAGCGCGCCGGCAATGTAGGCGGCGGGGTGGCCTGATTTCAAGGCCTGAGATAGCTCACCGGGGGTTGCCGTGGGCAGGTTGTGGGAGAAGCCGGGGGTTGGGTAGCGGCGCGCCAGGGCCAGACCTTCGTAAACGACGTCGAGCGCGGCGGAGGTGGGGAGGTGAAGGATCGGGTAGCCGAGGGAGGATAGAGCCTGGGCGGACCAGGGGAGGTAGGGCAGAGTTGGACCCCAGGCGGCAACAGTGTCGTCGGGGAAGGCGGTGCGCGGGGCCACTACTACGGTGTCGAGGTCGGGCGCGAAGGAGAGAGGAGCGCCTTTGAGGGAAGCGGCGAGTCGAGCTAGACTAGCAGATTGGGGGTCATCTTGTTGAGCGGCGGCTTCGTCGAAGGCTTGCCAGCCGCCGGAGAGGGCTGCAGGGAGGAGAGTGCGCAAGGGGGCGCCCGTGAGGGTGAGCACCTGGGCGGCGGCTTCGAGGGCGGGGATGGGGAGCAGGTCGAGAGGACAGGTTGCATAGGCCACGCGAGCCGAGCCATAGTCGGCAGTAAGCTCTTGCAGAAGGAGTTCGCGTCCTGTGCGGGGTAGAAGAATGCCGGGTATGGCAACCGGTGTGGGAGGCTCGGCCGGCTGAGCCTGGGCTTCGGCGGGGATTGTTGGAGAAAGGCCGAGGGCGTAGGCGAGGAGAGAGTTTGTGGGTAAGCCCACGTGGTCGCCCATGGGGATGGAGATATCTGCGGAGGCGGTAAAGGTCGCAAGTTGGGCGAGGGCAATCCAGGCTGCGGCGTCGCCCCAGCGGGTGAAGGTGGCTAGCTCGGCGGCAAAGCGTTCGGGGTTGGGGGAGTCATCAGTGGTGGGGGATAGTTGGGCGAGGCGCGATTGGGCTGTTTCAAGCAAGTAGGCGCGGCCCTGGGTGGATGGGGCGGGAGCAAAGGGCCACGCGCTGAGTTGGAAGGCGAGGGCGGCGATGATGGCTGTATTTTCTATTGCCTGGGGCCAGCGAGAGTAAAGAACGGCGACTTCAGAGGGCGGGCGCAGGTAGTCGTAGCCGGGACGGTCGGGGGCTATGGAGGTGGTGATAGTGGAGGGGTTGGCGACGTCGCTGGGCCAGCCTGCTTTGCGACGGGCCAGCTTTAGGCTTTCGTAGGCGGGGGCATCGCCGGGTTGGAGATAGCGCGCGGGCGGGGTGGCGACGAGGGGCAGGCCGAGGGATTGGGCGGAGGAGGCGATGACTTCGGCAAGAGCGGTGTCGCCTGCGCGGTCCGAATGGGGGAGGCCTATGTAGGCTGTGGTGGGGAAGGCGGCTTTGATGGCAGAGGCCCAGGAGTTGCGCTGTTTGCCGGAGGCGGAGGTAATGGGCTGGGGAGCGCCCGCCTCGTCGCCGCCGAGGAGGATGAGGACGACGCCTGCGGAGTGGGAGGCGAGCGTGGGCCAATCTATAGCGGTTTCAACGGCAGGCCAGCCGGTATAGGCAGTAGTAGCCAGATGAGCCAGGTTGCGTGCGCCCTGGACGCTGTGAGCTATTAGCAGGGCGCTCTGGAGGGCGGGTTCGGGTTTGCCACGGCGGGCAGTTTCGGGCGGGAAGAGGAGGTCGGCCTCGAAGGCGTAGATGAGGGTGAGGCCTGAGGCGCGAGCGGCTGCATAGGCGGCAGGCCAGGCTGCAAGGGGGGCGCGGTCGGAGACGGCGAGGGAGGAGTAGCCGAGGTCGCGGGCGCGCTCGAACCAGGAGGCGGGCGAGGCGGGACCACCCGCACGGCTAAAATGGGTGTGGACATTGAGGTAGGTGAATTCGCTCATATAGGGTGATTATATGATGGGGTGCGGGCGCTGTGGGGATCGCGTGGATATGGTGTGGATTTGTGGGGGATGGACGACGGACGACCGTCGACCGTCGACCGTCGACCGACGACCGACGGCAAGAGACGGATCACGAAGATCACGAAGGGTAAGAGGTTACGAAGAAAGAGGAAGGCGGGCATGACCTGGCGGAGTTCTTTGAAGACTTTCCGTCGGTTGGCGAAGAACAAGCAAGGGGGGTTTTGGAACTGGCGAAGGACTCTTTGTCCGCTCTGCTCGCGAATAGATGAGGATCCTACTTGACGAAAGCTTGCCGGAACGTCTGTGGCACTCTTTTCCCGGACATGAAGTGGCTACGGGCAGGTGGATGGGGGTGGAGCAGCACCAAGAACGGAAGACTATTGGATTTAGCCGAAGAGGGATTTGACGTCTTTTTGACGGCAGATCAGAATCTGCCAGTCCAGCAAGACCTTCGCAAGAGAAAGATTCGTGCGCCCCGACAAGCATCACGTTTCTGGCTCTTCCAGACGCGAATAACAGCACCTGCCGGTAGGACTTTGCCGCACTGTGAGGATCCACTATCTGCCGCAGGAGAGACGCGAAAAGGGGAGGGGTAAGCAGGCAACCGTGAGGAGGCAACTATTATTCGGCGATTGATGCTGTTCGGGGCAACCGGCGATCTCGCTGATCGCTTTCTACTGCCCGCCCTCGCCAGGCTTCACTCAACGGACTTCCGACAGATTCCCCCTCTCTTTTTTGAGCTCACTGGGAATGTCTACAATGGTTATAATGGAGAGTGGATTGGACAACTAACGAACCCAACGT
>JBBRDO010000120.1:0-12927 GCA_038203825.1 Chloroflexia bacterium | reverse complement strand
CTGAGGCACGCCACGCAGGACGATGTCGAAGCGCTGGCCCAGTTCAATAGTTTTATTCACAAAGATCTTGGCGCCACCGACCCTGCTGATGAGATAGGGTGGTGGACGCGCGACCTCATGCGGGGCGACCACCCCACCACGGCGGCGGAAGACTTCCTAATCGTGGAAGATACGAGCAACGGGGCTATTGCGTCCACGACGTGCCTGATCTCGCAGGTCTGGAAGTATGGCGGCATACCGTTCAGGGTGGGCAGGCCGGAGTTGGTCGCGACCAATCCTGAGTATCGCAACAAGGGGCTGGTGCGCGCCCAGTTCGACGAGTTGCACAGGTGGAGTGCAGAGCGAGGCGAGTTGGCACAGGCGATCACGGGGATCCGCTATTACTACCGGCAGTTCGGCTATGAGATGACGCTCAATATGCCTGCGCGACGGGTAGGCTACAAGATAAGCATCACACCGCTCAAGACGGGAGAAGAAGAGCCGTACGTGGTGCGACCGGCTACCGACGAGGACATCCCGTTTGTCGCGAGCCTGGTGGCAGAAGCCGAAAAGCGATACTTTATCACGCTGCAGAGGGACGAGGAGTACTGGCGCTATGTGATGCACAGTATTAGTGAGGGGAGCTACCTGCACAGCGAGTTTGCTATCATAGAGACGCCGGACGGCCAGCGAATAGGCACGTTCATACACGGCAGCAAACTGTCTGGAGGCGCAATAAAGGTTACGCTGTACGAGTTGACGGCGGGCGTGCGGTGGGCTGCGGTGACGCCGACGGTCCTCCGCTACATCGGTAAGAAGGGTAATGAGTACGAGGCCCGCGGCAGCAAAGTGCCATTCGGCGCGTTCGTCTTTGAGCTAGGCGATACACACCCGGCTTACGGCGTGATCATGAGCAAACTGCCGCGCAAGGTGCCCAATTACACGTACTTTATGCGCGTGCCGGATGTGGCTGCCTTCTTACGTCATGTCGCCCCGGTACTTGAGAAGAGAGTGGCCGAGTCGATCTTCGAGGGGCATACGGGCGAGCTGAAGTTCAATTTCTACAGAAGCGCCTTCAAGATGACGTTTGCTGAGGGAAAGGTCGGGGCCGAAAGCTATACGCCTGCGCACCAGGACGACGGAGACCTGTTCTTCCCCAACTACACTTTTCTGCACCTGCTCTTCGCGCACCTGGAGTTGGACGACATCGAGCGTGTTTATCCCGACTGTTGGGCGGCGAACGACGAGGTGAGGGCCTTGACGAAAGTATTGTTCCCCAGGCGAGACTCGCTGGCAACACCTTTGAGCTAGCACCCGCACACAAAGCAGAGCAGGGCCGCAATACGATGCAGGACACCCAGATCGAGAAATCAGGGCTGAAGCAGCAAACTAGCACTGTGTGGGTGCTTACGGCAACCATACTCGGCAGCAGCATGGCATTCATCGATGGTTCGGCTGTCGGTGTAGCATTGCCTGTGCTGCAGACCGACCTGGGGCGACGGTTGCTGATGCTCAGTGGGTTATCGAGGGATACACGCTGTTTCTGGGCGCACTGATCCTTGTGGGAGGGTCACTGGGAGACAGGTACGGGCGGCGGCGGGTTTTCGGGCTGGGCGTCATCCTGTTCGCGCTAGCGTCCGTTTTGTGCGGGTTGGCGCCTAACCCCGGCCTGCTGATCCTGGCGCGTTTATTTCAAGGCGTGGGCGGTGCGCTTCTTGTGCCCGGAAGCCTATCTATAATCAACGCGGTCATCGCGCAGGATGAGCGGGGCAAGGCGATAGGGACGTGGTCGGGAGCGACGTCAGTTACCGGAGCTATAGGGCCACTCCTGGGCGGCTGGCTGGTGGAGAATGTGTCGTGGCGGTGGGTGTTCTTCATCAATGTGCCCCTGGCAGTGATCGTGCTGCTCGTTTTGTTCACGCGAGTACCCGAGAACAAGAGCGACGAGGCGCAGGGTAAGCTCGATTGGCTGGGAGCCGCACTGGCTACGGTAGGATTGGGTGGGCTGGTGTTTGGGTTGATCGAGGCAAGCAACCGGGGTTGGGGCGATGCTCTTGTGATCGGCACTATCGTGGCCGGTGTGGCTGCGCTCGCGGCGTTCGTGGTCGTGGAAGCGCGCTCAGAAGCACCAATAATGCCGCTGGGGCTGTTTCGCTCGCATACTTTCAGCGGCACGAATCTGTTGACGTTTCTCTTGTACGGTGCACTGAGCGCGGTCTTCTTCTTCGTGCCGTTCGACCTCATACAGGTGCAGGGCTTTTCGCCGACGGAAGCAGGGGCGGCAATGTTGCCGTTCATCATCCTGTTGTCAACGTTGTCACGGTGGTCAGGCGGTCTGATCAACAGGTTCGGCGCCAAGTTGCCGCTGGTGATTGGACCGACCGTAACAGGGATCGGGTTCGCGATGTACGCTCTACCGGGCACGCACGCCGATTACTGGACAGGGTTCTTTCCGGCGATAACGGTGGCCGGCCTGGGCATGGCGATCACTGTTGCACCACTGACTACTGCGGTCATGGGCGCGGTGGACAAGGGCAGGTCGGGCGTGGCATCGGGAGTGAACAACGCGGTGTCGAGGGTGGGCGGGTTGGTGGCGATAGCGGTTTTTGGGATCGTGATGCTGGCGGTGTTCAACAGCAGCCTGGACGGCAAGCTGCCTGCAGTGAACTTGCCGGCTGGAGTGCGACAGCAGGTCGACACCCAGAGGAGCAAACTGGCCGCAATGGAAGTTCCGTCGGGAATCAGCGTAAGCCAGCAGGAAAACTTGCGTGATGCAATAGACACATCGTTTGTGGATGGCTTCCGCCTAATATCGCTGATTTGCGCGGTATTGGCCTGGGCCAGCGCGCTCAGTGTGTGGGCGCTGGTGGAGGGGAAAGCTGTGGGGGTACGTGATACGTGATACGTGCGTAGATATTTGGGAGTCGTTGGAGGTTAGGGGGTTGGCTGCAGCGCGGTGGCTTCTTTGAGGGCGCGGATGTAGTCGGCGGCTTCCATCATTATTTCCATCGGCTCATCTGCGGGGTGGCTTTCGAGCAGGTTGATCAGGGCACTGCCCACTACAGCGCCGTCGGCGATGCGGGCCACCTGCGCTACCTGATCGGGGGTGCCGATGCCGAAGCCTACCACTAGGGGGAGGTCTGTGTGTTGGCGGACGCGAGCCACCAGGTTGCCTGCGGCCTCGCCCAGATCATGGCGCGCGCCTGTTACACCCGTAAGTGAAACGCAGTAAATGAAGCCGCTCGCCAGTTCTGCTACCATTTTGATGCGGTCGTCGGTGCTTGTGGGGGCGAGCAGAAAGATCAGGTCGATACCCGCGCTTTCGCACTCGGCCTTGATGGGGGCGGCTTCTTCGGGCGGCAGATCGGGAATGATCAGGCCGTCGATGCCGGCTTGAGCACAATCGGTCGCGAAACGCTTGAGGCCGTAGGTGTGGATGGGGTTGTAATAGGACATGAAAAGGAGGGGAACCTCATTCGAGCGGCGAGCGTCAGCGGCCACGGACAGGCAGTCGGCGACGGTCACGCCATTTTCGAGGGCGGCATGGTAGGCGCGCTGGACTGTTGCCCCATCGGCGAGGGGGTCACTGAAGGGGATGCCAAGCTCGATCAGGTCGGCGCCCTGCCGCCCGATCACGGGCAGAAGCTGCCGGGTGATTTCGAGCGTGGGGTAGCCGACGGTCAGGTAAGGGATTAGCGCAATCTCTCCACTCTTGCGGAGGCGGCGAAAGGTTGTGTCAATTCTGCTCATAGTGTTTGGCCGGTGTTCGGTGTGATATTGGATTGCGAATTAATCGCCGTCGGCAAGAGCGACCGTGTGGATGTCCTTGTCGCCTCTGCCGGAGAGGTTCACAACTATTATTCTATCGCTTCGAAGGGTCTTTGCCAACTGCGCTGCGTGATAGAGGGCATGGGACGACTCCAGGGCCGGGATAATGCCTTCGGTCTTGCATAGCTGGTGGAAGGCTTCGAGCGCCTGAGAGTCGGTCACGGATACGTAGGTGGCGCGGCCTGTTTCCTTGAGGTGGCTATGCTCGGGGCCAACGCCGGGGTAGTCGAGACCCGCGCTGATGCTGTGAGTTTCGATAACCTGGCCGTCGGCGTTCTGGAGCATATAGGAGCGCGAGCCATGAAGGATGCCCACAGTGCCCATAGAGAGGGTGGCTGCGTGCTTGCCCGTTTCGATGCCGGAGCCGGCGGCTTCTACGCCTATCAGGCGCACATTCGCGTCCCCGATGAAGGGGTGGAAGATGCCGATGCTGTTGCTTCCGCCGCCCACACAGGCTATTACGTAGTCAGGCAGGGTCTTGAGCTGATCGAGGGATTGCTTGCGCGTTTCGCGGCCAATGACACTCTGGAAATCGCGCACGATAGTGGGATAAGGGTGCATGCCGACCGAGGAACCAATCAGGTAGTGAGTAGTGTCGACGTTGGTTACCCAGTCGCGCACGGCCTCGTTGATGGCGTCTTTGAGCGTGCGGCTCCCTGAGGAGACAGGCCGCACCTCGGCACCGAGGAGGCGCATCTTGTAGACGTTGAGAGCCTGGCGTTCGATGTCCACCTCGCCCATATAGACGATGCACTCGAGGCCAAGCATGGCACACACGGTAGCGGCAGCCACGCCGTGTTGGCCAGCGCCTGTCTCGGCGATTATCCTGTGCTTGCCCATGCGGACGGCGAGAAGGCCCTGGCCGAGCGCGTTGTTGATCTTATGCGCGCCAGTGTGTGCCAGGTCTTCACGCTTGAGGTAAATGCGCGCGCCACCACAGGCGGTCGTGAGTCCCGCCGCGAAGTAGAGAGGGGTCGGGCGGCCCACGTAGTCGGCTTCCAGCTGGCGAAGGCGCGCAATAAAGGAGGGGTCGGCTTTGGCCTCGCGGTAGGCGGCCTCCAGTTGTTGAAGGGCAGGCATGAGCACTTCGGGAGCGTATTGCCCGCCAAACTCGCCGAACCTACCGTGGACGTCGGGGAGATCGTATTTTGGCGCCTGCGATTCGCTCGGTGGAGTGACCGAAGCAGCGCGGGCAGTCCGGAGGAACGAGAGGACGCGGTAGGGGTCTTTCGCGCCATCGATCTCGACACCGCTGCTCACATCTACGCCCCAGGGTTGCACCTGGGCGATGGCCTCGGCAATATTCTCAGGGTTGAGGCCGCCGGCCAGGATTATCTGTTCGTGTTTCGCCAGCTCGTGCATAAGGGCCCAATCGGAGGTGCGGCCTGTGCCGCCATGCGCGCCCTCGCTATAGGTATCGAGCGCGAAGCGGAGGCGGTCGGGATCGACGAGGGCGCGGTAGGTTGCCATGACGCGCAACGCGTCGGCTGGGAGTGTGCCGGGAGGGAACCGCAACACCTTGATGACAGGGAAGGAGAGCGCGCACTCGGCGACCTCTTCGGGGGTTTCCTCACCGCTAAGTTGCACGATATCGAGGCCGACCTCGTGAGCAATCTGGATTACTCGCTCGATGCGCTCGTTGACAAAAACGCCGCTGAGAAGGGGACGTTTGGGAGCAGCTTCTACGGCGCGGCGGATTGCGATGGCATCTGCGAGAGAGATCTGCCTGCTGCTGGGGGCAAACATAAGGCCGAGCATGTTTGCGCCGTAAAGGGAGGCGAGGAGGCCATGTTCGGGCTGCATGATGCCGCAGATCTTAGTGATGAGGTGATCATCGGGCAAGCCCACGAACGTTTGGTTGAGTTGAATGGTAGCGGTCATGCTACGCTCCTTTCTGATGCTTGAGATGATATTCCGGAAATGAGCAGGGTAGCCTGGGCGATGTCAGATGATACAAGAAGGCTCTCGCCGACAAGCAGGGCATCTATGTCCATGTCGCGGAGACTTTCGCGGTCGGCCCGGGTGTATATACCGCTTTCACTGACCACGACGGCGCCGGGTGGGATGAGAGGGCGCAGGGCACGTGTGGTGTCCAGGGTTACTTTGAAGGTGTGCAAGTCGCGATTGTTGATGCCGATAAGCTTCGCGTTAGCGGTGAGAGCGGAAGTCAGCTCGGCGCGGTTGTGCACTTCCACGAGGGCTGCCATCCCCAGTTCTGCCGCCAGGTGCGAGTAGGCTGCTATCTGTTCCGGAGCAAGGATGGCAGCGATAAGCAGGATAGCGTCAGCGCCTGCCATGCGAGCCTCGTAAATCTGGTAGGGGTCGATTACGAAGTCTTTGCGAAGGAGGGGCAGGGTACTCGCAGCGCGCACGTTGCGCAGGTCGTCCAGCGAGCCGCCAAAGAAGTGCTCGTCGGTTAGCACAGAGATGGCTGAAGCGCCATTCTGTTCGTAGATGCGCGCTAACTCAACAGCGTCGAGGCCGGGCCGGAGTTCGCCTTTGGAGGGGCTGCGGCGCTTGATCTCGGCAATCACGCGGGGGGCAGGACGCGCCGGCGACAGGAGGGCTGCCAGGAAGTTGCGTGGCAGCGGGGCTTCAGCCAACTGCTCGTGCAGGACGGCGAGAGGCAGTTCTGCCTTGCGAGCAGCGACCTCTATGAGTTTGTGAGCTACTATTGTTTCGAGAATGGACATTGTGGGACCTTGTTGGGTGACGACAAGAACGTACGTTAGGCGGCGACTTCTTTTGCTTCTACGGCTACGGGGTGCTTGCTGAACTCTATCAGGCGGTCGAGGGTGCTCATGGCGTTTCCGCTATCTATGGCAGAGGCTGCTATTTCGATACCAGCCTGGATGCTGTCTGCGAACTCGGCCGCGTACAGCACGGCGGCAGCGTTGAGGAGGATTACATCACGGCGTGGGCCGAGGTCACCAGCCAGGACGCTGCGGATGATCTCGGCGTTGTCTTCAGCCGAACCGCCCTGGATCGAGGCAATAGACGCGACGGGGAGGCCGACATCCTGCGGGCGAAGACTAATGTGCTCGATTGTGCGGCCTTCTCGGACGTGATAAATGATCGAGGGGCCCGTTATGCTCAGTTCGTCCAGCCCGCCGTATCCGTGGACCACGAGTGCATGGCGAGCGCCCAGTCGCTCAAGGACTGCGGCTAGTTTGGGGGCAAGGGAGGGTTCTGCGACGCCCAGGAGTTGGGTGCGCGCACCGGCGGGATTGGTGAGAGGGCCGAGGATGTTGAATACGGTGCGGATACCGAGCTCGCGGCGAACGGGCGCTGCGTACTTCATGGCCGGGTGGAAAAGGGGGGCGAACATAAAGCCGATGCCTACGTGTTGCACGCAACGGGCCACTTCTTCGGCATCGAGGTTGATCTGTACTCCGAGGGCTTCCAGCACGTCGGCGCTGCCGCAGCGACTGCTCATGGCACGGTTGCCGTGCTTAGCGATAGGCACGCCGGCGGCTGACGCAACGAGGGCTGCGGCTGTGGAAATGTTGAAGGTACCTGAGCGGTCACCACCGGTGCCGCAGGTGTCGACTACGCCGCCCTGTCCCAGTACGACAGGCACGGCCTTACTGCGCATTACGCGAGCCAGACCCGCGATCTCGTCCACGGTCTCGCCTTTCATGCGAAGCGCCACGAGTAGCGCGCTGATCTGGATGGAGCTGGCGGATCCGTCCATCATTTCTTCCATAGCACCGGCAGCCTCGTCATCTGTGAGCGATTCGCCCTTTACTAGCTTGTCAATCGCTTCTGCTATCATGGAGTTCCTCCCTTTCCTGTTTCCTGAAGCCTGTTTTTGGGGATTTGGGAGTTAAAACAAAACGCCCCCGTCCCGCAAAGGGACGAGAGCCTCAAGGCTTCGTGGTGCCACCCTCCTTCGACACTTGCGCGTCGATCTCTTTTCAGGTACCTAGTCGGCCTTTGGTTATTGCAAAGTCCCCGGTGGGGAATATGCAATAAAGGCACGTCTGCCGATACCCTGCTCTCTGATAACGGTAGAGCTTTCCGGCGCAGTCTAATTGCTTTCGGCGTTCGGTGCGCGGCTCCCAGATCCATTCACTACCTGCGCTAGTGCCGGTTCACACCTGCTCCGGCTCTCTGTACTCCGCTTTTGTAGCTACTCGTTCTGTTCATAGTCATTGAATGTTATGTTGTGTATTTATGTTAATAACATAACGAGAGGGGGTTCGTCAAGGGTTACTGAGGAAGATCGGGAAGACCCATCCCCGGCCCCTTCCTTCAGGGAGGGGAGAAAGTGAGAGGAGAGTGCCAGGGGACACCCCTGGTACCCCGGCAGGAGGGTACTCCTGCACCTCCTTTTGGCTGGGAAGGCTGCCCTTTAGATTAGAGCAAGGGAAGACCCACCCCAGAGCCTCCCTGAAGGGCGGGGAGTAATTACGTAGCAAAGTATTTGGGGGGCACCCCCAAGCCCCGGCAGGGGAGAACCCCTGCACCTCCCTTGTAGTTGGGAGGTTAGGAGGGAGGGACGTGGCCAGGGAACACCCTTGGAACCCCGGCAGGGGAGGACCCCTGCACCTCCTCTATGAGTGGGGAGGCTGGGATGAGGGCTGGGGATTCCCGAAGCCCCTGGCGGGGGCGCGGTCTGCTACACCTCGTTGTTAGTGGGGTACAAAGAACCCCTCTCCCTGAGATGGAAGAGGGGTTGCGGTGTAATTCGGAGGAGGCGCTAGGAGGCGAGGCGTTCGACTTCCAGGCCGCCTACGGGTCTTACTGCGAAGACGGTGGCTGCAAGGGAGGTTTCTTCGTTGTAGCGGCGAACCACGTTGCGGTTGAAGTCGCGGAGGGCATCAGTGCGGAGAAGGTTGACAGTGGCACCGCCGAAGCCGCCGCCTGTTAGCCTTGCGCCCAGCACGCCAGGGGTTTCGTGGGCGAGGTCTACAAGCCTGTCCATGAAGGGATTGCTTACTTCGAAGTCCTGCCGCAGGCTGGTGTGCGATTCGTTCATCAGGCGTCCTACTTCTTCGTAGTCTTCTTCATGGAGGGCCGATACGGTTTTGAGCACGCGCTCGTTCTCGGTTATGACGTGGTGTGCTCGCTTAAACAGGGTGGGGTAGAGCTTGCTGCCGTGCTTTTGCAGCATGGCGCTGTTCACGTCGCGCAGAGACTCGAGATCGAGGTTGTAAGTTATAACGCGCATGGCACCCAGGGCGGCCTCGCATTCGCGTCGGCGGCGAGAGTATCCGGAGTCGGACAGGTCACGGCTCATTCCGCTGTTGACCACCACCAGCGACAGGCCGTGTTCTTCCAGTTTGAGCGGCACGTTACTGGTAGCGAGCGAGCGACAGTCTATCAGCAAGGCAGTCCGAGCCTGGCACATTACGATAGCGAGTGGGTCCATGATACCCACAGGGAGGCCAATGAAATCGTTCTCGACCTTCTGGGCGGCGCGTGCCATTTCTGCGCGGGGAATGCTCCAGCCGGACAGAGACGAAAGAGCAGCCATGAGGCCAAGCACCAGGGATGCCGAAGACGAAAGACCCGCGCCAATGGGCAGGTCACCCCAGATCAGGATATCGGCGCCAGTGGGTTCATAGTCGTGCTCTTGCAACCACCAGGCCACGCCGCGCGCATAATTGCCCCAGTCCTGGGTTTCACCCATGAGGCCAACGGGATTCTCGAGATCGATCTCTATGCCCTCGGCCATGGTCTCGGAATAGATATTGAGTTTCCTATCATCACAAGGGGCAGCAGCCAGCTTGGTGTACCTGTCTATCGCCATAGGCAGCACGTAACCCAGGTTGTAGTCGGTGTGTTCACCGATCAGATTGACTCGGCCCGGCGAACGTACCAATACACTCGGCTCTCGGCCGAAACGTTCTGCGAAGGAAAGCTCTCTTGCCATGTTGTAAAACTCCAGTTCGCGTGTCAGTTGTCGTGATAATACGGGTAAGCATTATTCGTCATAACCGAGTGGGTAGCGGCTATGCCAGTCCCAGGCGGTGCTTATTATCTCTTTCAGGTGAGGGTATTGTGGCTGCCAGCCCAGCTTTGCGACTATCTTTTCTGATGATGCGACCAGCACGGGAGGGTCGCCTGCTCTTCGAGGACCCATCTGGGCCGGTATCGGGTGTCCTGTTACTTCGCGTGCCGTTTCTATCACCTGCTTGACCGAGAAACCCTCGCTGTTGCCAAGATTGAAAGCCCCACTTTCGCCGCCTTCGCTGAGCCAGTTGAGAGCTAGCAAGTGCGCGTTTGCGAGGTCGATAACATGTATGTAGTCGCGAATAGCGGTGCCATCGGGCGTTGGATAGTCGTCTCCAAAGATTTGAACGAATGCGCGTTGGCCCAGTGCAACCTGCAAAACGATCGGTATCAGATGGGTTTCGGGATCGTGTACCTCACCATACTTCTCAGAGGCTCCGGCAGCGTTGAAATAGCGCAGTGAAACGTATTTCAAGCCTTTGAGCGAATTGAGCCATTGCAGCATTTGCTCGAACATGAGCTTTGACGCGCCGTAAGGGTTTATCGGCTCTTGCGGATCTGTCTCGCTGATGATATTGCCTTTGGGCATTCCATAGGTGGCCGCAGACGAAGAAAAGACGAGTATGTTAACCCCCACTTGCTCCATTGCTTCCACCAGGTTCAGACTGGCGGACACATTGTTGTCAAAGTATTTGACCGGGTTCTCCATTGACTCGCCCACTAGTGAGTGAGCCGCGAAGTGCATAACCGCATCTACTTTATGCGAGCGCAAGGTTTCTTCCAGCAGAGGCAGATCGGCCAGGTCACCTTCTACGAAGTGCGCTCTGGGGTCAACCGCTCCTTTATGGCCTTTGTACAGGTTGTCATACACAACGACCTGATGTCCTGCGTCGCACAACTGCTCTACAGCCACGCTACCGATGTAGCCTGCACCACCTGTCACAAGCACACTCATGACACGGCCCTCTCCATTATTCAGTTGTTCAAGCCGGCCTTCTGAGGCCAGTTTCCTCTCAGTCATTATATCATTCCTTTCTCTGTGCATTAACGTACCAAAGGGCTAGTTGAAGGGTTACGCATGGAGGTATTTTTGGGCTAATACTCTATGTGAGACAAAAGTACCCCGTACCCTCTGAGCCGGTCAGAGTGGGCGACGTTTTGTAGCGCCGGGGTTGTCCACAGTGTATAATTCAGGAACCAGAAAGCCACATATTTCAGTAGCCGTTCAGGAGTACCAACAATGTATACCCCTCTTCCATTAGACGCGCAAGAGCAAGATGATCATACAGCGAGCGCGCAGAGCACAGGCAACGCACCACTTCACGAGGTCGACCCGCAACTGTGGCAGGCTATCGAGGATGAGAAACGCCGTCAGCACGACAAGATCGAACTGATTGCGTCAGAGAACTATGTTAGCCGAGCGGTGCTGGAAGCTCAAGGATCGGTGCTTACCAACAAGTACGCTGAAGGCTACCCCGGCAAACGCTATTACGGTGGGTGCGAGTACGTGGACGTGGCGGAGAACCTGGCGATCGACCGGGCCAAGCAGTTGTTCGGAGCCGACCACGTGAACGTACAACCGCATTCGGGCGCACAGGCGAACATGGCAGTGTACATGGCTGTGCTCAACCCGGGAGATCGCATACTGGGGATGGGGTTGGCGTTCGGCGGGCACCTGACGCACGGCTACAGCATCAACTTCTCAGGCAAGCTATATGAGGCCAGCGCATACGGAGTCGACAGGGAGAGCGAGCGGATTAACTACGACGCGCTACAGGAGCAAACGCTGGAGGTAAAGCCCAAGATGCTGGTGGTGGGGGCAAGCGCCTATTCGCGCATTTTCGACTTTGCGCGATGCAAGCAGATCGCCGACTCGGTGGGTGCGATGCTCATGGTAGATATGGCGCACATCGCGGGGCTGGTGGCGGCAGGCATACACCCAACGCCTGTGCCCTACGCCGACTTTGTGACAACCACCACGCACAAGACCTTGCGGGGTCCAAGAGGCGGCATGATCCTGTGCAAACCGCAGTATGCCAAGGACGTTGACAGAAGCGTCTTTCCGGGGATTCAGGGCGGGCCGCTCATGCATGTTATCGCCGCTAAAGCTGTCGCGTTCCACGAGGCGCTGCAGCCTTCGTTCACGGAGTACCAGAAGCAGATTGTGAAGAACGCGCAGAGATTGGCGACCGGATTGGAAGCGGCGGGCTTGCGGTTGGTGTCGGGCGGGACCGACAATCACCTTGTGCTCGTGGACGTTAGCCCACTGGGAATTACGGGCAAACAGGCCGAGAGCGCGCTTGACGCGGTAGGGATCACGGTCAACAAGAACGCCATCCCATACGATCCGCAGCCGCCCGCGAAGGCCAGCGGCATAAGGGTCGGCACACCGGCTGTGACCACTCGCGGCTTCCGCGAGGCTGAGATGGACACGATTGCCCGTTTGATCGGCGACGTATTGCACTCGCCGGAAGACGAGGCATTGCTGGAGCGGGTGCGCAGCGAAGTGAAGGATATGTGCGCACGGTTCGGCGTGCCGGGGATCGAGAGAGTCGTAGATCGTAAGTCGTAGATCATAAGTCATGCGGCATACGTCGTTGGTTGCACCGACTTACGATCTACGACTCGGCCCGAGGGAGGGATATGGAGAACGTATTTGTATCCAACCACCCATTGATACAGCACAAGCTGGCGCTGATGCGGTCGGTCGATACCGAGCCGAAGAAGTTCCGCGAGGTGGTGCGTGAAATCACCAGCCTCTTGCTTTACGAGGCCACACAGGACCTTGAAACCGTGGAGGTGGACGTGGAGACACCACTTGCGCGGATAAAGGGAAGGGAACTGGCCGACAGGATCGGGTTCGCGCCGATTTTACGGGCGGGGGTAGGCATGGTGGACTCGGCGCTGGATATGATCCCGACCGCGCAGGTCTGGCATATAGGGCTGTACAGGGATCACCGCACGCTGCTACCTGTTGAATACTATAACAAGCTGCCCAACCAGGTAACTGTAGATCTCTGCTTTGTGCTCGACCCCATGCTGGCAACGGCCGGTTCGGCCACCGCCACTGTCAAGATACTGAAGGATTGGGGATGTAAGCGCATTAAGTATGTGGGATTGATCGCCGCACCCGAGGGGGTTGAGCGCTTCCACAGGGAACAC